>DAIMFL010000003.1:0-69220 GCA_036724615.1 Alphaproteobacteria bacterium | reverse complement strand
CCGCCGCCGAAGGAGCCGCCGCCGCCCGAAAACCCGCCGCCTCGGGAAAAGCCGCCGCGCCGCCTGCCGGCGAGGCCGCCCATGCCGGGTACGCCGACCCCGTAGCCGCCGCCGCGCCCGCCGTGGCGGCGCACGATGTAGACGACGAGCAGCCAGATGCCGAAGAACAGCACCGGCACCACCCAGCCGGGGATCGGCAGCTGCTTCACCGCGCCGGCCTCGGCCGAGCGGGCGGTCCAGGGCTCCGGAGTGTACTCGCCGTCGAGCGTCCGCAGGATCGCCTCTGCGCCGGCGACGATCCCGCCGTCGAGATCGCCGGCGCGGAAGCGCGGCAGGATCTCGTTCTGGATGATCTGGAAGGCGAGCGCATCGGTCAGCGTGCCCTCGAGGCCGTAGCCGACCTCGATCCTGACCTCCCGCTCGTTCGGCGCGACGATCAGCAGCACGCCGTCGTCCTCGCCCTCCCGGCCGATCGCCCACTGGCGGCCCAGCCCGACGCCGTACTCCTCGATGCTCTCACCGTCGAGCGAGGCGACGGTGACCACCACCACCTGGTTGCCGGTCTCGCGCTCGTGCGCCGCGAGCAACTGGTCGAGCCGGCTGCGGCTTTCGGCCGTGATCACCCCGGCCTGGTCGACCACCCGCCCGGTGAGCGGCGGATACTCGACCGCCAGCCCTCGCGACAGCGGCGCTGTCGCGATCAGCAGCACGAAGAGAATGAATGACCAGCGCATCGCCGCGACGGGCAAACCGCCTGCCTCACCCGCCGGTCGCGCCCGTGCCGAAATCGACCTTGGGGGCCTGCATCGACTCCTCGGCGATGGTGAAGGTCTCCATCGGCTCCGCATCCGGGTAGAGGAACGCGGCCCACCACCGGCCCGGGATCGTCCGGAGTTCCGTGTTGTAGACCCGGACCGCTTCGATGTAGTCGCGCCGGGCGACGGCGATCCGGTTCTCTGTGCCTTCCAGCTGCGACTGCAGGGTCAGGAAGTTCTGGTTGGCCTTGAGATCGGGATAGCGCTCGACGACGACCAGCAGCCGCGACAGCGCGCCGGAGAGCGCCGCCTGGTTGCGCTGGAAGGCCTCGAACGCCTCCGGGTTGGTCAGGATGTCCGGCGGGATCTGCATCTGGGCGACCCGGGAGCGCGCCTCGGTGATCTCCTGCAGCGTCTCGCGCTCATGCGCCGCGTAGCCCTTCACCGTCTCGACCAGGTTGGGCACCAGGTCGGCGCGGCGCTGGTACTGGTTGAGCACCTGGCTCCAGGCCGCCTTCGCCGCCTCCTCGAAGGTCGGGATGTTGTTCACCCCGCAGGATGCGAGCAGCAGGAGCGGCAACAGGAGGAGCGGCCGAAGGAAACGGCCGGCGGCTCCGCGCGGGGTGGAAAGGGACAGCGCCATCCTTACTCTCCCATGGCCTCGGCCGGCACTTTGGCCCGCCGCCTTTCGCCGTGCAAGGTCCAGGCCCCGTGCAGCAGGATGGCGGCGACGATGACGGCGCCGCCGATCAGCGTCATTTCCCCCGGGACCTCGCCGGCGCCGAGCCAGGCGAAGAGCGGCGCCAGCACCAGGGTCATCCGCGTGGTGAGCGCCGCCTCCGCCGCCGGCAGATGGCGCGCACCCATGGTGAGCAGGACGTACTGGACGCCGAGCTGCACGCAGCCCAGCAGGGCGTAGATGCCGAGGTCGTGCCAGGACGCGGCGAAGTCGTCGATCCAGGGCGCAGCGACCGCGGCGGTCATGAAGGCGGCCACGATGAAGGCCGGCAGCATGTCCACCGCCCGGCCGCGGCGGATCATGGTGTACATGGTGGCGGCCGAAAGCGAGCAAACCAGTGCCAGCGTGTCGCCGGTGACGGAGCCCGCCGTCAGATCTTCCCGCGTCATGATCACGATGCCGGCCATGGCCAGCGCGATGCCGGCCCAGGTCGCCGCAGCGACCCGCTCGCGCAGCAGGATCCAGGCGATGATGCCGGTCAAGAGCGGCGTGAGGCCGTTGATGAACACGGTGCGCGCCACCGTGGTATGGAACAGGGCGAACACGAAGGTGGTGGTGGAGATCGTGTAGAACAGGGCGCAGAGCAGCCCCGTCGCGCCGACCGAGCGCAGCGCCTGGACGTATCGGCCGCGCCGGGTGACGCCGACCCAGACGATCAGCGTCGCCGCGAAGAACAGCGCCCGATAGAAGATCGTGCGCCATTCGGCGGGCTCGTCCAGCCAGCGCAGGAGCACCCCGGCGGTCGAGGTGAACGCGGTGGCGAAGGTGAGCAGCAGGAAGCCCAGGAACCGGTTCTGCTGCACGAGTCTTCCTGCGGCTTCCTGTGTGATGCCGGCCGTCAGATGTCCGCGTAGACGTGGGTCTCGGCCTGGCCGCCCGGATGGGTGACGGCGCCCTTCTCCGCGTCGCCGACCGTCTGGGCATAGCGCCAGAGCGCGCCCGACTGATAGTCGTGCCTGCGCGGTTGCCAGGCCTTGCGGCGTTCGGCGAGCTCCGCTTCGGACAGCTCGACCTCGAGCGTGCCCTTTTCCGCGTCGATGCGGATCACGTCGCCGTCGCGGAGGAGCCCGATCGGGCCGCCCACCGCCGCCTCCGGCCCGACATGGCCGATGCAGAAGCCGCGCGTCGCGCCGGAGAACCGGCCGTCGGTGATGAGCGCGACCTTGTCGCCCATGCCCTGGCCGTAGATCGCCGCGGTGGTGGCCAGCATCTCGCGCATGCCGGGGCCGCCGCGCGGCCCCTCGTAGCGGATGACCAGCACCTCGCCTTCGCGATAGTTGCCGGCCTCGACCGCCTTGAAGGCCTCCTCCTCGCAGTCGAAGCAGCGGGCCTTGCCGGTGAAGGTCAGCGTCTTCATGCCGGCAACCTTCACGATCGCGCCCTGCGGCGCGAGATTGCCCTTGAGGCCGACGACGCCGCCGGTCGGCGTGATCGGGGTACCGGTCGGGCGGATCACGTCCTGGTCGGCCGGGAACGCCACCTCGGCCAGATTCTCCGCGATGGTCCTGCCGGTCACCGTCATGCAGTCGCCGTGCAGGTAGCCGCCGTCGAGCAGCGCCTTCATCAGCACCGGCACGCCGCCGACCTCGTACATGTCCTTGGCGACGTAGCGGCCTCCGGGCTTGAGGTCGGCGATATAGGGCGTCCTCTTAAAGATCTCGCAGACGTCGTGCAGGTCGAACGCGATGCCGGCCTCGTGTGCGATCGCCGGCAGGTGCAGCCCGGCATTGGTCGACCCGCCGGTCGCGGCCACCACCATCGCCGCGTTCTCCAGCGCCTTGCGGGTGACGATGTCGCGCGGCCGCAGATTGGTCTCGATCAGCCGCATCACCGCCTGGCCGGAGGCCTCGGCATAGGCGTCGCGCGATTCATAGGGCGCCGGCGCCCCCGCCGAGCCCGGCAGGGCGAGCCCCATGGCCTCGGAGACGCAGGCCATGGTGTTGGCGGTGAACTGGCCGCCGCACGATCCGGCCGAGGGACAGGCCACGCATTCCAGCTCGTGCAGGTCTTCGTCCGACATCTTGCCGGCGGCGTGGGTCCCGACCGCCTCGAACACGTCCTGGACCGTCACGTCACGGCCGCGGAACCGGCCGGGCAGGATCGAGCCGCCATACATGAACACCGAGGGCACGTTGAGCCGCACCATCGCCATCATGAGACCGGGCAGCGACTTGTCGCAGCCGGCCAGCCCGACCAGCGCGTCGTAGCAGTGGCCGCGCACGGTGAGCTCGGTGGAATCGGCGATCACCTCGCGGCTGACCAGCGACGACTTCATCCCGGCATGGCCCATGGCGATGCCGTCGGTCACGGTGATGGTCGTGAACTCGCGCGGCGTGCCGCCCGCCGCCTTCACGCCCTTCTTCACCGCCTGCGCCTGGCGCGACAGGGCGATGTTGCAGGGCGCGGCCTCGTTCCAGGTCGTGACCACGCCGACGAAGGGCTGCTCGATCTCCTTCGCCGTCATGCCCATGGCGTAGTAGTAGGAGCGATGCGGCGCGCTCTGTGCGCCGATCGAGACATGGCGGCTCGGCAGGCTGGACTTGTCGAACGTCTTCTCGGCGGCCATGGCGCGCCCCTTTGCAATAAGTCCCGGTTCCGTCACCGGGCGCAGCATACCGGCCGGGCCCGGCGGGCCGCCAGCCCGCATTCGGGTATGCCGCGTTGCGCTGAGCGCATGGACGCAGACCAACCAGATCGCGTGCGGGCTGCTATTTCGGTCCGTAGCTCGCGGCGGCGAGCTGCGCCGGGACCGAGGTGCGGGCGACTTCCTGCATGGGCTGCTGGACGATGAAGACCGGCGAGTTCGGCGTGGTGTCCGTCACCACCACCGCGAAGGTCGCGGAGTCGCCCGGCGCGATGGCGCCGCCGTCGAACACGACGGAGTCGTAGGGCTCGTCGATTTCCCGGTTGCCGGCGAAGCCCGTCGCCACGAAGGGCCGGCCGATCTGGCCGCCCTGGCCGAAGGACAGCCCGTCGCCATAGGGGCTCTGGAAATGCGGCACCTCGCGCAGCTCCACCTCGTAGCGCGACCAGGTGTTGCCGGTGCGGTTGATGGCTATCTTGGTCAGGGCGAAGCCGGCCAGATGGTGGCTGCCGATCCGGTTCCCGTACTCGACGCTGAGACCCCGGATCACCAGGATCGCGGGCGCCCCGTCCTTCACCTCCTCGACGACGACGAACGGGTCGTCGAGCGTGCCGTTTCCCGACACGCCGAGGAGCACGAACCCGCCGAGCTCGTCGCTGAAGGTGAGGCCGCCTGCGCTGAACGTTCCGGCCGGCGCGGGCGCGGCGGACCCGACGGTCGCCAGCCCGGCCGCGACGGTCGCGGCCAGCCAAGCGCCCTGCCGAAGGAACCGGCCCGCCATGGACCGATTATCCGCCCACCGCCGGCCGGGCGTAAAGCCCGCTGGGACGCTAGAGTCCGGCCAGGCGCTCCAGGGCGCCCGCGAGCTTGTCCCGCGCCAGGGCGGCGTCGGCCAGGCGCTGCCGCTGCTCGGCGACCACCTCGGGCGGCGCCTTGGCGACGAACTGCTCGTTGCCGAGCTTCTTCTCGAGCTTGCTCACCTCGCCCTTGGCCTTGTCGAGCTCCTTGGCGAGGCGGCCGCGTTCCTGGGCGATGTCGATGATCCCGGCGAGAGGCAGCGCGACCGTCGCCTCGTCGATCACGATCTGCGCCGCGCCCTTGGCGACGGGACCGTCCACCGGCTCGATGCGGAACAGCCGCGCCAGACGCAGGACGAGGTCGCGGTAGTCGTCGAGCCGCCTGCGCGAGACGTCTCCCGCGTCGTGCAGCTCGGCGGGGATCTGGGCGGACGGCGGCACGTTCATCTCCGTGCGCACCGCGCGGATCTCGGACACCAGCCGCACCACCCAGTCGATCTCGCCGATCGCCGCCTCGTCGATCAGCGCGTCATCATAGCTCGGCCAGTCGGCCGACATCAGGAATCGCGTGCGCGCAACGGCCGCGCCGCCGGTCTGCTGCCAGAGCTCCTCGGTGATGAAGGGCATGATCGGATGCAGGAAATGGAGCACCTGGTTCAGCACCCAGGCGGTCGCGGCGCGCGTCTCCCTGGCCGCGGCGGCATCCTCGCCGGCGAGGACGGGTTTCGTGAACTCGAGATACCAGTCGCAGAACTCGTGCCAGACGAAGTGGTAGAGCGCGTGCGCCGCCTCGTTGAACCGGTAGTCGTCGAGCGCCGCCTCCACGCGCCGCGCCGTCTGCACCAGCCGTCCGACGATCCAGCGATTGATTTTTTGCGCGGCGCCGGCCGGGGCGAACCCGGGGTCGAGCGCGCAGCCGTTCATCTGGCAGAAGCGCGTCGCGTTCCAGAGCTTGGTGGCGAAGTTGCGGTAGCCTTCGACGCGCGACTCCGCGAGCTTGATGTCGCGGCCCTGGGCGGCCAGCGCCGCGAGCGTGAAGCGCAGCGCGTCGCAGCCGTATTTCTCGATCGTCTCCAGGGGATCGATGATGTTCCCCTTGGATTTCGACATCTTCTGGCCGAACTCGTCGCGCACCAGCGCGTGGATGTAGACGGTGCGGAACGGCACCTCGCCCATGAAATGGAGGCCCATCATCATCATCCGGGCCACCCAGAAGAAGATGATGTCGAAGCCGGTCACCAGCACGTCGCCGGGATAGTAGCGGTCGAGCTCGGGCGTGTGCTCCGGCCAGCCGAGGGTCGAGAACGGCCAGAGCGCGGAGGAGAACCAGGTGTCGAGCACGTCCTCGTCGCGCGTCAGCTTGACCGGCACGCCGTAATGCGCCGCGGCTTCGGCGACGGCGGCCTCCTCGGTCTCGGCGACGAAGACCTTGCCGTCCGGGCCGTACCAGGCCGGCACCTGGTGCCCCCACCAGATCTGGCGCGAGATGCACCAGGGCTGGATGTTGCGCATCCAGTCGAAATAGGTCGCTTCCCACTGCTTGGGCACGAAGCGGGTGCGCCCCTGCTCCACCGCCTCGATGGCGGGCTTCGCCAGTGTCGCCGCGTCGACGTACCACTGGTCGGTGAGCCAGGGCTCGATGACGACGCCCGAGCGATCGCCATAGGGCAGCGTCATGGCGTGGTCCTCGATCTTCTCGACGAGATCGAGGCTCTGCAGGGCGGCGACCACCGCCTCGCGCGCCTTGAAGCGGTCGAGGCCGCGATAGGCTTCGGGCGCGTTCTCGTTGAGCGCCGCGTTCTCGTCGAAGACGTTGACCATCGGCAGGCCGTGCCGCCGCCCGACCTCGAAATCGTTGAAGTCGTGCGCCGGGGTGATCTTCACCGCGCCGCTGCCGGTCTCCGGATCGGCGTGCAGGTCGGCCACGATCGGAATGCGCCGGCCGACCAGCGGCAGGACCGCGTGACGCCCGATCAGGTCCTGGTAGCGCTCGTCATCCGGATGAACGGCGACGGCGGTGTCGCCCAGCATGGTCTCGGGGCGCGTGGTGGCGACGACGATGAAGCGGCCGTCCTGCCCCTCGATCGGATAGCGGAAATGCCAGAGATTCCCCTTCACCTCGCGCTGCTCCACCTCGAGGTCGGAGATCGCGGTGTGCAGCTTCGGGTCCCAGTTGACCAGCCGCTTGTCGCGATAGATCAGCCCCTCGCGATAGAGCTGGACGAAGACCTTGCGCACGGCGGCGCTCAGCCCCTCGTCCATGGTGAAGCGCTCGCGCGGCCAGTCGGGCGAGGCACCTAGCCGGCGCAGCTGGCGGATGATGGTGCCGCCGGATTCCGCCTTCCACTCCCACACCTTGTTCACGAAGGCCGCGCGGCCGAGCTGGTGCCGGGTCTGCCCCATGGCCGTCAGGTTGCGCTCGACCACCATCTGCGTGGCGATGCCGGCGTGATCGGTCCCGGGCTGCCACAGCGCGTCGCGGCCGCGCATGCGCTGATAGCGGATCAGCACGTCCTGCAGGGTGAAGGTGAGCGCATGGCCCATGTGCAGGCTGCCCGTGACGTTGGGCGGCGGCATCATGATCGTGTAGGGCTGTGCGTTCGAGCTCGGGTCGGCGGCGAAGGCGCCGGCGTCCTCCCACGCAGCGTAATGCCTGGCTTCGACCTCGTCGGGTCGAAAGGTCTTGTCCAGCATCGCTGAACCTTCCTTCGATGATACGTTCTAAACGGCCCGGCGGACCGGCGGGCCGAGGAAGATGCCGGCCCCGCGTGGCCGCCGGGAAAGCGGGCTAGTCCTCTTCGGCGCGGCGTACCATGCGCTCGATCTCCTGGCGGACCAGCCGCTCGACGATCTCCTGCAGATTCGCGTCGAGCCAGGCCTTGAGCATCGGCTCCAGCGCCTCGCGCACGAGGTCTTCCACCATGCGTCCGCCGCCGACCTGAATGTCCCTGTCCTTCCGCATGGTCCGCGACAGCTGCGACAGCGCCGCCGTGGAGGCGGCGAATGTCGCCTCGGAGACCAGCCGCTCGACGGATGCGGCGGATTCCTCGGCGCGGGGCGCCTCTGCACGCGGCTCTTCCGGCAGGTCCGGCTCGGGCATGGTCGGCTCCGGTTCTGGCTGGGACTGCGGCTCCGGCGCGGGCTCCTCCTCGAGGACGCCGAGCTCCGGCTCCTGCGCCGTCTCCTCCGGGAAGGACGGCGCCGCCGGTTCGGGCGCCGCGGGAGCGGCCGCGCGGGACGGCTTGGGCGGCGCCGCTGGCGGTTCCGGCAAGGGCGGCTCGGGGGCGGGCGCGATCGGCGCGGGCTCGAGCTCGACGTCCGGCTTCCCGGCGAGGCTGACGACGCTGCCGTCCTCGTTCACCATCTCGGTGAGGAGAAGCGCGTCGTCCGCCTCCTCGGCCGCAGCCGCGGCTGCAGGGGCGGGAGTCCGGTCCTCGGGCGCCGCGGCGGCGGGCGCCGGCTCGGTCCTCATCTCGGGATCCTGCTGAGGCGCGCCGTCCTCGGAGATGATCCGCCGGATGGAGGCCAGGATCTCCTCCATGGACGGCTCTTGCTGTCCGCGCGCTTCGCTCATCGGTCCGACTATCGCCCCGCCTTTTCCACAGCCCTTCGCTGCGAAAATCCGGCGTTACCATAAACAGTTAGATCGAAGCTGTACACCCGTCCGGCAGGTTCGGCCGACCCTGCGAGGAGGCATGACGCGGGCGATCACGGCGGTCCGGGACAGCCGGCCGCGCGGCCTCCGCGGCGCGCCGCATCAGCAGGGCGTCAGTCGATGGACGGGCCGACGCCCCACCACTTGTCGCGCACTTCCTCGTAGTGCTCCTCGACGTCGTAGATCTCGACGGGGAGGTCGAGATCGGCCGCGGTCAGACGGCCGACGGCGGCGAGCAGCTGGTAGCTGGCGACCACCTCGTCCCGCAAGGCGCGCACGAGGCTCACCCGCGCATCGAGCAGCTCCTGCTCGGCATCCAGGATGTCGAGAACCGTGCGCGAGCCGACGGCCGCTTCCTGCTGCACGCCTTCCAGCGCGATCTCCGCCGCCCGGACCTGGGATTCGAACGCCGCGATCTGCGACCGTGCCGTCTCCAGCGCCCGCCAGGCCGTCGTCGCGTCCTGGGCGGCGAAGCGGCGCTGGGTCTCGATGTCCTGACGGCGCTGGCTGACCCGCTCCTTGGCCTCGCGCACCCGGGAATGGGTCGCGCCGGCCTCGTAGAGGGGAATCACCACCTGGGCGAGGATCGCCGCGGAATCGCTCTGCACGCCGCTCTGGCTGATGTCCTCGCCGGTGGTGAGATCGCCGCGCAGGCTCACCTCCGGCAGCAGCTCGCCGAACACCACGTCGACGCCCTCGCGCGCGGCGCGCTCGATATAGACCGCCGCCTGCACGTTGGGATTGCTGTCGGAGCTCGCGATGGCTTCGTCTTCGGTCGCCGGCAGGTCCTCGGCCGGTCCCGGGCGAACCAGGCTTCCCGGCATCTGCCCGATGACCTGGCGATAGATGGCGCGCGAGGTCGTGAGCTGTCCCTCCGCGGCGATACGGCCGGAATTGGCCCCGGAGAGGCGGGATTCGGCCTGTGCCACGTCCGTCCGTGTGATCTCGCCGACCTCGAAGCGGTCCCGCGCCGCCTCGAGCTGCCGCTGCAGGACCTGCTCGTTGTTGATGTTGAGCCGCAGCACGGCTTCGTCGCGCAGGACGTCCATGAAGGCGACGACCGCCTCGAACAGCACGTCCTGTTCGACGCTCTCCAGCACTTCGCGCTGGGCGAGGACCTGGTTCTCGGCCTGGCGCGTTCCCGCCACCGTGCGGCCGCCGCGGTAGAGCGGCTGCGTGACGCCGAGATTGGCGGCGCGCGGAGTCAGATCGTCCGAGCCTGCGACGGAGCTGTCCTCCCACTCCCGGCCGACCTGGCCGTCGACCGTGACGGTGGGGCGCCAGCCCGACAGCGCCTGGGGAACGAACTCGTCGGTGGCGCGAAGCTCGGCGCGCGACGAGAGCAGCCGCGGATTGTTGTCATAGGCGAGCGCCAGGGCTTCCTTCAGCGTCTCGGCCGAAACGGGCTCGATGCCGCAGCCGAGCCCGGCCAGCAGGGCGACCCCGCCCAGCAGGGCTTTGCGGAGCTCGCCCAGCACGCGTGAGCGGCGACGGCGGAACGTCGGAGCCTGGTGCGCGGCGGTCATGCTGAGTCCCCTAAAAGACGAAGCCGGGCTCGAGCGCGAAGTCGGGCAGAACGGGAACGGCGGCGTCGAACAGCACGCGGCTCGAGACGGTGTTGCCCCGGCGGGTCATCAGCGTGGCGCGTCCCACGGTTCCGCGCACGACGGTGACCAGCCGTCCCCCTTCGGCGAGCTGGCGCTGTATCTCTTCGGGCACCGTCTCGACGGCGCCGTCGATCAGGATGACGTCGTAGGGCGCCTGGCTCGGATTGCCCTCGGCGAGCCGCCCTTCGACGAAGACGACATTGTCGATCGACAGCTCGGAGAGGATCCGCCCCGCCCGGCGGGCCAGCCCGCCGTCGCTCTCGACCGCGACCACGGTATTGGCGACCCGCGCCAGGATGGCGCAGCAATAGCCGGTCCCGCAGCCGATCGACAGCGCCACATCCGTCGGCCGGATCTCGGCGGCCTGGAGCAGGCGGGCGAGCACCATCGGCTCCATCATCCAGCGGCCGGGAGCGACCTCCAGGTCGTCGTCCACATAGGCGATGCTGCGCATCGGCTCCGGCAGGAAGAGCTCACGCGGGACGGCTTCGAAGGCCGCCAGCAGTCTCTCGTCCGTCACCCGATTGGTGCGGAGCTGGCTTTCGACCATGTTGCGACGCGCTGCGGCGAAATTCATGAAGGATCCGGCGATTCGTTGGCTGACCGAGCTGGTGGGCGGCGGGCCGCCCGCCAGCTTTATACTTGCCGCAAGGCAGCAAGACAATGCAGGCGTCCCGCGCCATCCCGGCCTCGGGAGCCGGCTGGGGGGCAGGCTTGACCCCCTCTGCGGCCCGGCTTATATCGACGCGTCCCGCAGGCCGATCGGCTCCGTCGATCCGCGGACGTGCCGCCGGCCCGGTGGCAGAGTGGTCATGCAGGGGACTGCAAATCCCCGTACATCGGTTCGATTCCGGTCCGGGCCTCCATCTTTCCCGACATGATCGGGCGGCGCATGCCGGCCTGGGTGCCGCGGCGACGCGGTTCTCGCGCGCAGCGGAGGGACTTGCGGGACCTTCGGCGAGATCGAATCGGAAAGGCCCCGCGGAGCGGTCCGCAGGGCCTTTCCTGATGGCCGTCGGCGGACCCGGGGGGCCCGCCGACCCGATGTCAGTTCTCGGCGGCGACGATCGCCGCATCCGGCGCGGGCGCGCCGACCGTCTCGACCAGAGCCCCCATGGTCGCCAGCAGGCGGTAGGTCGCGAAGATCTCGGCATAGCGCGCCGTGATCAGGTTGTCGCGGGACAGGAACAGCTCGTTGTTGGCGTCGAGCAGATCGAGCAGGCCGCGCTGTCCGATGTCGAACTGCTGGCCGTAGACGTCGCGGGTCCTGAGATTGGCCTCGACGTTCTGCGACAGGATCTGCACGTTCTGGCGGGAGACGTCGATGGCGTTCCACGACACCCGGGCGTCCTCGGCCACGTTGCGCTCGTTGACCCGGAGCAGGTCCGTGGCTTCGGCGAGGCGGTGCTTGAACTCGCGGATCCGCGCCGTATCGGCGCCGCCGCGATAGAGATTCCAGCGCAGCACGAGGAGAGCGGACGCGTCGTGCTCCGTCTCGGTCTTGCCGTCGAGATTGTCGGCGACGGAGCCGCCCACCTCGAGACGCAGATCCGGATAGAGGCTCGCCTCCTGCTGCTTCACGTCGGCCTGCGCCGACTCGACGTCGGCGCGGGCGAACTGAACCGTCGGGCTGTTCTCGATGGAGGTCGCGACGGCCTCGTCGACGTCGTCCGGCAGGGCGGCGGCCGGCAGGGTCGGCGCCTCGAGCGTGTCCGGCTTCTGGCCGATCACCCGCTCGAACAGCGCCTCGGCGTCCCGCAGATCGCCGCGCGTTTCGACGAGGGCCGACTCCGCAGCGGAGAGCCGCGCTTCGGCCTGACGCACGTCGGCGATGTTGCCGCCGCCGGCATCGGCGCGCTGCTGGACCTTGCCCAGCGTGCCGCGATGGGTCGCCACGTTGTCCTCGGCGATCTGCACCCGCTCGCGGTGACGCAGCACCTCGAGATAGGCCTCGACGGCGTCGAGCCCGACGAACTCCGCCGTCTCGCCGACCCGGTATGCGGCCGACTTGACGCGGGCCTGCTGGCGCTCGACCTCGCTCTGCGCGAAGAACCCGTCGAACAGCAGCTGGCTGAGGGTCAGGCTGGCCTGCGACCGGTGCCGCCACTTGCCGTCGTCATGACCCTGCGAGTCGGTGGTGTCGTTCTCCGAAAACTCCGGACCGGTCTCGGCCCGCAGGTCGACCTGCGGATAGAAGAGCGCCTCGCCCTGCCGCAGCTCCTCGTCGACCGCCAGGCGATCATTGGCCACGGCGCCCACTTCCGGATTGGTGCTGATGGCCAGACTCACGGCTTCCTGCAGCGTCATGGCGTACACGGACGACGCGCCGAAGGTCGTCAGCGTCCCGACGGTCGCGAGAACCGCAACAAACCTCGATGACATATTGCCCCCTAACATTCACACACGGAGTAACTGGTTGTTACAGAGGACCAGTTAACCAACCCTTAGCGAGAGCGATCGCCGTCCGCAACACGCCGACGACGGAGCAGTCTATCCCCTGCGCGCATATCGTTAATTTCGCCCTTCTATCATCTAATCCACAGTAGTGCATCAGGAATTTGCGCCTAACGCTCTCGCAGCGCGGTGTCGCGCGCCTTCAGGATCGGCTTCATCAGATATTCGAGCACGGTCTTCTCGCCGGTCAGGATGTCGACGGACGCAGTCATGCCGGGAATGATGGGCAGAGGTTCGTCCGCCGTGCCCAGATGGTTGCGGTCGGTCCGCAGATAGATCCGGAAGAAGCTCTCGCCTTTTTCCTTGTCCTCGATGGCGTCCGCGCTGATCTGCTCCACCACGGCATCGAGACCGCCGTAGATGCTGTAATCGTAGGCGCTGATCTTGATGACCGCCTTCTGGCCCGGATACATGAAGGCGATGTCGGACGGGCGGACCTGGGCCTCGACCAGCAGCGTGTCCTCGATCGGCACGATCTCCATCAGGTCCTGACCGGGCTGGATGACGCCGCCGATGGTGCGGACCTTGATGACCTTCACGGTGCCGTGGACCGGAGAGCGGACCTCCGTGCGCTTGACCCGGTCCCGGTCCGCGGCCAGCGCCTCGGTGATCGAGGCGAGCTCGGCCTGCCGCTTCGAGAGCTCGGCGGCCGCCTCGCTGCGGAACGTCACGAGCCGCTCGTCGACCCGCCGCTGCGCCTCGTGCAGCGCCGATTCCGCCCGCGGCTTGGCGAGCGCATTCGCATCGATCTGCGACTTCAGGTCCAGCACCTCGCGTTCCAGGCGCAGCAGGTCGACCTTGGCGACGACGCCCTGCTCGGCCAGCGGCCGGGTGATCTCGAGCTCCTGCCGGGCGAGTCCGTGGGCCGAGCGCAGGCCGGAGAGCTTGCTGTCGAGCTCCTGGAGCTCCTGCTTCCGCTGGACCACCTGGTCCTGCAGGATCTGGACCTGCGAGCGCAGCTGCTCCTGCCGGACCTGGTACAGGGTGAGCTCCGCCTGGGCGATCTCGGGCGCCCCCGCCAGCAGCTCTTCCGAGAAGACCGGCCCCGTCCCCGCTTCCTCCGCCATCTCCGCTTCCAGCCGCGCGACGGCGGCGAGGCCGCTCAGGTAGCGCTGGCGCAGCTCGCCCAGCGTGGCCTCCGCGGCGGTGTTCTCGATCCGCAACAGCACCTGGCCCTTCTCGACGACGGCGCCTTCGTTCACCAGCACCTCGGCCAGGATGCCGCCTTCGAGGTTTTGGATCACCTGGGTCTTGCTGGACGGGATCACATGCCCTTCGCCGCGGGTCACCTCGTCGAGCCGGGCGTAGCTTGCCCAGCCGATAAAGGCGGCGACGAAGAGGGTGATGGCGGCCAGGAGCAGATGCCCGAACAGGCGCGAGCCGTCCCGCTCCGTCTCGGACGGATCGACCCAGAGATCGCGGTCAAGGGCGCTCATGGGGACTCCGGACCATCAACGTTCGGTCGCCCGGATGCGCCCCTTGGTGAGCGCATCGAGCACCACCGACTTCGGCCCGTCGGCGACGATCTTGCCGCCGTCGATGACGATCAGCCGGTCGACCAGGGACAGCATGGAGTTGCGGTGGGTGACCAGCAGCAGCGTCTTGCCGGGAAGCGCCTCGGCGAGGCGCGACTTGAAGGCGTTCTCGGTGCTGTTGTCCATGTGGCTGGTCGGCTCGTCCAGCAGCAGGATGGGCGGGTTCATCAGCATCGCCCGGGCGATCGCGATCGCCTGCCTCTGGCCGCCGGACAGATATCGTCCGCCCTCGCCCACCTGCATGTCGAAGCCGTGCGGGTGCGCCTTCACGAACTGATCGACGCCGCCGACCTGGGCGGCCCGCAGCACGGATTCCTCGTCCACGTAGGGCGCGCCGAGGATGATGTTGTCCTTGACCGAGCCGAAGAAGATATGCGCGTCCTGCAGCACGCAGCCGATGTTCCGGCGCAGGTCCGCGGGATCGAGCTGGCGGATGTCGGTGCCGTCGACGAGCACCGCGCCGTTCTGCGGCTCGAACAGGCCGAGCGCGAGGCGCTCGATGGTGGTCTTGCCCGAGCCGATGCGGCCGACGATGCCGACCCGCTCGCCGGGCGCGATCCGGAAGGAGATGCCGTCCAGCGCCTTGCCCTGCTGGCCGGGGTAAGCGAAGGAGACGTCGCGGAACTCGATGGCGCCGTCGACCTGCGGGCGGCGCAGGAAGACCTTGCCGGCCGGGCGTTCCGACGGGAGCTCCATCAGCCGGTTGAGGCCCCTGAGCGAGGTCAGGGACTGGTGGAAGCGCACGATTAGGGCCGAGATCTGCCCGAGCGGCGCCATGGCGCGCCCGGTCAGCATCGAGCAGGCCACCATCGCACCCATGGTCATGTCGCCTTCGGCCGTCCGGTACACGCCCCAGATGACGACGCCCACGGTCGCCAGGTTGGCGGCGAGCGAGGTGAAGTTGATGGAGATCTGCGACCACAGCCGCGAGGTCGTGGCGGATTGCGCGGATGCGGCGACATAGCCGTTCCAGTCGCGCTGCAGATGGCCTTCGGCCGAGGCCGCCTTGATCGAATCGAGGCCGTTCAGCGCCTCGATCAGGGTGGCGTGCTTCTGAGCGCTTTCGCGATAGTTGCGCTCCACCGCCCGGCGCATCGGGATCTGCACCAGGGCGCTGAAGACGAGCACGACCGGGACGAGCACGGCCGGGACGATCGCCACCGGCCCGCCGATCATCGCGATGACGCCGAGGAAGAGGAACAGGAACGGCAGGTCGACCACGGCCGCGAGCGAGGCCGAGGTGAAGAAGTCGCGCAGCGTCTCGAACTCGCGGATGTTGTTGGCGAAGGCGCCGGAGGACGCCGGACCCGAGGCCATGCGGATCGACATGATGTGCTCGAAGATCCGCCCCGAGATCCGCCGGTCCAGGGTCTTGCCGGTGCGGTCCAGGAAGTAGCCGCGCAGGGTCCGCAGCAGGAAGTCGAAGCCGAAGACCGCGATCGCCCCGATCGCCAGCATCCAGAGCGTCTCGAAGGCCCGATTCGGCACGACGCGGTCGTAGACCTGCATCACGAAGATCGGGCTGACGACCGCGAACATGTTGAGCAGCAGCGCCGCGAGCACGACCTCGGCATAGATCGGCGAGAAGCGCCGGATCGTGCCCCAGAACCAGGACTTCGGCGCGGCCGGGGCGAGATCCGACGAGCGGACGTCGAGACGGATCTTGGGCCGGACGGTGATCGCGAGCCCGGTGAAGCGGTCGGCCAGGTCGCTGAGGGCGACCTGCCGGCTGCCGTCCAGATTCTCCGGCGTGGCGATCTCGGCGCGGCCGTCCGGCAGCAGGTCGAGCAGCACGCAGGCGTCGCCCCCCTTGAGCAGGAGGACCGCCGGAAGCGACAGCTTCGTCAGCTTGTCGAGCCGGCGCTTCAGGACGCTGGCCGACAGGCCGATCCGATCGGCGGCCTTCACGAACAGGTCGGGCGTCATGCCCTCCTGGCCGATCGGCAGGCCGGCGGCGAGCGCGGCGGGCGACTTGGGGGAGCCGAACAGCCGGGAGATGATGACCAGGTTCAGAAGCAGCGGGTCGTCCGGGTCAGCCGGCCGCTCGTACTCGACCGGGGGCGCCTCCCGGTCGATCCTCTGCAATACCGCTTCCATCAAGAAGTCTTTCCCCCAGATTCCCGTTCGGCCGCCGGACGGGCGACTATATCTACTGCAATTTTAGGCAATGGTTAACGCCCCGCCACAGCCTGGGGCCTTTTTTGCCGGAAGAAAGCCGCGGGGGAAGCCTGAGCCTGCCTTGCGGTGACGGCGATCACCCTCCGGCCGCTCCGGGACGGCCCCGCCTACGTGGCAGGGTCGCCCCGGCCGGATCGGCGTCAGCCGACGCCGGTCTGGATGTCGTCGGCCGGGCCGGTGCCGACGGACAGGTCGCTCACCGACACGCCCTGGATCGTCGCCAGGGTGACGTAGTTCGAGCCGTCCCCCGGGCCCGTCCCGGCCGACACGTCGATATTGACGGTCACGTCGTCGCCGTTCTGGACCAGCTGGACGCGGCCCGCGCGGCTCTCCGCCTCGATCCCGCCGTTCAGCGTGTCGAACAGCGTGTCGAGATCGACGAAGTCCCGGCCGGCGCCGGAGGCGCTGAAGCCGGTGATCAGGTCGCCGCCATCGAGGACGCTCTGATACACGACGGTGTCGCTGCCCGCCGAGACGTCGATCCGGTCGGCGCCCTGCCCGCCCACGATCACGTCGTTGCCGGCGCCGCCATGGATCACGTCGTCCCCGGCTCCGCCGAACAGCAGGTCGTCGCCGGCGTCGCCGAACAGCAGGTCCATCTCGCCGCCGCCGTAGATCGTGTCGTCCCCGGCCCCGCCGGCGATCACGTCGATGCCGTCCGACCCGGTGAGCGTGTCGTCGCCGCCGGTGCCCTGGATGTAGGGCACGGAGGCTCCGGCCTGCGCCTGGGCGGTGGTCGGCCCGGCGGCGAAGGGCGCGCTGTCGTCCGAGTACACGACGTCCTTGTCGTCGCCCGGGATTCCGGCGGTGCCCGGCGCGTTCGGCTGGATGACCTGGGTCAGGCCGTCCCCGGTGTTCGGGAAGCCGAGCTGGATGTTCCCGCTCTGATCCTTGATCGTCACCCCCTCGAGGACGAAGTCGGTGACGTTCACCTTCTCGCCGTTGAGCGAGGTCAGCGTGACCAGGTACTGCTGGCTGTTGTCGATCGCGAAGCCGACATCGACCGCGAAGTCCAGCGCCGAGCTCTGCTGTCCCTGGCTGTCCAGCATCAGCACGGTCGAGAAGCTGTTCAGCGGGTTGCCGAGCTGGGTGAGCGTCAGCCGCAGCGGCTGATGCGCCACGTTGGTGTTCGTGACGATCGTGCCGCTCAGGATGCTGGCCGGCTCCGCCGGCGGCGGCAGTACCGAGTCATGGATGTCGATCGTGAGCTTCGCCGTATCGGTGTCGCCGTCGCCATCGGTCAGGGTGTAGGTGAACTCGTCCTGCTCCACCGCGCCCGACGTTACGGCGTTGACCTTTGCCGCGTAGCTGTAGCTGCCGGACTTGTCGACGGTGAGGAAGCCGTTCTGCGTCTCGACGGTCACCGAGGCGCCGCTCGCCGGCACCAGGGCGAAGGCTGAGTTGCCGCCCGCATCCACATAGTCGATGCGGGTGAGCGTGGCCCCGTCCGAGCCCATGACGTCGCGCCCGCCCACCGGATCGCCGCTCAGCGGATCGTCGTTGGCGTCGGCGATGACATTGCCGGTCACGACGTTGTCCGTGGTCGGCACCATGTCGGTCATGGTGAGGTTGTCGACGTAGAGGGTGGAGTTATCGTAGTCGTCCCGAACATCGACGGCCGCCCAGATCACCTCGACGGTGTGACTGCCGGGCGTCACGGACAGAGTGACCTCTTCCGTGCCGCTATCGTCGCCATCGGACTTGCGCTGCAGGACAGCGCTCTTCACGACGACGCCGTCAACCTTGATGAAATACACGGCCGCGTCGTTGTAACCGGACGAGCTAGCGTCGAAATGCCAGTCGAAGGCGATATCTACAGAATTTTCGGTAGTATTTACGACGAAGCTCTTGGCGACTCCTGAGCCTTCGACGGGATTGTTAGGCTCTCCGTTTCCGAGGAGGTTCTTTATAGTCCCGGCCGGGAGACCGAGGTCCGATTCGAGCGACCAGATGGATTTCGCCCCGTACCACGAGCTGGTCGACATGGCCGCCGAGCGGTTGCCCTGAGTATCGTGATCGTCGGACCGCCAGGCGTCGCCCACGCGTTTCCAGCCGCTGTCCTTCTCGAAGCCCTCGACCAGCGTGGTCTGCTCGACCAGGCGGCCCTCGGTCACTTCCGCGTAGTTGTCGTAGGCGACCGGCTCGCCGTCCTCGACCCGGATCGTGAGGGTGGCGGAGTCGGTGTCGCCGTTCGCGTCCTGGATCGTATAGGTGAATTCCTCCACCGGGTCGGGCGTCGTCGCGTGGTTCACGTTCGGCGCCTGATAGGTGTACTGGCCGGTGGCGAAGCTGATGGAGAGCTTGCCGCCGAGATCGGTGGTGATGGTGAGCGTCTGGGACGCGGCGTCGTAGCCGGCCGAGGCGGTGGTGTACACCACCCCGTCATGCTCGACGGACACGATCTTCGGCGCGCCCCAGCCGTCGCCGCCATGGGCATCGCCGTTGTCGAGGACGTTGCCGGAGAGGATGTTCGGCAGGGTCCCGAGCAGGGCCGCGCCGAGCTCGGTGTCGTTCTCGACGAGGATCACGTTGTCGGCCGGGTAGGCCACCTTCCCGAGCTCGGTCGTGTCGGTGATGCCGTCGCCCACGCCGACCGCGATCACCTCGATGCCCTTCTCGTCGAGCGCGTCCTGCCACGCCGCCTGCTCGCTGTCGTTCAGCGCATCAGAGTTCGGGTTCGGATCGCCGTCCGACAGGAAGTAGACGATGTTCTTCTGCGTGGCCGAGGCGTCCGGCCAGTTCGGGAAGGCGCCGGCCGCGAGCTCGGTGGCGTCGTCGTAGTCGGTGTTGCCGCCCGCGCCGTTCGCGGCGATCTGGTTCAGTTTCTGGATCGCCTGCGCGACCGTGTAGAACGTGCCCGGTGTGGGGAACACGCCCTGCGCTGTGGAGTCGAAGGTCACGATCTGGACCTGGATGTCCCCTGCTGCCGAGTCGTAGGCCTCGAGCATGTTCTTCAGCGCGTCGATCGCGAGCTGCAGCCGGCTGAGGAATCCGGGCCCGGGCAGAAGGTCGTCGTCGTCCATGCTGCCCGACTTGTCGATGACCAGCATGAGGTTGTAGTCGATCAGCGATCCTTCGACGACGCTGACCTCCTCGGAGACCGCATCCGGCACGTATTCGTCGTCGTCGGTGACGGTCAGTGTGGCCGAGTCCTGCCCGCCTCCGATGGCGGCGCTGCCGTTGGTGATCGCCGGGGCGCCGAGCGACAGGCTGAGGGTTTCCGGGCTGTCCGGGTGGTCGTCGTCGAACGCCGTCAGATCGATCTCCACCGTCTGCGCGGTGGAGGCCGAGCTCCAGGTGAGCGTCACCGTGCCGTTGCCGTTGTCGACGAAGCCGACATTGGCCGCCGCGGCGCCGGCCTGGATCGCCGCCGCCACCGCCTGAGTGAAGTCGCCGCCAGCTCCGCTCTCCGCGTCGCCGCCGATCGTGACCGTGACCGACGCCTGGTTCGATCCGGTGAGCGGGCCGCCGCTCATGGCGATCTGGAACGTGCCGAGATTGTCGGCCGCGGTCTCCTCGTTCACCGTCGCGGACTGCGAGCCCGCGTCGTTGGACGCGTCCTCCGAGCTGACGGCGATCGCGAAGGTGACGGCATTGTCGATCTCGGTGATGTTCACCGTGTCGGAGGGGACGAGGATCGCGGCCGTGCCGGCGCCGATGCTGGGATTGGCGAGGCTCGCGACGATGGTCTCGACGCCCTCGACCAGGCTGTCGTCGGTGGCGCTCACCGTGAAGCTGATCGGGCTGCCGTCATAGGCCGAGGTGAAGGTGAGCGTCGAGCCGATGAGATTCACCCCCGGCAGGCCGGCCACCGCGTTCTGCAGCGCGGCGAGGAGCGCCGGGCCGTAATCGGCCGCGCCGGCGCTGCCGCCGGCCGAGACCTCGACCGAGGCGGTGTTGCCGGCGGCGAGCGGGAAGCCGCCCAGGCTGAGGGTGAAGGTGGCGGCCTCCGCCCCCTCCTCGCTGATCGCCTCCTTGTCGGCCGCGATCGAGAAGGTGATGGCGTTGTCCGCGTCCGTGATCTGCAGCTCGGCCGAGTCCTGGCCGGCGACGACCGAGGCCGTGCCGCCCGTTGCCGCCGGCGTGCCGAGGGAGAGCGTCAGGGATTCGAGCGTCTCCGCCAGGTCGTCGTCGACGGCGGTCAGATCGACCAGCACCGTCGCGGCGGTGGACGCAGCGCTCCAGGTCAGCGTGACCGTGCCGTTGCCGTTGTCGACGAAGCCGACCCCGGCCGCCGCGGCGCCGGCCTGGATCGCCGCCGCCACTGCCTGGGTGAAGTCGCCGCCGGCGCCGGCCGCGGCATCGCCGCCGATCGTCACCGTCACCGACGCCTGGCCGGCGCCGGAGAGCGGGAAGCCGTTCATCGCGATCTGGAACTGGCCTTGATCGTCGGACGAGCTTTCCTCTCCGATCGTCGCGGACTGGGTCGGCAGGTCGTTCGCCGCGCCCTCGGAGGTCACCGTCACCTGGAACGACACGTCGTCGTCGACGATCATGCCCGTCCCGGTATCGGACCAGCCGGAGAGCGCACCCGAGGCCACCGAGCCGACCGAGAGAGTCATGGTCTCGTCGGACTCGACCGTGCCGTCCTCGGTGGTCTCGACCTCGACCAGGATCGCGGTCGTGCCGGCCGGGATCGTCACCTCGTTGCCGTTCGCGGCGTCGATCCAGGTCGCGCCGCCGTCGATGCTGTAGCGGAACGTCGTCGTCTCGTAGTCGGTGCCCGGAGCCGCCGAGCCCGGCGTGCCGGCCTGCAGCGCCAGCACCACGTCCTCGCTGGTGGGACCACTGAGCGAGACCGTGAACACCAGCGGATCGCCCTCGCTCGCCTGCGCGTCGCTGATCGAGACCTCGGGCGCCGGCTCGTCGTCGAGGATGGTACCGGTGCCGGTGTCGCTCGTGTCCACATCGGCGCTGCCGGCCGCCGGCGTAGCCGACAGGGTCAGCGTCTCGTCGGGTTCGTTGGTCGAGTCCTCGATCGTGCCGACCCGCACCTGGAGCTGCGTCTGGCCGGCCGGGATGGTGACCAGCGTGCCGTCGGGGCCGCCGGCCGCCACCCAGTTGGCGCCGTCGAAGTACTCGAAGGCCGTCGTGGCGTAGTCGACGTCAGGCGTGGCCGAGCCCGGCATACCGGCGGCCAGGTCGAGCACGATGTCGCCCGCGCTCGGATTCGACAAGCTGAGGGTGAAGACCAGCCCGTCACCCTCGCTGGCCGAGGCGTTGCCTATGGTCAGCACTGGGGCCGCATCGACATCGGCGATCTTGCCGATGCCCTGCCCATCCAGGATCGTCGCGTTGACCGGCGCGGACAGCTCGACGGTGAACTGCTCCAGCAGCTCGTCGATGTCGTCGCCGTAGACGTCGACCTCGATGGTCTTCGTGATCTCACCCGGCGCGAAGGTGATCAGCCCGGACTTGCTCTCGAAATCGATACCCTCGAGCGCCGTGCCGCCGACGGTCTGATAAGCGACCGTCACCGCCTGGCTCGACGGGTTCGACAAGGTCACGGTGAAGGAGATCCTGGTCGGTGCGTCGCTCGCGGCGTCCGGCTCGGCCTGCGACACGGGCTGGCCGTCGGAGATCGAGATCGTCGGCTGGGGATCGTCGTCGAGGATCGTGCCCGTGCCCTTGTCGCCCGTCGCCACGTCGGCGCTGCCGGCCGCCTTCGCCGCCGACAGGGTGAAGGTCTCGCTCAGCTCGTGGATCCCGTCCTCGAGCGAGTCGACGCGCACCTGCAGGCTGGTCTGCCCGGCCCCGATCGTGACCTGGGTTCCGTTCGGACCGCCCGCGGCGACCCAGTTCGTGCCGTCGAAATACTCGAAGGTCAGCGTCTCGTAATCGATTCCGCCCGTCGCCGATCCCGGATTCCCCGCCGCCAGGTTGAGGACGATGTCGCCCGCACTCGGATTGGACAGGCTGAGGGTGAAGATCAGCCCCTCGCCCTCGGTGGCCGAGGCGTCGCCGATGGTCAGCACCGGCTTGGCATCATCGTCCAGGATGAGGCCGGTGCCGGCGTCGGACGCATCCACCGGGGCGCTGCCCGCCGCCGGCGTGGCCGACAGGGTGAGCGTCTCGTGCGCTTCGTCGATGTTGTCCTCGTGGGAATCGACGCGCACCAGCAAGCCGAGCTTGCCCGCGGGAATGGTGACCTGGGTGCCGTTCGGGCCGCCCGCCGCCATCCAGTTCGAGCCGTCGTAGTACTCGAAGCTCATCGTCTCATAATCGACGCCAGGCGTCGCCGAGCCCGGCGTCCCGGCGGCGAGGTCGAGCACGATGTCGCCGGAGCTCGGGTTCGACAGCACCAGGCCGAAGGTCAGCGGACCGCCCTCGACCGTCACGGTGTCCAGGATGGTGAGCGTCGGGACCGGGTCGTCGTCGATGATCGTGCCGAAGCCCGAATCGGATGCATCGACAGCGGCGCTGTCCCCGGTTGGGGTCGCCGACAGGGTCAGGGTCTCGTTCGGCTCGTCGGTCCAGTCTTCGTGGGAGTCGATGCGCACCTTGAGGCTGGTCTGGCCGGCGGGAATCGTCACCAGCGTGCCGTCGGGGCCGCCGGCCGCAACCCAACTCGTGCCGTTGAAATACTGGAAGCTCGCCGTCTCGTAATCGGCACCCGGCGTCGCCGACCCGGGCTTCCCGGCGGCAAGGTCGAGAACGATATCGCCGGAGCTCGGGTTCGACAGCGACAGGGTGAAGGTCAGCTTGCCGCCCTCTTTAACCGAGCTGTCGTCGATCGTGAGCACCGGCGTCGGGTCGGTGTCTTCGATCTGGCCGACACCCTCGCCGTCGGCAATGGATGCGTTGGTGGGCGACGTCAGCTCGACGGTGAACTGCTCCAGCAGCTCGTCGATATCGTCGCCGGAGACCTCGATCTCGATGGTCTTCGTGGTCTCGCCGGGCAAGAAGGTCAGCAGGCCGGACTCGTTCTCGAAATCGACGCCTTCGAGGGCCGTGCCGCTGACGGTGTGATAGGCGACCGTCACCGTCTGGCTCGACGAGTTCGACAGGGTCACCGTGAAGGCGATCTTCGTGGGGGCATCGCCCGCGGCGTCGGGCTCTTCTTGTGGCAGAGGCTGGCCGTCCGAGATCGTGATCGCCGGCACAGGGTCGTTGTCGATGATCGTCCCGACACCCTGCAGGTCGGAGCCCGGAATGTCGACGACCGTGCCGTCGACGCCGAGCAGGTCGACCAGGAAGGATTCCGGATTCTCGAACACCTGGTCGTCGGTGATCGGCACCGTGATGGTCAGGGTCTGGGTCGCGGCATCGCTCGGCGGGAAGGTGAGATTTCCCGAGGTCGCGGCGTAGTCGGGAATCCCGGCGCCGGACTCGCCCGCGCCATCCGCGGCGCTGCCGTCGCCCGTCGCATAGCCCAGGGCCACGGAGACGCCGACCGCGCCGTGCAGCGTCACGGTGAAGGTCGCCGTGCCGGCATCCTCGTCGACCGTCACGTCGTCGATGGAGATGGTCGGCTTCACCACGGTGACCGGAATCTCCGGCAGCTGGCTGCTCTCGCCGATCGGCGTGTAGGACACGTCGTTGGCGGCGGTGAGCTCGCCGTCTCCCGGCGTCTCCACCGACTTGCCGACGACGCCGAAATGGAAGGTCTCGGCGCCCGTCCCCTGCGGCAGCGACACCGGGGCCTGCAGGGTGAGCTGGGCGGTCCCGATCCCGGTGCCGCCGTCGACCGTGGCCGGAACGCGGACATAGACGCCTTCCGGGATGCCCCAGGGGTTGCCCGCGGCGAAGATCTCGGTGGCATAGCCGTTCGGATTGCCCCAGCCGGCCGGCAGCTCGACCAGCAGGAACTGGGCTTCCGATCCGTCGGTCCAGTCGCCGAACTGCGCCTCGACCTCGAAGGTGACCTCGGTGCCGAGACCCACCTCGGCCGGCGCATCGGCCCCGACGCCCTCCGGCTTGTCGGCGGCGGCATCGACGATGCCGGTCACCGTGCCGGTGATCTCGCTGACGATGCCGCTGTCGGGATCGCGGATCTCGGCCGAGAGCTCCAGGACGAGATCGCCGTCCGTCTGGCCGGCGGGCAGGACATAGACGTCGTCGAGATCCGCCGCCTGGATGGTGATGCCGTTGCCGCCGTTGCCGAGCACCATCTGGCCCGGTGCGAAGATCGTGACGCCGGCCGGAATGTTCGAGATGGTGACGGAGACGAGCTCCTCGTTGTCCGTCGGCACGAGGCCGAGATTGAGCTTCATCGGCGACGGGCTGCCGTCGCCGAGATGCTGGTTGGGCGCCCAGTCCTCGAACCCGCCGGCGAACTCGCCGATCACCGCGCTCGGATGGTCGTAGCCGTAGCCGCCCTCGCCGCCGTCGATCGTGGTGGTGAAGGAGGACTCGATCTCGCCGCCGGCGGGGTCGGGCTCCTCGTCGAGCTCGAACAGCCGCGGCTCGCGCTCCGGCACCCGGTACAGCAGCGCGCTCGGATCGACCGGACCCGTCGGGTCGAGCGAGGCCAGGATGGTCGGCGCCTGGCCGGGGGCGAAGCCGGCGCCTCCGTTGGGCACCGTCCCGGGCAGCGCCCCGGCGGGCTCGCCGCCGGCGGCGGGCAGAACCTCCGCCTCGGGCGAGATGCCGAGCGCGACCAGGAAATCGGCCATGTTGATCACCGTGCCGTCGGCATTGGTGATCTCGAGCAGGATCTCGCCGGACGCGGCGGTCCCGAATCCTTCGAGGACGACCGTGCCGCCGTTGATCTCGAGGACCAGGTCGCCGTCCGCCTGGGAGGGCTGCGCCTCGGCGACATCGAAGGCGAATCGGATGGTCTGGCCGGCCGCGACCGGGATACGGACCGTCTCACCGGGCTGCGGCATCGGCACCTCGACCGCCGCCTGCGCGACCTGGACGGCCGGAGCGTCGGCTTCGGCCGCGCCCTGCGTCAGCGCGACATCCTCAGCAGAACTCGCCGACTCGAAAGTCGTCCCGGTGGACTCGGTCATCTGGTCTTCTCTCCACACAAGGGCGGCCGTCAACTGGGACGCCCGCCAGGCCACGCATTGAGTTTTTGAGGTTTTTGCCTCGATTGCGTGGGAGAGTAGGCGGCAGACGATAACCGGGCCAAGCCGGATCGATGGTTAACCGATACACTCGGGTGTGATTAACTGGTTTTCGACGGGCACGCCAAAATGCGCCGCGCCAGCAGGCGTAGCGAAACCCGCCACCTCAGCCCGCAAGTCGAATTTGCAGGCTGCTGAGAGAGGCCCTCCCGGCAGCCGGGAACGCCCCCTGTCTGTCTTGGCGGCGACCTCTTGACCGGGTGCCGCTCTTCTTTACGGACCGCACTGGTTCAGTGCGGTCCGATCATGCTAGCCGTCGGCCGGGGCGATCGTTACCTCGATCTCCGGCGAGTAGTAGAGCTTGGTCCCGCCCTCGAAGGCGAAATAGGCGAGGCCGCCCACCTCCACCCCGTCGGCGGTGCAGTGGTCGATCGCAACGCCGGCGGCGCAGATCTTCTGATCCGTCAGAATGTTGAGCTGGGTGCCGAACCCCGTTCCCATCACGACGATCTCTCCGTTCGGATCCGGCAGCAGATCGTCGAACGAAAGGGTGATCGGCGGCTCACCGGTCTTCGACGCCGCGATACTGGCAGTCACGGCCGCTTCCCCCACGACCAGCGGCAAAGCCGACGCGAGAGACTCCGCCGTCGCGCCGAGCTCCGCGCCCGTCGCCGGAATCTCTGCGCCATCGTCGATCGGCATGTCCACGGCCATGGGGCCACTGATCCGATTCAAGCTTCGCCTCGTCCCACACACCGGGCCCTTCGCAGGCCCGACTGGCCCCCTTCTCCCCCCTCGGAGCCGGGTTCCATTGCGTCAAGAACTACGTCGGGATTCTGCAAACATCAACAGAATTCGTGCGAAATGCGCGCCGTTCGTGTCCGCTAACCTGCTGATGGCGCGGAGAAAAGTCCAGGAACGCCACGGAATCAGCCGGCTTCGATGGTTAACGCGGGCATGGCGCGGAAAGCTTTCGGCAACCATGCGCGAAAGCCGGATCCGGCTAGGTGCGGCCGGTATCGACCAGGATGAGATAGGAAAGCTCGCCGCCCTCGCCCGCCTGGCCGGGGCAGATGTTCGCCCGCGCCACGACGAGCCGGCCGGGACGGACATAGACGATCCGGGCGGGGTACAGTTTGAGATCGCCGGCGGCGAAGCGCTGCACGATCTCGTCGAGCGGCACGTTCGACTTGATCTGGAAATAGTGCTGGACTGATTTTCCGACCAGAACGTCCTCGGCGGTCCCCATCCATTCGCAAGCCGCGGCATTGGCGCGCAGCAGGAGGTGCGCGCCCGACACGATCAGGCAGGGCGCCGGGCAGGCCTCCGCGATCAGCGGGAGAGGTGCGCCGCCGGCCGACAGCCGGAGATCCTCGGCCTGCCGCTCCAGGACCTTGATCCGGGCGAGCGCCGCCTCCAGGCAGTGCTGGCGCAGGGCCGCGGTGACGTTCGCGCCCTCGCCGGCCTGCTCCGCCACGCGGGCGACGAGCTGGTTGAGCCGCAGCCCCGCCTCCTCGGCCAGGCTTTCGAGATTGTCCCACACGAGGTCGGCAAGCTTCACCGAATAGCGGCGGCCGGAATGCTGGATGATGCGATGGCGCATGGCGCGTCGTCGGATCCTCGACTCACACCCGGATGCGGGGTGCTGCCCCGCGCGGGCGCGATATGCTTAACGCAAAATTGCTTGCGGAATCATCAACCGGAGAGCCGGCACCGGCGCGAGCGCAGCGGACATTCCTTTGCGGATTCTTAATCAACCGGACGGCGGAATGTCGGCCGGCAGCCCGGAGCGGGTCGGCCGAATCGGAGGTTCGAACGCATGCCCTTTGTGAAGCGCGACGAGTCGGGCCGTGTCATCGCCCT
This sequence comes from Alphaproteobacteria bacterium, assembly GCA_036724615.1. Lineage (GTDB taxonomy): Bacteria > Pseudomonadota > Alphaproteobacteria > Dongiales > Dongiaceae > DAIMFL01. The sequence continues at coordinate 42,042 of DAIMFL010000003.1, read as the reverse complement.
GTTCCGGGAGAAGGAGCCGGGTGCGGAGGAGTATCTCCCCCCGCACCACGAGGACGTGCGCAGGTTCGTCGGGGCCTCCGGGGAGGCGCGGGACACCGAGGCGGAGTTCTTCCGCTCCGACCAGAGCATGATCCGCGTGTTCGAGGACCTGCTCGACACGCTCATCGACAAGAAGGCGGTCCTGCTCACCGACCTGCCGGCGCCGGCGCAGATGAAGCTGCTCAACCGCAAGCGGCTGCGCAGCGAGCTCACCCAAATCGGCGAGATCCTGTCGGACGAATCCGACGACATCTTCTGACGGCGCTATTCGGCGTCGGGCTGCCGCGCCGGGTGCGCCGCGGCGAAGGCCGGCAGCGCCTGGCACGCGGCATCGATCGCCAGCAGCCGCGGATAGGGCGCGAGGTCGCAGTCGTACCGGCGCGCGTTGAAGAGCTGCGGCACCAGGCAGATATCGGCGAGCCCGGGTGCATCGCCGTGGCAGAAGCGTCCCTGCGGCGCCTCGGCGAGCCGGGCCTCCAGCGCGTCGAGCCCGGTGCGGATCCAGTGCCGGTACCAGCGCCGGGTCGCGGCCTCGTCGAGACCGAAATCGCGTTTCAGAGTCTGCAGAACCCGCAGGTTGTTCAGAGGATGGATCTCGCACGCCACGTGAAGCGCGAGCGAGCGCACCCGGGCGCGACCTGCCGCGTCGGACGGCAGCAGGGGCGGTTCCGGATGGAGCTCGTCCAGATACTCGATGATCGCCAGCGACTGGGTCAGGACCTGGCCGCCGTCCTCCAGGACCGGCACCAGCCCCTGCGGGTTGAGGTGCCTGAACTCAGGAGTGAACTGCCCGCCCCCGCCCTGCATGAGGTGAACGGGCACATAGTCATAGGGGAGTTCTTTCAGGTTGAGCGCGATGCGCACGCGGTAGGCGGCCGAGGACCGGAAATAGCTGTAGAGCCTCATACCCCCTCCGGCACGACGACCCGACTAGACCTTCGTCGCCGGCGCGAGCTCCTCGAGCCGCGCGTCGACCATCGACTTGTCGGGAAGGCTCGGCTGTGCGCCCTGGACCAGGCAGGCGAGCCCGCCGGCGACACTCGCGCGGCGCAGGGCGTCGGGCAGCTCGAGCCCGGACTCGACCGCTGCTGCGAAGGTGCCGACGAAGGCGTCGCCGGCCGCCGTCGTGTCGACGGGCCGGATCGGCAGGGTGCCGATGCGCCAGGCGCCGTCGCGGGAGAAGGCGACCGCTCCTGCCGCGCCGAGCGTCACCACGGTGGTGATGCCGAGCGCGTTCGAGAGCACCCGTCCGGCGGATTCGGCGTCGAGCCCGCCGGTCCCGAGCCGCCCCGCCAGCACCAGGGCTTCGGCCTCGTTCACCACCAGCCAGTCGAGCGCCGCCAGAGCGAGCCCTGGAATGGGCGCGGCCGGCGCCGCGTTGAGCAGGATGCGCGCCCCGCGCGCGCAGGCCCGCGTCACCAGCGCCCAGTTCTCCGCCGGCGGCACCTCCATCTGGAGCAGGACCAGCGTGCCGGGCTTCAGGATCTGGTCCGGCACCTGCCGCTCCCGCACCCCGACATTGGCGCCCGCGGCGACGACGATCTGGTTCTGCCCGACCGGGTCCACCGAGATGAAGGCGCAGCCGGTCGGCCGCCGGTCGCGCGTCACGCCCTGCAGGTCCACGCCGGCGCCGCCAAGCTCGCTCAGCGCCAGATCGCCGAAGGAATCCTGCCCGACCCGGCCGACGAGGCGCACCTCGGCCCCGGCCCGCGCCGCGGCAACGGCCTGGTTGGCGCCCTTCCCGCCCGGCACGGTGCGATAGCCCGGGCCGAGCACCGTCTCCCCCGGGCGCGGCAGGTGCGGCACCTGCACCAGCAGGTCGACATTGATCGAGCCGAAGACGACGATCATCCCGCTTCGGTTCCGCTGCCGAAGGCGATCTCGAACAGGGCGGGCTCGGACAGCCGCGGCAGGTCGAAGCGCAGCCCGGAGGCCAGCTGCCTGGGCGCCAGCGCCCGGCCGGCGCAGCTCGCCGCCAGAACCGCGCGGCGGCCCGCCTGCGCGAGCTCGAGCCACGCCGTCCCGTCCTGGCCCGCGGTCGGCGGCAATGTCATTCCGACCCCCTGCTCGCTGATGCGCAGCCGCTGGAAGCGGCCGAGCAGATTGCTGCGCAGGTAGGGGCGCCCGTCCAGAGTCAATGTCAGCACCCCGCCCCGGCTCTCGACCTCCGCGCGGCCGCCGGGCGACAGGATCGGGCCGAGCCGTCCGTCCGCGCCATGCGTCACCTCCCACCCGGTCCACGGCGTCACGTCCATCACCTCCGCCACGCCGAGAGCCGGCATCAGCGCCCCCCAGCCGTAATACGGGTCGGTGTCCGGCTGGTCGCAGGCTTCGCCCGTCACCGAGCTGAAATTCTCCGGGCAGCGCCCGTTGGCGATCCATTCCGCCATGAACAGCTTCACGCTGTTCTCGGCGAGGCGCGACGCCTCGTCGGCGAATCCGGCCCGCTTCAGCCCGTGATACACCAGGAAGTTGAGCGGTGGCCAGATCCGGCCCCGCCAATAGACGTTGTCGCCGAAGGCCGGGTCGTCCCGCGTCACCGACGGCAGCAGCCAGTCGCCCCCGAACGTCTCCGGGTCGTGCAGCAGCCGGACCATGGCCGCGGCCTGCTCCGGCGTCGCGGCGCCGGCGAGCAGCGGATAGAAGCTGGTCGGCGCCAGGCTGCGCACGAACCTGCCGGACCAGAGCCGGCTGGCGAAGACCTGCCGCTCGGCATCCCAGAGCTCCTCGCTGATCCGCCGGCGATGCGCCGCCGCGCTGGCGCGCAGCCGCTCCGCCGCGGCGCCCTCGCCGAGCGCGGCGGCGATCAGCGCCAGCATCTCCCCGTCCAGGGCGAGGAGCGCATTGAGGCCCACATCCTCGCAGTCGAGCGTCCAGGTCGTCGTGTCGAGGCGCGCCTCGTCGTGGGTCGGGGAGTTGTCCATGCTGGACTCGTCCTTGGCGGCGAGCTTGGTGCCGCGATAGAGCCCCTCGCCCACCGGCGACGTGCCGTACTCCACCAGGCCGTTGCCGTTGCCGTCGCGCATGCGCCACCACCAGTCGTGGTTGGCGAGCAGCGTCGGATAGGCGCGCTCGAGAAGCTCGCGGCTGCCGCAGCGCAGATGGTTCATCCACAGCGCGAAGGAGGCGATCGGCGGCTGGGTCCGGTCGACCCAGGAATCCCGGCCGGTCATGAGGCAGGGAAGATTGCCCTGCGGCCGGGCGCCGGCCAGCACCGCGTCGAAATTCTCCCGCGCCAGGCCCGGATCGAGCATGCCGCCGAGCAGGGCGTGATAGACCACGTCGTCGAGCCAGACGCCGAACCCGCCGAACTTCTGGGAGACCCAGTTGCGGCTGAGGCTGGTATAGGGCCGCCGGTTCACCGGGTCCCAGACGGTGTTCCAGCCGATCACGTCACGAACCGCATCGAGCGCGCCCGCGAAACGGCCGTCCTGCCCCGGCAGGACCGGGGCCGGGCTCGAGTCCGCCAGCGCCCTTGCGGCCGTGCCGGCGGCCAGCGCAGGGTCGTCCGCCAGCGAGATCGCGAAGGCGAACTCCGGCATCTCCTCCAGGTGATAGCGCAGCGCCGCGACCGGGCCGCTCTCGCCGCGCGAGCCCAGGTAGAAATAGCCCTCGGTCTCCATCTCGCGCCGCAGGTCGTCGAGACTCTCGTGGAACGTCGCCATGAGCGGCGGCCGCTCGCCGCGCAGGACGGCGTGGAGCGGTCCATGGCGCGCGGACAGCTCGCCCGTCGCGGGATCGTAGCGCCACGGCACGAGATCACCGCCCGCCCCGGGCGGCGCCAGCCGCAGCACCAGCAGGACCCAGAAGCGCAGGCCCCATTCGCCCAGCCGGCCGGCCTTCCAGCGCCCGGTGAGCGTGAACGGGTCCGGCTTGTCGTAGGCGAGGCTCAGCGTCGTTCCCGCATGGGCGAGATCGAGCCGCATGCCGCGCCCGTCGACCGCGCGCGGCCCGAGCCGCACGCCCTCCGCGCCGGCGGGAAAGCGGGTGAAGGCATTGGTGCTGGATGCATATGCGCAGAAGCCGAGCCGCAGCCCGAGCGGAAGATGGACCATCTCCGCCGGATGCTCGGCGTCCCAGCTGTTCCAGGCCCGTGCCAGCGGCACGAGTGATTCCGACATTCCTCCCCCTCAGCTCTGCCAGGCCGCGAGCACCGCGTCGACGGTCGCGACCTCGATCTGCCGGTCGAAGCGCGGCAGCACGAAATCGAGCACGGCCCTGTGCGATTCGAGCGACCAGCTCGTCACCGCGTCCTCGACCACGAGCACGCGGTACCCCATATCGACCGCCTCGAGGGCAGTCGCCAGCACGCAGACATCCGTCTCCACCCCGCAGAGCATCAGCGTGCGGACATCCCGCTCGCGCAGCCGCTCCGGCAGCGGTCCGTCCGCAAAGGCCGAGAAGGTCGCCTTGTCGCAGATCGAACCCGGCTGCGCAACCTGGGCGAGCTCCGGCATCAGGTCGAGCATGGCCGGCGCCATGCGGTCCAGCGTGACGCTGCGCCAGCGCTCGTAGTAGTGGCGCCAGCGTCCCGATGCGGCCTCGACCGAGGGCGGCGTCACGAACCGGGTGAAGAACGTCGCGTCCGGCCGGCGGGCGGCCAGGCGATGCACCTGCGGCACGATGGCTGGCAGGCTCGGCACCTGCCATTCCGTCGCCTCGGCGAACAGGCGCTGCATGTCGACCACGACGATTGCGGCCGCGGTCAACGGCTCCAGCCGCTCCGTTGCGGTCATGGCCGGACCAGGACGCTGTGGTCCGCCGACCAGGCGATGCGCACGGCGTCGCCCGGCGCATGGCGCCGCGCCTGCCGGTTCTGCTCGAAGACGGTGAACACGTCGCCGGCGGCCTCGATGCGGTAGGTGATGCTGTTCCCCGAATAGACGATCTGCGCCAGCCTGCCTTCGACGCGATTGACGGAAGCCTCGTCCGGCGTCGGCTCGTCCGCCGCCTCGATCAGGCATTTCTCCGGCCGCACCGCCAGGACCACGGCGGTCTCGGTCGGCGGCAGGGGATGGGTGGTGACGAGGCTGCCATGCGAGGTGGATTCCATGCAGCCCAGGCTGCCGACCATCCCCACCACGCGGCCGGGGAAGAAGTTGGCGTCCCCCAGGAAGCTCGCCGCGAAGGCGGTCTCCGGCCGCTCGTAGACCATGTCGGGCGGACCGGCCTGAACGATCCGGCCCTCGTTCAGGATGGCGATACGGTCGGACAGGGTCAGCGCCTCCTCCTGGTCGTGGGTGACGAAGATGGTGGTGATGCCGACCTCGCGCTGGATCTGCTTCAGCTCCACCTGCATCTGCTGCCGCAGGCGCTTGTCGAGCGCGCCGAGCGGCTCGTCGAGCAGCAGCACGCGCGGCCGGGTGATCAGGGCGCGGGCGAGCGCCACGCGCTGCTGCTGCCCGCCCGAGAGCTGCCGCGGCTTCCGCTCCTCGAGGCCCGCGAGGCGGACCAGCCCCAGCATGTCGCGCACCCGCCGCGCGATCTCGTCCCGGCCGGCGCGGCGGACCGAGAGCCCGAAGGCGACGTTGTCGAACACGCTCATATGCGGAAACAGCGCGTAGTTCTGGAACACCATGCCGATGTCCCGGCGGTGGACCGGGATCGCGCGGACGTCCTGGCCGTCGATCCGGATCTCGCCGCTGTCGAGATCGACGAAGCCCGCGATCGCGCGGAGCAGCGTCGTCTTGCCGCTCCCGCTCGGGCCAAGGAGGCCGAAGAACTCCCCTTCGGCGAAGGTGACGGAAACGTCGTCGAGCGCGGCGAGCGTGCCGTAGCGCTTGCTGGCGCCGGTGACCGCGACGGTGCTCACCGCTCGCCCCCGAAGCGATAGAGCCGGGCGATGGCCAGCATGATTCCCATGGAGATCAGGATGATGATGGTGGAGATGGCGTTGATCTCCGGCGTGAAGCCCTTGCGGATGGCCGAGTAGATCTCGACCGGCAGGGTGGAGACGCCGGGCGGCGCCAGGAAGTACGAGATCACGAACTGATCGAAGGACACGGCGAAGGCGAACAGCGCGGCGGCCACCACGCCCGGCGCCATGACCGGCGCCGTCACGCGCCAGAAGGTCTGCCATGGCGTGGCGCCCAGCGTCGCCGCCGCCTCCTCCAGCGTCGTGGCGGTGCCCCGCAGCCGGGCTCCGACGACCACGATGACATAGGGCAGCGACAGGGCGACATGGCCGAGCAGCATGGCGAACAGGCCGCGCTGGATGCCCACCCAGAAGAACAGCACGAGCATCGACGTCCCGATGATGAGCCAGGGAATCGTGATCGGCGGGAAGAGCAGAATCTGGAGCAGCGTCTTGCCCCGGAAGCTGTAGCGCGCGAAGGCGAGCGCGGCCATGGTCCCGAGCGTCGTCGCCACCACCGTGTTCGCGAGGGCGAGCCCGACGCTGTTGTAGCTCGCGGTGAGCAGCCGGTCGTTGCCGGCGAGGCTCCTGAACCACACCGTGTCGAACTCGATCGGCAGCTCGTAGAGCGCCGACCGGTTGAACGCCATCAGCGCCATGACCACGATGGGCAGATAGAGGAAGGCGAGGACGAGGCCGAGATAGAGCCGCAGGCCTCCCATCCGGATGCGCCGTCCGCTCATCGCTCCGCCCCCGACGCGGCATCGGGCGAAGCACCCTCACCCCTGCCCTCTCCCGCTCGCGCGGGAGAGGGAGCTATCGGGCCCGGAACGGGCGGCGGCGCCCCCTCTCCCACGAAGGTGGGAGAGGGCCGGGGTGAGGGCGAGGCACGCGACATGCGCCTACACCCCGCCCAGGCTGCGCCGCAGGAGCGGCGCCGAGATCGCCAGGGTCAGCAGGACGATCGCCAGCATGATGAAGGACAGGGCGGCGCCGAGCGGCCAGTTGAACACGACGGTGAACTGGTCCTCGATGACGTTGCCGATCATGATCCCCGAGGGGCCGCCCAGGATGCGCGGCTCCATGAACGAGCCGATCACCGGCACGAAGGTCAGGATGACCCCGGCGAACACGCCGGGCAGGCTCAGGGGCAGCACGACGCGGCGGAACACGGTCGTCCCCGAGGCGCCCAGGCTGCGGGCCGCCTCGACCAGGGAATCGTCGATCGCCTGGAGCGAGATGTAGCAGGTGAGGATCATGTAGGGCAGGAAGGCGTGCACCAGCCCGATGACGACGGCCGGGTAGCTGAACAGCACCCCGATCGAGGGCGCCCCGGGCAGCACGTCCTGGACCAGGCGGTCGATGAGCCCGTCGCCGCGCAGCACCATGGTCCAGGAGAAGGTGCGCACCAGCGCGTTGCTCCAGAACGGCAGCACGACCAGCAGGAACAGCGCCTCCCGCCAGCGTCCCTTGACGTGTTTGGCGAGGACGTAGGCGGCGGGATAGCCGATCAGCAGGCAGAGCGCGGTGACGTCGAAGCCCAGGCGCAGGGAGCGCCAGGTCAGGGTGCGATAGAACGCCTTGTCGAAGAAGGCGCCGTACTGCCCCAGCGTCAGCTCCGCTTCGCGCGGGCCGAAGGGCGGCTTCGTCAGGAAGCTGAAATACAGCATCGCCGCGAGGGGCAGGAAGATCGTCAGCGTCAGCCACAGATAGGCCGGCGCCGTCAGCCCGAAGGCCGCCCAGCGCCGGCGTGACTCGGCTCTCACTCCCCTGCCCTGTCGCGGCGGAGGTCGCCTACTGGCCGAACGAGGTCTTCACCTCCTGCCAGAGCTCCAGATAGGCCTGGCGGCGATCCTCCGGAATCGGCGCCATGAACTGGAGCCGCTCGACCACCGCCGGATCTCCGAGCACCTGCCGGTTGAAGGCATCCTCCGGCAGCTGGGCATTGGCCTTCTCGTTGGCCGAGGCCGGAGCGCCTACGGCGCTGCCCCACTTCACGTAGAACTCGGGGCTCACCATGAAGTCGATGAACTGGGCGGCCGCCTCGGCGTTCGGCGCGTCCGTCGCGATCGACAGCCCGTCGAGCCAGCCGATCGCGCCTTCCTCGGGAATCACGAACTCCACCGGCAGGTTGAAGGTCTTCTTGCTGCGCTCCGCCGAGCCGCTCCAGTACACGGCGATGTCGAAGTCGCCCGCGGCCATGTACTTGTTCCACTCGTCCTCGGACGACCAGAAGGTCTTGATCTGCGGCTTCAGCGCCAGGAGCTTCTCGCGGATCTTGTCCATGTCGGCCGGATCGTTCATGTCCTGGCCGGTGGCGATGGCGGCAAGCTGCACCGCCTCGACCGCGTCGTCGCGCCAGCCGACCCGCCCCGCGTTCGCCGGATCCCAGAGCGCCTGGATCGAGGTCGGCGGCGTGGCGATCTTCGTGGTGTTGTAGGCGAAGGAGGTCACGCCCCAGACCCAGGCCACGCCGTAGACCTGCCCGTCCATGTTGAGAAAGGGCGAGTTCCGCATCTTCTCGCTGAGATCGGCGAAGTTCGAGACGAGGGCGGGGTCGATGGGCTGGATCAGGCCTTCCTCCGCGGCCTGGCCGGTGAACGAGCTGTTGATCAGCACGACGTCGTAGGTTCCCGGGCTGGTCCGGAGCTTCGTCAGCATCTCCTGCTCGGAGTTGAAGTAGTCGTGGACGACCTTCACCCCGGTGCGCTGCTCGAAGAGCTCGGTGGCCCAGGCCTCGTCGGTGCCGTAGCCCTGCCAGTTGAGAACGTGCAGCTCCTGGGCCGCGGCGGCCTGCGGCAGCGCCAGGGCGCCGCCGGCCAGCACGGCCGCCGCGAACGCGCCAAGAAGACCCCTTCGGTCCATCATCTCCCAGTCCTTTCGTGTTGCTGCGCGCGCGGTTCGACCGTCGCGCGCGCCCTCTGCGGGAACCGTGTTGCGACACGAATGTGCGCGACACCGCCCCCTGCGCACAGCATTATGTCGGCCGCCCCGGGAGGGTCAAGGAACCCACGGGGCCTCCGTTGCTGCGACGAAACGGCCGGCCGGCAGCCCTGCCATGGCCCGGCATTCAGCTTGACAAGCCGACCCGGCTGCCTATCTTCCAATTACGACTGAAACGGTCTTAATTGTCAGGGGCAGCAGGATGATCCGAGCGAGCCGCCTAGCCGATTACGGCGTGGTGCTGACCGGGCACATGGCCGCTCGGCCGGAGGCCTTCTACAACGCCATCGACCTGGCCGCGACGACCCAGCTGCCGGCGCCGACCGTCAGCAAGGTGCTGGTCGCGCTCACCCGGGCCGGCGTGCTGGTCTCCCATCGCGGGGCCCGCGGCGGCTATCGCCTGGCGCGGCCGCCCGAGAAGATCTCGGCGGCCGAGATCGTTTCGGCCCAGGACGGGCCGATCGCCATGACGCTCTGCATCGAGCACGGCGACGGCGCCTGCGAGGTGGAGACCGCCTGCCCGTCCCGGCGCGGCTGGATGCGGATCAACACCGCCATCCGGCAGGCGCTGGAGGAGGTGTCGCTCGCCGACCTCGCCGCGCCACCGCCGCCGCGCAAGCCAGCCTGCTCGGTCGACCTGCCGACCGACGCCGCATCGCCCCGGCCGACCGCCTCCTGAGAAGGCATCATTGATGGACACCGCCCAGAACACCGCCGAGACCATCCGCTCCAACGCGGGCGACAAGTACAAGTACGGCTTCGTCACCGAGATCGAGAGCGAGCGGGCTCCCAAGGGCCTCAGCGAGGACACGGTCCGCTTCATCTCGGCCAAGAAGGACGAGCCGGAATGGCTGCTCGAGTGGCGGCTGCGGGCCTATCGGCTGTGGACCTCGATGGAGGAGCCGCAGTGGGCCAAGCTCGGCCATCCGCCGATCGATTATCAGGACGCCTACTACTACTCGGCGCCGAAGTCGAAGGCGAAGCCGAAGAGCCTGGACGAGGTCGACCCGGAGCTGCTCAAGACCTACGAGAAGCTCGGCATTCCCCTGCGCGAGCAGGAGCTCCTGGCCGGCGTCGCGGTCGACGCCGTCTTCGACAGCGTGTCGGTGGCGACGACCTTCAAGAAGAAGCTCGAGGAGGTCGGCATCATCTTCTGCTCGATCTCCGAGGCCGTGCAGAAGCATCCGGAGCTGGTGATGAAGTATCTGGGCTCGGTGGTCCCCTACTCCGACAACTTCTTCGCGACCTTGAATTCCGCGGTCTTCACCGACGGGTCCTTCGTCTACGTGCCGAAGGGCGTGCGCTGCCCGATGGAGCTGTCGACCTATTTCCGGATCAACGCGTCCCAGACCGGCCAGTTCGAGCGCACGCTGATCATCGCCGACGCAGGCTCCCATGTGAGCTATCTCGAGGGCTGCACCGCGCCCATGCGCGACGAGAACCAGCTGCACGCCGCGGTCGTCGAGCTCGTCGCCATGGACGACGCCGAGATCAAGTACTCGACGGTGCAGAACTGGTACCCGGGCGACGAGAACGGCAAGGGCGGCATCTACAATTTCGTGACCAAGCGCGGCGCCTGCCGCGGCCGCAACTCCAAGATCTCCTGGACGCAGGTGGAGACCGGCTCGGCGATCACCTGGAAGTACCCGAGCTGCATCCTGCAGGGCGAGAATTCGGTCGGAAAGTTCTACTCGATCGCGATCACGAACAACTTCCAGCAGGCCGACACCGGCACGAAGATGATCCATATCGGGAAGAACACGAAGAGCACGATCATCTCCAAGGGCATCTCCGCCGGCAAGGCGCAGCAGACCTATCGCGGCCTGGTGCGCGTGCTGCCCGGCGCCGAGGGGGCGCGCAACTTCACCCAGTGCGACTCGCTGCTGATCGGCGACAAGTGCGGGGCCCACACCGTGCCCTATATCGAGACCCGCAACCGCACGGCGCGGGTCGAGCACGAGGCGACGACGTCGAAGATCAGCGACGACCAGCTGTTCTATTGCCGGCAGCGCGGCCTGTCCGCAGAGGACGCGGTGTCGCTCATCGTCAACGGCTTCTGCAAGCAGGTGCTGCAGGAGCTGCCGATGGAATTCGCCGTGGAGGCGCAGAAGCTCGTCGGAATCAGCCTGGAAGGCAGCGTCGGCTGACCCGGCGCCCTGTGAAACGGAAGACATGATGCTCGAGATCAAGAATCTGCACGCCACCGTCGACGGCAAGGCGATCCTGAACGGCCTGGACCTGACGATCGGCACCGGCGAGGTGCACGCGATCATGGGGCCGAACGGATCGGGGAAGAGCACGCTCGCCCACGTGCTGGCGGGCCGCGACGGTTACGATGTGACCGAGGGCTCGGTCGCGCTCGACGGCAAGGACCTCGCAGAGCTGAACCCGGAGGAGCGGGCGCGCGAGGGCGTGTTCCTCGCCTTCCAGTACCCGATCGAGATCCCCGGCGTCGCCACCATGAACTTCCTGAAGACCGCGGTGAACGCCGTCCGGAAGCATCGCGGCCAGAACGAGCTCGACGCCATGGAGTTCCTGAAGCTCGTGCGCAGCAAGCGCGAGGCGCTGGGCATGAGCGAGGACATGCTGAGGCGCGCCCTCAACGTCGGCTTCTCGGGCGGCGAGAAGAAGCGCAACGAGATGCTGCAGATGGCGCTGCTGGAGCCGAAGCTCGCCGTGCTCGACGAGACGGATTCCGGCCTCGACATCGACGCCCTTCGCGTCGTGGCGGACGGCATCAACGCGCTGCGCAGCCCCGACCGGTCGATCCTGATGATCACCCACTATCAGCGCCTGCTCGACTACGTGCAGCCGGACTACGTGCACGTGCTGGCGGGCGGCCGGATCGTGCGCTCCGGCGGCAAGGAGCTCGCGCATCTGCTGGAGAAGGAAGGCTATGGCGAGATCGCGCCGCCCGCGAAGACGGCGGCGGCCTGACGGACGGCGGACACCCGGAACATGACGGCCTCCCCCCGACCCGCCGCGATCGCCCTGCCCTATGCCGAGCGCAGCGCCCGCGCCGTTTCCGAGCTCCCCGGCGCGGATGTCGCCTGGCTGCGGCGCCTGCGCGAGGACGCGCTCGCCCGCGTGATGCGCGAGGGCGTGCCGAGCCCGCGCGTGGAGCGCTGGAAGTACACCAATCTCGGCGCCCTGGCGAAGGCTGGCTTCGCGACCGCCGCGAACGAGACCGGCGCCCCGGCGGCGGTGGAGCTGCCGCGGTTCCTGCCCGCGCAGACGCCCGCCTACCGTATGGTCTTCCTGAACGGCGTGTTCCGCCGCGAGCTCTCCGACCTCGCCGGCCTGCCGGACGGCGCGTCGGTCGACAGCCTGGCCGACCTCCTCGCCCGCGATCCGGGCGCGCTGGAGGCGGCGCTGGCGAGCCGGGCCGCGGCCGATCCGTTCGCCGCGCTCAACACCGCGCTGATGGCCGACGGCGCTGTGATCCGCCTCGCCCCCGGCACGGTGCTCGAGCGCCCGCTCGTCCTCGTGTTCCTGGGCGGGCATGCCGGCAAGGAGCTCGCCTATCACTCGCGCAACCTGATCGTGGCGGGTGCAAACTCCCGCGCCACGGTGGTCGAGCTCTATGCGCCGGCCGCCGCCGGCGCCTACTGGGCCCAGCCGGTGACCGATATCACCCTGGAAGCGGGCGCCGTGATCGCGCATTACAAGTCGCAGCAGGAAGGCCCGGAGGCCTACCACATCGCGACCGTCACGGCGCGGGTGGCGGAGCAGGCGCGCTATGACGGCTTCGCCCTCGCGACCGGCGCCGCGCTCGCCCGCAACGACATCACCGTCAGCCTGGACGGGCCGGGCGCCTCCTGCCGGCTGGACGGCGCGTTCCTGGCCCGCGGCCGTCAGCATCTCGACACCACCACCGAGATCATCCACGCCTCGCGCGAAGCCTCCAGCCGCGAGGTCTACAAGGGTGTGCTGGACGACCAGGGCCGCGGCGTGTTCCAGGGCCGGATCGTCGGCGCCCCCGATGCCCAGAAGACGGATGGCCACCAGAGCTGCAAGACCCTGCTGCTGTCCGACCGGGCGGAGATCGATACCAAGCCCGAGCTCGAGATCTATGCCGACGACGTGAAGTGCAGCCACGGGGCGACCGCCGGCGAGATCGATCACGACGCGCTGTTCTATCTGCGCGCGCGCGGCATCGACGAGGACGACGCGCGGAGCATGCTGGTCGAGGCCTTCGTCGGCGAGGTGCTGGACGAGATCGCGAGCGAGCCGGTCCGCCAGGCCTTCGCAGGCGTCGTCCGGGACTGGCTGCGCGGCTCCTCCGCGGAGGGCACTCGATGACAGTGATCCGCGCCGCGGAACGGCTGAACTCGGCCCCGTACGACGTGGAGCGGGTGCGCCAGGACTTTCCGATCCTGTCGCGCCTGGTGCACGGCAAGCCGCTCGTGTTCCTGGACAGCGCGGCGAGCGCGCAGAAGCCGCGGCAGGTGATCGAGGCCGAGCTGAAATGCTATGCGGACGAATATGCCAACGTCCATCGCGGCGTCTACCACCTGAGCGCGCTGGCGACCCAGAACTTCGAGGCGGCGCGCGAGAAGGTCGCGCGTTTCCTCAACGCGCGCGCCGCCCGCGAGATCGTCTTCACCCGCAGCGCGACCGAGGCCATCAACCTGGTGGCGTCGAGCTACGGCGACCGCTTCCTCCGGGAAGGCGACGAGGTGATCATCTCGGCGATCGAGCATCACTCCAACATCGTGCCCTGGCAGATGCTGCGCGACCGCAAGGGCATCGTGCTCAAGGTCGTGCCGATCGACGACCGCGGCGCCTTCATGATGGAGGAATACGAACGCCTGCTCGGGCCGCGCACCCGGCTCGTCGCGGTGGCCCATATCTCGAACGCGCTCGGCACGGTGCTGCCGGTGGCGGAGATCACCCGTCTCGCCCATGCAGAGGGCGCCAAGGTGCTGATCGACGGCTGCCAGGCGGCGCCGCACCAGCAGCTCGACATGCAGGTGCTGGATTGCGACTTCTACGCCTTCTCCGCCCACAAGGTGTATGGGCCGACCGGAATCGGCGCGCTCTACGGTCGGGCCGAGCTCCTGGAGACGATGCCGCCCTATCAGGGCGGCGGCGACATGATCCGGACGGTCAGCTTCGAGAAGACGGAGTATGCCGACATCCCGGCGCGCTTCGAGGCGGGAACTCCGAACATCGCCGGGGCGATCGGCTTCGGCGCCGCGGTCGACTACGTGGTGGCGCTCGGCCTCGACCGGGTGGAGAGCCATGAAGGGGCCCTCCTCGGTTACGCGCTCGACCGCTTGCGCGAGGTGCCCGGCCTCACCATGTACGGGACCGCAGCGGACAAGGCGAGCATCGTATCCTTCACGCTGGACGGCGTGCACCCGCACGACATCGGCACGATCCTCGACGAGCGGGGGATCGCGGTGCGCGCCGGACACCACTGCGCCCAGCCCACCATGGACCGCTTCGGCGTCGCCGGAACGGTGCGCGCCTCGTTCGGGCTCTACAACCGGTTCGACGAGGTCGACGTGCTGGTCGACGGGCTGCGCCGGGTCAGGGAGATCTTCGGCTGATGTCCGAGCTCAGGGACCTGTACCAGGAGATCATCCTGGATCACAACAAGCGGCCGCGGAACTTCGGGAAGCCTGCGCACCCGACGCACGAGGCGCGTGGCGACAACCCGCTCTGCGGCGACAAGGTGACGGTCTACCTGACGGTCGAGAACGGCCTGGTCAAGGAGGCCGCTTTCGAGGGGCGCGGCTGTGCGATCTCGACCGCCTCGGCGTCGCTGATGACCGAGTCCGTCAAGGGAAAGCCGGTGGCCGAGGTGCAGGCGCTGTTCCACCGCTTTCACGACATGATGACCGGCAACGCACCGGACGCAGCCGGGATCGACGAGCTCGACAAGCTCCAGGTGCTCTCCGGCGTGCGGGAGTACCCGATGCGGGTGAAGTGCGCCACGCTGTCCTGGCACACGCTCACCGCCGCGCTGGAAGGCGGGGCGACCACGGTCAGCACCGAGGCCCCGGGTGATTGAGGAACGCGATGTCGGAGGGAATTCTGAACCGGACCAATGAAGCGGAGGCCGCCCACCGGCCCGCGGGAGCGGGCAGCGTGGACGAGCTGCGCATGGCGGTGATCGATGCGCTGCACGGCGTCTACGACCCGGAGATCCCGGTCAACATCTACGAGCTGGGGCTGATCTATCGCTGCGACGTGTCGCCGGACGGCAAGGTCGAGATCGACATGACCCTCACCGCCCCCGCCTGCCCCGTCGCCGGCGAGATGCCGGGGATGGTGGAGAACGCCGTCAGCGCGGTCCCCGGGGTGGAAGATGTCCGCGTGGAGCTTGTCTGGGACCCGCCCTGGGACCAATCTATGATGTCCGAGGCCGCGCGCCTCGAGCTGGGATTCTACTGATCAGGAGCTGCCGGGAAGGCCCATGCGAAAGCTGCCCAACGTCATCACCGTCACCGAAGCCGCCGCGGCCCGCGTGAAGGCTCTCATGGCGAAAAGCCAGGGAGAGGTCCAAGGCCTCAGGATCGGGGTCAGAGCCAAGGGCTGCTCGGGCATGTCCTACTCCGTGGAATACGCCAAGGAACGGGTCGCGGGCGACGAGGTCGTGGAGGACAAGGGCGTCACCCTGTTCATCGACCCGAAGGCGACGCTGTTCATCATCGGCAGCGAGATGGATTACGTGGAGGACAAGCTCCAGTCCGGCTTCGTCTTCCGCAACCCGAACGAAAAAGGCCGCTGCGGCTGCGGCGAATCCTTCCACATCTGACCTGAGCGCCGGCCGGACCGCCCGGCCGCGGCCCCTTGGTGGCGGCGGCCCGGCTCCCCATGTCCGAAGGGACAGGGATTGATCCGGAGCCGGGGATGACCGCTCTCCTCCATCTCGTCTGCCCGCATTGCGGTGCGGTGAACCGCCTGCCCAGGGCTCGCCTCGCCGACGGCGGGAAATGCGGCAGCTGTCGCCGCCGGTTGTTCGAAGGGCGTCCCGTCGCGGTGGACGGGGCCGGGCTCGAGCGGCATGTCGCCCGGAACGAGGTCCCGGTCCTGGTCGATTTCTGGGCGTCCTGGTGCGCGCCGTGCCGGGCGATGGCGCCCGAGTTCGAGACGGCCGCGTCCCGCCTCGAGCCGGGGGTGCGGCTGCTGAAGCTCGACACCGAGGCTGCGCCGGAGGCGGCGGCTCGGCTCGGCATACGCAGCATCCCGACCCTCATCCTGTTCTCCGGCGGCCGCGAGCTCGCCCGCGCGTCCGGGGCCGTGGATGCCGCGGCGATCGAGTCCTGGGTGGCGTCGCATAGCGGCTGAGCCGGAGGTCGCTACGAACCCCGCGCGTCACGTTGATTCACGTCAAAGAGGCGATGCCGCGCCGGACCGCATTATCGGCCCGTCCACACGGCAACCGCCGACCCGTGGACGCGAAGGCGGAGAGGGAGTTACCCTTATGCCCAGCACGTCGGCACCTGCCGGCCCGTCGCACGAATGTCCACCCGAGACAGGAGATCCGATGAGCCGAGTGACCCGTGAAGAGATCATCGACATCGTCGGGCGCATCAATGATTTCCGCATCGCGGAGATCATCGCCACCGGGGCTACGGCCGCCGAGGTGACGGAGGCCTTCACCTGGTTGACCGCGGACGAGCACCTCTCAGGGGATCTGGGGAAGCCCCTCTCCGGAACCGTCGCGCAGGTCTACGAGATCCTGCGCGCCGACGAGCCCGACTGGGAGGAGGACGTCGCGCCGCCGGCCTGACCCCCTCTCCGCCTGTCGGTCATCCCAACGACGTACAAGCGAGACAGCAATGAACGACGACATCGGCTTCCCCCTCGAGATCGCCTTTCGTGACATCGGTCAATCCGATGCCGTGGAGGCGCGGATCAGGAAGGAAGTCGCGAAGCTGAAGCGCTTCCACCAGCGCATCACCAGCTGCCGCGTGGTGATCGCGGCGCCTCACCGAAGCAAGCACAAGGGGAAGCTCTACTACGTGCAGATCCAGATGACCGTGCCGAACGGCAATCTCTGGGTCAATCGCCGGTCGCCCTACGACCATGCGCACGAGGACGTGTACGTGGCGATCCGGGACGCCTTCGCCGCCGCCGCCCGCCGGCTGGAGAGCGGCATCCGGCGGCGCCTGGTCGACGTTCCGAAGCGGCGCGAGATCCCGCCGCACGGCACGGTGGCCCGCATGTTCCGCGACGAGGGCTACGGCTTCATCCGCACGCCGGACGAACGCGAGATCTATTTCAACACCAGCAGCGTGGTGAACGACGGATTCCAGCGGCTCGACGTCGGCAGCGAGGTCCGCTTCGACCTGGCGCCGGACGACGGCCCGGCGGGTCCGGTGGCGAGCACGGTCCGGCCGGTCGGCAAGCACCACATCGTCGCACGCTGATCAGCCACAGAAAGGGAGGCCACGCCATGTTCCTGCTCGCCGTGGACGGGTCGAAGCATGCCATGCGTGCGGCAGTGGCGGCGATCGACCTGGCCCAGCAATACGGATCGGCTCTCGACGTGATCACCGTGGTCAAGAAGCCGTCGACCGAGATCTCCGAACAGCTGCGCCACTACATGGCGGTCGAGAACATTCCCGCGACGCTCGAGGAGATGGTCGACCGCCGCAGCCAGGAGATCCTCGCCCAGGTCGAGGATCATGCGCGCAAGAAGGGGCTGCCCGAGGTTCGCAAGGTCGCCAAGCTCGGACAGCCCGCCCGCACGATCGTCGACCACGCCGCGCAGATCGGGGCCGATCTCATCGTGATGGGCAGCCGGGGCCTTGGCGACATCGAGGGCCTGCTGCTCGGGAGCGTGTCCCACAAGGTGAGCACGCTCGCGAAATGCAGCTGCCTGACGGTGCGGTAGCCGCCGTTTGCCGCAAGGCCAAGGAGCGCAGATGGCGCCGTCGCCGCAGGACAGGATGATCGCGGAGATCGAGGAGGAGGCCCGCGCCACCGCGGGCTACACCGGCCGGCCGGTCTTTTCCGGGCGCGTCATGGCCGCGCTTCGCAAGGTCCAGCGCGAGAAATTCGTGCCGGAGTCCGAGCAGGATCTCGCCTATGTCAACGGACCGCTGCCGATCGGCCACGGTCAGACCATCTCGCAGCCCTATATCGTCGCGCTGATGACGGAGCTAATCGATCCGGAGCCGGCCGACGTGGTGCTCGAGATCGGCACGGGGTCCGGCTACCAGGCGGCGGTGCTGGCCGAGCTGGTCCACGAGGTCTACAGCATCGAGGTGGTCCCGGAGCTCGCCGACGAGGCGGCCCGGCGGCTCCAGCGCCTCGGCTACCGGAACGTCCACGTCCGGAGCGGCGACGGCAATTCCGGCTGGCCGGAGCGCGCGCCTTATGACAGCATCGTCGTCACGGCGGGGGGGCGGTCCGTCCCGCCGGCCCTCGTCGAGCAGCTGAAGCCGGGCGGCCGGATGATCATCCCGGTCGGGCCCTGGCCGCGCGAGCAGGAGCTGACGGTCGTCGAGAAGGACTCCGCGGGCGCGGTCTCCAGCCGGGGCATCCTGCCGGTGGCCTTCGTGCCGCTCGTCGAAGAGAGGTACCGCCGCCCGGACCGTTAGCTCACGCCGCCTGCGCTTCCTGCTTCCGCACCAGGAGCACCGGGCAGGTCGAGCATTCGAGAACCGGCCGCAGGGGCTCGTTCGCGGCGCTCCCGGGCGCCACGCCGACGACGAGCAGCCGCGGGCGCTCCGCCTCGATCACCTGGAGGATGTCCCGGCATCCGCGCCCGTAGACGCGCCGGAAGGACAGATCGAGATGTCGGCCGCGCAGCCGCCGCCGCACCGCGGACTCGTACTCCGCCCCGACGTCGCTGCTCTCGGCCACCAGGAAGACGGTCAGCCGCCCGCCGTCGGCGTCGGCGATCCGGGCGGCGAGATCGAGCGCGTCGGCCGCCGTGGGCGACCCGTCATAGGCGAGCGCGACGGACTCGCCGAGCCGGTTCTCCGGCACGGCGAAGAGCACGGAGCGCGCGCAGCCGCTGGTGAGCGCCTGCGCCGTGCGCCCGAGCCGCATCGCCCCGGTGAGCGGGCGAATGGCCTTGCCGACCGCGACGAGATCGGCCTCCAGCGCGGCGGAGATCAGCTCCGCCTCCACCTTCCCGCGCGTGACCCGGAAGGACCATCGCAGGCGGAACTGGCCCGCCGCCTCCTCCAGCGCCCGCCTCGCCAGCGCGGCCTGGAGCTTCAGCTCATGGGCGATGACATCCGGATCGAGCGCGCGACCGGCCCGGGTATGCAGGTTGATCTCGCGCACGAAGGAGTGCTGCGCCAGCTTGAACAGGTCGGAGTCCTCGACGAACAGGCCCACGAGCTCGGCCTGGAAGCGCCGGGCGACCTGCGCGGCCGTGGTCAGCGCCGCCAGGCTCTCCCGGGACGCATCGAGGGCGACCAGGATGCGGCGGACCGCCGCCTGCCGCTCCCCCTGCTCCGGCTCCGTCATTGCCGCTCTCCCGTCAGGCTCGCGACTTCGTTCCGCCCGATGATGGTACGACGTTCCGCCAGCGCAATCAGCCGGTCCTCCACCAGACGGTTCACCGTCCCTTCCGGAAACGCGCCCGTCTCGTCCCGGACGCCGGCCGGAACGCCGGTCAGCAGCTCGATGCCTTCGTCGATCGTGCGCACGGCGAAGATGCGGAACCTCCCCGCCGCCACCGCCTCCACCACGTCGGCGCGCAGCATCAGGTGTTTCCGGTTCGAGTCCGGAATCAGCACGCCCTGATCGCCGGTCAGCCCGCGTTCCACGCAGACGTCGAAGAATCCTTCGATCTTCTCGTTCACCCCGCCGATGGCCTGCACCTCGCCGTGCTGGTTGACCGAGCCGGTGACGGCGAAGCTCTGGCGGATGGGCACGCCGGACAGGGCGGAGAGCAGGGTATAGAGCTCGGCCGAGGAGGCGCTGTCCCCATCGACACCGCCATAGGACTGCTCGAAGACCAGGCTCGCGGAGAGCGAGAGCGGGTGCTCGAGCGCGTAGCGCGACGCGAGAAAGGACGAGAGGATCAGCACGCCCTTCGAATGGATCGGGCCGCCGAGCTCGACCTTGCGCTCGATGTCGATCACCTCGCCGCGGCCGAGCCGCACCGTCGCGGTGATCCGGCTCGGCCGCCCGAAGGAGAACCCGCCGAGGCTGATGACCGAGAGGCCGTTCGCCTGGCCGACCCGCTCGCCTTTGGTGTCGATCAGCACTATGCCGCGCTCGATCGCCTCGTGCGAGCGCTCGCGCAGCCTGTCGCTCCTGTGGATCTGGGCGTCGATCGCGGCCTGCACGTCCGCGGCCGATACCACCTCCCGGCCCGCCTTGGACGCCCAGTAATCCGCCTCGCGCATCAGGTCGGCCATGTTGCCGAGCCGCGCCGTCAGCTTCTCCGCGTCGCTCACCAGCCGGGAGCAGTGCTCGATGATGCGAGCGACCGCGCTCCGGTCGAACGGCTTCAGCGGCTCGCCGCGGGCGATGGTCGCGATGAGCCGGGCATAGGCCTCGGTCGTCGAGGGATCGCGGTCCGTCTCGTCGTCGAAATCCACCGCGACCTTGAACAGCTCCGGGAAATCCGAATCGTAGGCCGACAGCATGTAGTAGAGCTCGCGTTCGCCGACGAGCACGACCTTCACCGCGAGGGGCACCGCCTCCGGCTCCAGCGAGACGGTGCTCACGGCGCTGAGCAGCTGGCCGAGGGATTCGATCCGCAGCTCGCGCGCATAGAGCGCGCGCTTCAGGCTGTCATAGGCGAAGGGCTGCTGCAGCAGCTTGCGCGCATCGAGCAGCAGGTAGCCGCCATTGGCCCTGTGCAATGCGCCCGCCTTGATCAGGGTGAAATCGGTGACCAGCGCGCCCATGGCGGCCTGATGCTCGACCCGCCCGACGAGATTGGGATAGGTCGGATTGTCCTCGTAGATCACGGGCGCCCCGGCGAGCCCGCTCGAATCGACCACCACGTTCACCTGATAGCGCCGGAGGCGACCGTTGTCGCCGAGCCGGGGCTTGCCGCCGAGCACCTGCGCGATCGAGGGTTCGGCAGGCTGAGGCAGGAAGGCGTCGGCGTTCTCCACCAGATCGCGCTCCACCGCCTCAAGATGCGACATGATCGCCGGGAACTCCCCGTAGGCATGGCGCAGCGGCGCGATGCTGCGGCTCACCGCGACGCTGGTCACCTCGCGGTTCAGGTCGCGCAGGCGGTCGCGCCTTTCCTTGTCCCACTCCGGAAACTGCCGGACGGTCTCCTCGAGCTCGCTCTGCAACGCCTCGATGTCGCTCTGCAGGCGGCGCCGATGCTCGTCCGGCAGCGCCCGGAACTCCTCCGGGCTCAGCACCTCTCCCTTGGGCGCAGGCGCCAGGGCGAGGCCCATCGGCGTGCGGACCATCGCGACGTCGCGCTCGCGGCCGCGCTGCTGCAGCTTCTCGAAGGCGCTTTCCTGCCGCTGCTTGAACTCCTCGTCGATGACCTGGCGCCGGTTGCGGTAATCCTCGCCCTCGAAGACCGCGGGAATGGCGGTCTGCAGGTCCTCGACGAGGCGCTGCATGTCGTCGCGCAGCCGCACGCCCGTGCCCCGCGGCAGCAGGAGGGCGATCGGCCGGTGCGACGTCTCGAAATTGTGAACGTAGCAGAGATCCGGCGGCGCCGATTCCCTGCTCGCCGCGTCGTCCAGATATTGCCGCAGCGTCGTGTGCTTGCCGGTGCCCGGCGCGCCGAGGGCATAGAGATTGTAGCCCTTCTGCCGGATGCCGATGCCGAACCGGATCGCGGCCACGGCCCTGTCCTGCCCGGGGACCTCGGAGATGTCGGGGAGATCCGCCGTCGTCTCGAATGACAGGCCGGACAGATCGCAGCGCCGATACAGCGCTTCGGGAGACAATGGGTCGAGCGGCACGGGAGCTTCCATCCTGACGTTGACGGGGGCGGCCCGGACCTTGCGGCAGGTGTCCGGTCGCGAAGCGGTTCGACTATATCGGCTGGGCTCGCCGGCCATCAACCGGGGCGGTCCCGGCGCCGGGCCGAAACAAACGGGGCCGCCGTCTGCGCGACGGCGGCCCCGTTCGAAGTCGCTGAGGGCGATATGCGCGGCGCGCGCCTACCAGGAACGGACCTTGCCCACGTCGACGTGCACGAAACCCGATTTCGGGTAGTAACCGACGCCGCCCCGCTGCATGTCCATGGCGGTCTGCCGGACAATGGACAGCTTAGTGTCGGGAAGGGCGATGTCGATCGCCATCCCCTCCATGTGCAGGCTCTTCTTGGCCACGCCGCTGCTGGTGCTGGCCAAGGTCGCGTTGGTCTTGGGCGAGCGGTAGCCGGAGATCACGTCATAGGGCTTGGTCGAACCGAGGCGCTGATGGAGCTCCCACAGCACGTCGAGCAGACGCACGTCCATGTCCTTGATGTCGCCGGTGCGCCAGTCGCGGAGGATGACGTTGATGTCGGCGAGGGCCTTCGGCCGGTATGCGCCATCGGAGAAATAGGCGACCGACAGGCGTTCGCCGGTATGCAGGTTGTGAAAGCCGAGCTTCCGCTCCACGGTTCCGAGGCGGGCCGCATAGGCCGCCCCCGGCATGAAACCCGCGCAGGCCGCCGTCGCGGCCCCGAGCTTCAGGAAATGTCGGCGGGTGGCCGCCAGGGAATCAGCGTCGCGCTGGTTCACGAGTAGGTCTCCGTCGATGGATGGTCCCCTAGGACTCGCGACGGGCGCCGCGAATCGATGCGGGGATCAGACCAGTTGACGCCCTTTGTGGCAAGGCCCGGTTAACATTCGGTCAACTTTGCCCTCGATTGGTCACGCCGATCTCTCCGCCCGGAACAAATCTCCTCCAGCGGAAATACAGTACATGGCGCTCAATGAGGGCTCGGCGCTCATGCGGCTTCACTCGCCATGGCCCTGCGCGGTCCAGTGTTGAACGTGAGCGACCGCCCCGCCGGAGGGCGGGTGGCGGCGCGATTCGAGATCGCGTACACGCAGTTTCTCGACGATACCGGACGCGCCGTGGCGGAGCTTCCGCCCTCCGCGCGCGACCCGCGCGCGCTCGTTCCGCTCTACCGAGCCATGGTGCGGACGCGCAGCTTCGACGCCAAGGCGGTTTCGCTGCAACGCACCGGCCGGCTCGGCACCTTTGCCTCGTCCCTCGGACAGGAGGCGGTCGCGGTCGGCGTCGCCGCCGCCATGCAGGCGAACGACGTCCTGCTGCCGTCCTTCCGGGAGCAGGGCGCGCAGCTCTGGCGCGGCGTGCGCCCGCGGGAGCTGCTGCTGTTCTGGGGCGGCGACGAGCGCGGCAGCGACTTTGCCGGACCGCGCGAGGATTTCCCCGTCTCGATCCCGGTCGCCACGCACGCGCCGCATGCCGTGGGCGTCGCGCTCGCCTTCAAGCTGCGGCGCGAGCCGCGTGCGGCGGTCTGCATCCTCGGGGACGGCGCCACCTCGAAAGGCGATTTCTACGAGGCGCTGAACGTCGCCGGGGTGATGGACCTGCCGGCGGTCTTCGTCGTCAACAACAACGGCTGGGCCATCTCCGTCCCGCTCGCGGCGCAGACGCGGGCCGAGACTCTCGCGCAGAAGGCGATCGCCGCCGGAATTCCCGGAGAGCAGGTCGACGGCAACGACGTGGTCGCGGTCACCGATGCGACGGCACGCGCCCTCGCCCGTGCCCGCGACGGCGGCGGCCCGACTCTCGTGGAGGCGGTGACCTATCGGCTCTCCGACCACACCACGGTGGACGACGCGAGCCGCTATCGCGACGACGCCGAGGTGAGCCGCCGGTGGGAGGCCGAGCCGCTGGCGCGGCTGCGCAATCATCTGGTCGCGGCAGGGGTCTGGGCGAAGGCCGACGAGGAGAAGCTGCTCTCCGACTGCGCCGCGGAGATCGAGGCCGAGGCGGAGGCCTATCTGGCGACCGCGGCGGCTGGCCCGGATTGCATGTTCGACCGGTGCTATGCCACTGCGCCGCAGGACCTCGCCGCGCAGCGCGCCGCCGCCCTGATGGAGAGCGCGGATGGCTGAGACCACGATGGTCGGCGCCATCAACATGGCCCTGGCGCGTGCGCTCTCCGAGGACGCGACGGTGCTGGTCTTCGGCCAGGACGTGGCGGTGAACGGCGGCGTGTTCCGCGCCACGGACGGGCTGCTCCGGCGCTTCGGGGCGTCCCGCGTCTTCGATACGCCGCTCGCCGAAATCGCCATCGCCGGCATGGCGATCGGCGTCGCCGCGCAAGGCTTCCGGCCGGTCGCGGAGATCCAGTTCAGCGGGTTCATCTACTCGACCATCGATCAGATGCTGAACCACGCCAGCCGCCTGCGCACGCGGACCTGCGGACGGCTGACCTGCCCCATGGTGCTGCGCGCGCCGTCGGGCGGCGGAGTCCATGCGCCGGAGCATCATTCCGAGGCCACTGAAGCGCTGTTCACGCCCATCCCAGGGCTCAAGGTGGTGCAGCCCTCCTCCCCCGCACGCGCCTATGGTCTGCTCCTCGCCGCGATCCGCGACCCCGATCCCGTCGTCTTCCTCGAGCCGACGCGGCTCTATCGCGCCGGCAAGGAGGACGTGGCCGATGACGGGGCAGAGCTGCCGCTCGGGCAATGCGTGACGCTCCGGGAGGGCGCGGATGTCACCCTCGTCACCTGGGGCGGCATGGTGCCCGACGTGGTGGCGGCCGCGGATGCGATGGCCGCCGAGGGCGTGTCGGCGACGGTGATCGACGTGGCCACGCTGAAGCCGCTCGACATGGCGACGATCCTCGCCTCGGTGGAGCGGACCGGCCGCTGCATCATCGTCCAGGAGGCGGCGCTCACCAGCGGCTTCGGCGCGGAGATCGCCGCGCGGCTGGCCGAGCACGGGCTGCTTTCCCTGCTCGCCCCGGTGCAGCGCGTGGCGGGCTGGGACGTGGTGATGCCGCTGCCCCGGCTGGAGCACGCCTACCTGCCGGGCCGCAAGCGCATCCTCGCGGCGGCCCGGCGCGCCCTGGAGTACCGATGAAGGTCTTCGCCCTGCCCGATCTCGGCGAAGGGCTGCACGAGGCCGAGATCGTCAACTGGCATGTCTCGGTCGGCGACCATGTCGTCGCCGACCAGCCCCTGGTCTCGGTCGAGACCGAGAAGGCGGTGGTCGAGATCCCCGCGCCTCATTCCGGCCGGATCGGCAAGCTGCACGGCCAGCCCGGCGACATCGTCGCGGTCGGCTCGCCGCTGGTGGAGTTCGAGGAGGGCGGGGCCCGCGAGGATGTCGGCACGGTGCTGCCCGAGGTGGGGAGCGCAGCCATGGCCGAGCTCGCGCGCCCGGCCCCGACGTCGGGCGGGCTGCGCGCCGCCCCTGCCGTGCGTGCCCTCGCCGACCGCATGGGGGTCGATCTCGCCACCGTGACCGGTAGCGGCCCGGGCGGCGCCATTACGCTCGGCGATGTGGATCGGGCCGCTGCAGGGCCGCTGCCGCTGGCGCCGATGGAGCCGCTCCGCGGCGTGCGCCGGGCCATGGCCGCGAACATGGCGAAGAGCCATGCCGAGGTGGTGCCCGCCACCGTCACCGACGAGGCCGACATCGAAAGCTGGCGCGACCACGGCGACCCGACCACGCGGCTGATCCGGGCCATCGGCGCGGCCTGCAAGGCGGAGCCGAACCTCAACGCCTGGTTCGACGGACGCATGCCCGGACGGCGGGTCCATGCCCGCGTCGACCTCGCCATCGCGGTCGACACGCCGGACGGGCTCTTCGCACCGGTGATGCGCGACGTGACCAGCCGGAGCATGGCCGATCTCCGGCGCGGGCTGGAGGCGCTGAAACGTGACGTGAAGGCCCGGAGCATCCCGGTCGAGGAGCTGCGCGGCGCCACCATCAGCCTGTCGAACTTCGGCATGATCGCCGGCCGCCATGCTGGGCTGGTGGTGGTGCCGCCGCAGGTCGCCATCGTGGGCGCCGGCAAGATCGGGCCGCGGGTCGTCGCGGTCGACGGCCGGCCCGCGGTCCGGCGCATCCTGCCGCTGTCGCTCACCTTCGACCACCGCGCCGCGACGGGCGGCGAAGCGGCGCGGTTCCTCGCCGCCCTCATCGAGGACCTGGAGCGGCCGGATTAGCGTGCTCCCTCACCCCTCACCCTCCCGCTGCTTGCGCAGCGGGCCCCTCCCTCTTCCCTCTCCCGGCTCGGGAGAGGGGCCGAGCGCAAGCGAGGCGGGTGAGGGGTGAGGGCTAGCAGCGGCTGCGGGCAAGGGCTAGAGTCCCGCCCCACCGCCCGCTTCCGATTGCCAGTCAGATGTCCGCCAGCCGCTTCCCCCACCTGTTCTCCCCGCTCCGCGTCGGTCCGATCACCCTGAAGAACCGGATCTTCTCGACCGGGCACGACACCACGCTTCCCACCGACTTCGTGCCGAACGAGGCCCTGGTCGCCTATCACAAGGCCCGGGCCGAAGGCGGGGTCGGGCTCATCGTCATGCAGGTGGCCGGCGTGCACGAGACGGCGCGCTACACCGCGCATCTCCTCATGGCGACGAGCGACGACTGCATCCCCGGCTACCGCCAGATCGCCGAGATGTGCCATGCCCATGGCTGCCATCTCTTCGGCCAGCTCTTCCATCCCGGCCGCGAGATCATGGAGACTCAGGACGGCACGGCGCCGGTCGCCTATGCCCCCTCGGTGAGCCCGACCGAGCGCTTCCACGTCATCCCGCGCCAGATGTCGCGCCGCATGATCCGCGAGATCGTGGACGGCTATGGCGCCGCGGCGCGCCGGCTCCGGACCGCCGGGCTCGACGGCGTCGAGATCGTGGCCAGCCACGGCTATCTGCCGGCGCAGTTCCTGAGTCCGCGCTGCAACCGCCGCGAGGACGAATACGGCGGGAGCTTCGACAATCGCCTGCGCTTCCTGCGCGAGGCCATCGCCGCGATCCGGGCCGAGGTGGGGACCGACTTCGTCGTCGGCATCCGTTTTTCCGGGGACGAGATGGGCCATGACGGGCTCGAGCCCGAGGAGGTCCTCGCCGCCTACGCGGCGCTCGATGCCGATGGCGGGCTCGACTACTACAACGTGATCGCCGGTTCCTCGGCGACGATCGGCGGCTCCGTCCATATCGTGCCGCCGATGTTCGTGGACTCGACCGGCTACGTCGCGCCCTTCGCCGCCGCGGTGAAGGCTAAGGTGACGAAACCGGTCTTCGTCGCCGGGCGCATCAACCAGCCGCAGGTCGCCGAGCAGGTGATCGCCAGCGGCCAGGCCGATCTCGTCGGCATGACGCGGGCGATGATCTGCGATCCCGAGATGCCGAAGAAGACGCAGGAAGGCCGGCTGGAGGACATCCGCGCCTGCATCGGCTGCAACCAGGCCTGCATCGGGCATTTCCAGCTCGGTGTCCCGATCTCCTGCATCCAGCATCCGGAGACCGGGCGCGAGCTGCGCTTCGGCACGCGCAGACCGGCGGCCGGCCGGCGCCGGATCATGGTGGTGGGCGGCGGCCCGGCCGGGATGAAGGCGGCGGCGGTCGCCGCCGAGCGCGGCCACGACGTGACCCTCTACGAGGCGAGCGGCCGGCTGGGCGGCCAGGCGCTGCTCGCGCAGCTCCTGCCCGGCCGCGCGGAGTTCGGCGGCATCGTCACCAATCTCGCGCGCGAGATGGAGCTCGCCGGCGTCCGAGTCGTGAAGAACGCCAGGGTCGACCGCGCCATGGTCGAGCGGGAGAAGCCCGACGCGGTGATCGTCGCGACCGGCGCCCGGCCGCGCCGCCCGAGCTTCGAGGGCGAGGAGGAGATGCATGTTGTCGACGCCTGGCAGGTGCTGAACGGCGAGGCCAATATCGGCAGCTCGGTCGTGATCGCGGATCTGCGCTGCGACTGGGTGGGCATGGGCCTCGCCGAAAAGCTCGCCCGGGACGGCTGCCGCGTGCGCCTCGCCGTGAACGGCTACATGCCCGGCCAGCGCATCCAGCAATACACCCGCGACCACTGGTCGGCGACGCTGCATCGGCTCGGCATCGAGGTGATCCCGCAGGCGCGGCTGTTCGGCGCCGACGCGGACACGGTCTATCTCCAGCACACCGGCAGCGGCGAGGCGATCGTCTGCGAAGGCGTGAACACGCTGGTCCTGGCCCAGGGCCACGAGCCGGTGACGGCGCTCGAGGACGAGCTCGAGGACTACCCGGGCGAGATCCACGTCATCGGCGACTGCCTCGCCCCGCGCACCGCCGAGGAGGCGGTGTTCGAGGGGCTCAAGGTGGCGGCGGAGATCTGAGTCCGGTGCTCGCGCCACCTTCCGTTCCGGACGAAATATCTCGTCGGTCGTTTAGAGCATCAAACGGCGAGTTAGGGGTGGAGCTCGACGACGTGGCCGATTTCCTCACTGCTTGCGCCAAGGATCATGTAGCCGTCCTTGGGTGGGAAGCTTGGCTTATCGACCACGCATTCGATTGGGATGGCAAAAGACCGAGGCCCTGTCCCGGGTTTTGGTGCGGTCTCATTCCATCGGCGACCTCTTCGAAAACCGGCGCGATCGGTGGCGAAGTAGCCAATAGGCAGTCGACAGAACCGTGGGCGACGTTCGTTGGTCGCAGCATTGCCGAGACGCAGTACCAGCTTTCCAACTTTGATATGGCTCGCGAGGTTGCCCCCGCTTGGCAAGCCTATCTACGGGTGAACTTCACGCTACATGCCGAGCCGATCGAATAATTGAGTTCGTGAGCTCTCGCCTCTACTCCAGTGTCATCGCCGGGCTGACCCGGCGATCCATCGTCAGGCCTGCACGAGCGGCGCCATGGATGCGCGGATCAAGTCCGCGCATGAAAAGAACCCTGGGGCGAAGAGCCTCCGAGCCGGGCCTCGCCCTTCGACAGGCTCAGGACGAGGCCTCTCCTACGTCCTCATGCTGAGCCTGTCGAAGCATGAGGATATCGCACGACCTCACATCCCGTGCCGGGCGCGCCAGTCCACCGGGTAGAGCGAATAGAACACCGTCGCCTTCTTCCCCTCGTCGACCTCGTAGACGATCGGCGTGTTCTCCGGGATCCACAGCACGTCGCCGGGCTTGCAGTCGAACACGTCGTCTCCGGCCCTGAGGCGGAAGTCGCCTTCGAGCACCACGATCGCCTCGTCGTAGAGGACGGTCCACGGCACGGAGATTCCCTCGAAGCTGGCCACGCCCACGCCCATCGTCCGGCTGAGCTCCGGGCCGACCATGCGGCAGATATGGGCGATTCCGTCCTCCGGCTTCGCCGGATCTCCGGCATAGGGGACGAACTGGCGCTCGGACTTGCGGATCAGCTTCACCGCGGACATCGACGACTCCCTTTCTGTGCCCCCGCGGACGACGAGCGGGGGCGCGCAGACTAGCAGGGCGGGGTCGTGCAATTCCAGGCTGCGCATGCCCTTGTCGGCAGGGCGCGAGCCGACCTAATGTCGCGGCCGGCCCTCCGGCCCGCGCCGTCGCTGCGACAGGGAGACATCATGCGTACCGTGACCGGCTTCCCCCGCAAGGTGCGGGAGATCGAGAACCAGTGGATCACCCTGTCCGATGGCTGCCGCCTCGCCGCGCGGATCTGGCTCCCGGAGGATGCGGAGAGCGATCCGGTGCCGGCGATTCTCGAATACCTGCCCTATCGCAAGCGCGACGGCACGATCGATCGAGACGCCCTCACCCATCCCTATTTCGCCGGCCATGGCTATGCCGCGCTGCGCGTCGACATGCGCGGCAACGGCGAGTCCGACGGGCTGATGTGGGACGAGTACCTGAAGCAGGAGCAGGACGACGCGCTCGAGGTGATCGACTGGATCGCCGCGCAGCCCTGGTGCACCGGCAAGGTCGGGATGATCGGCATCTCCTGGGGCGGCTTCAACGGGCTGCAGGTCGCCGCCCGCCGGCCGAAGCCGCTCGAGGCGGTCGTCACCCTCTGCTCGACCGACGACCGCTATGCCGACGACATCCACTACATGGGCGGCTGCCTGCTCGGCGAGAATCTCGGCTGGGCCTCGACCATGTTCTGCTACTCGTCCCGGCCGCCCGATCCGGCGCTGGTCGGCGAGCGCTGGCGCGCGATGTGGATGGAGCGGCTGGAGAACACGCCGCTCCTCGTCGCCAACTGGCTGGAGCATCAGCGGCGCGACGCGTTCTGGAAGCACGGCTCGGTCTGCGAGGACTATGCGGCGATCGAAGCTGCGGTGTACGCGGTGGGCGGCTGGGGGGACGGCTACTCCAATGCCGTCCCGCGCCTGCTCGCCGGGCTGAAATGCCCGAAGAAGGGGCTGATCGGCCCCTGGGTGCACAAATATCCCCACTTTGCCGTGCCGGAGCCCAGGATCGGCTTCCTGCAGGAATGCCTGCGCTGGTGGGACCAGTGGCTGAAGGGCATCGACACCGGCGTCATGGACGAGCCCGAGTACCGCGTCTACATGCAGGAGAGCGTCCGGCCGGCGGCGTTCTACGCCCATCGCGACGGCCGCTGGGCGAGCGAGCCCGGCTGGCCCTCACCCAACATCGGGGAGCAGGTCTGGAGCCTCAATGCGCAGGGGCTCGAAACGACGGCGGGCGCCGAGACGGCGATGATGCTGAGCTCGCCGCAGACGACCGGCATGGCCGGCGGCGAATGGTGCCCGATCTGGCTCGGTCCGGAATCGCCGACCGACCAGCGGCCGGACGACGCGGGGTCGCTCTGCTTCGACAGCGCGCCGCTGACGGAGCCACTGGAGATTCTGGGCGCGCCGGTCGTCGAGCTGGAGCTGACGAGCGACAAGCCCCAGGGGCTGGTCGCGGTGCGGCTCTGCGAGGTGTTTCCGGACGGCGGCTCGGCGCGCATCACCTTCGGCGTGCTCAATCTGACGCACCGGGAGTCGCACGAAAATCCGAAGCCGCTCGTGCCCGGCCAGCGCGTGCGCGTGCGCGTGCAGATGAACGATGTCGCCCACGCCTTCGCGCCGGGCAACCGGCTGCGCGTCGCGATCTCCACCGCCTACTGGCCGATGATCTGGCCGTCGCCCGAGCCGGTGACGCTCACGGTCCATGCCGGGGCGAGCCGCATGCTGCTTCCGGTGCGCCCTCCCCGTGCGGAGACGCTGGCCGAGTTCCCCGGCCCCGAAGGTGCGCCGCCGCAGCGCGCCGAGCCGCTGCGCAAGCCCGCCAACAGCCGGAAGATCGAGCAGGATCTCGCGACCGGCGAGACGACGTTGCGGATCGTCGACGATTTCGGCGCGCGCCGCATCCAGCCCCATGGGCTGGAGGTCGGCATGGTGGCGCGCGAGACCTACGCGATCCGCCCGGAGGATTCTTTGAGCGCGCGGGCCGAAACGCATTGGAGCATGACGATGGGGCGCGGCGACTGGCAGGTCCGGACCGAAACCCTGACGACGCAATGGGCGGACCGGGAGAACTTCTTCCTTCGCGCCGAGATGGAGGCCTTCGAGGGCGAAACCCGCGTCTTCCACCGGACCTGGGACCGCAAGATCCCGCGCGACCAGGTTTGAGGGCAGCGGCCGGGCGTCCATGACGCCTGGCGAATAGCGCCGGCCAGGGGCTTCTCCCGAGGTCCGTGCCGCCGCCACTTGTCGGTGCGGCGCTGGTCACATTAGCATGCCAGATCGCAGTAGGGGCGTCGCGTCCGATGCTCGAAGCCGCGATCACCGTGCTGTCCGTCCTTGCGCTCCTGCTGCTGCTCGCGGCCGGCGCTCTGGCCCTGCTCAGGCTGGAATTCCTGGCGCACGCCGCCCGCGCTCGCGGACTCGTCGTATCCCTGCGTCCGGCCGCCGCAGCCGCCTCCCATGCCGACGCCCAGCCGCTGACGCCGATCGTTCGCTTTGCCGCCGGGAAGGACCAGGACGTGGAGTTCGTGGGCGGCCCGGCCGCCTCGCCGCCGCGCTACCGCATCGGGGACGCCGTGCCGGTCCGCTATCGGCCGAACGACCCGGCGGGCTCGGCGCGGATCGAGTCGTTCCGGGGGCTGTGGCTGGCCCCGGCGCTGCTGGCGGCCTTCGCCGTGCCCGTGGCCCTGGTCGCCGCCGGTCTCCTCCTCTGGCGGGCCGCGGACGCCCAGGATGCTGCGGAGCTTCGCCGCAGCGGCGCCCGGATCAGCGGCGTGGTCACCCGGATCGACCTTGCCGGGCCCGCGGGTGCCGATCCGCCGCGCTTCGTCCTGATCGTCGAGGCGGAGGCGCCGGCGGGAGGACGCCGGCTGGTGCTCGAAAGCGAGCCGGTGGAGGCCGCGACGCGCAAGGCCTATGCGATCGGCGACCGGGTCCCGGTGCTGATCGATCCGGCCGACCCGGCACGCTATCGCATCGAGCTGCGGTGAGCCGGCCGATCGACTGGAAATCCCGGCAGCGGCCGAATAGGGTCGTCGTGCGTCATTGTTTTGCGCTCAGGACAACCTTTCCTCGGCTTCTCCATGAAGATTCTGGGCATCGTCGGCTATAGCGGCAGCGGCAAGACCCGGCTCGTCACGCGGCTCATCCCCCTGCTTCGGGCGGAAGGGCTGTCGGTCTCGACGATCAAGCACACCCATCACAGCGTCCGGGTCGATGCCCCGGACGCGGTCAGCCGGACCATGACCATGGCCGGCGCGACGGAGGTTGCCGTCGTGGGCGCCGAGCGCTGGGCGCTGCTGCACGAGCATCGGGACGGGCCCGAGCCTGCGGTGGAGGACCTGGCCGAGGCGATGGCGCCGGTCGACCTGCTGCTCGTCGAAGGCTTCAAGCGCCATCCCTATCCGAAGATCGAGGTGCACCGCCCGGCGGTCGGCAAGCCGCTCATCTGCGCCGATGATCCCTACGTCATCGCGGTCGCGACGGACGGGCCGCTCCCCGTGACCGACCTGCCTGTTCTGGATCTCAACGATCCCGCCGCGATCGCGGAATTCATCCTGCGGCAGATCCGGGCGCTGGCAGTCGACGATGCAGCAACCGGCTATCGCATCCGCCCGGCGCGGCCCGAAGACGCGTCCCGCCTGCCGGAAATCGAGCGCGACGGCGCCGAGGCCTTCCGGGCGTTCGGCATGACTGCCGTCGCGGAGCTGCCGCCGGCCACGGCGGAGCAGTATCGCGCGACGATCGAGGCAGGACGGGTCTGGGTCGCCCTGGACGGCAGCGGCGAAATCGTCGGATTCGCCGAAGTGTCGCTGGTGGACGGCCGGCCGCATCTGGCGGAGATCGACGTGCTGCGGGCGCATGCGCGCCGCGGCGTCGGCCGCAGGCTCGTCGCAGCCGTCGCCGCCTGGGCGAGAAACGCCGGCCATGCCGAGCTCACCCTCACCACGTTTCGCGATGTTCCGATGAACGGCCCGTTCTATGCCAGGCTCGGATTCGTTCCCCTGCGGCCCGGGCCGGACCGCCCCGAGCTGGCGGCGATCCGCGATGCCGAGCACCGCTCGGGCGTCGAAACGTCACCGCGGATCGCCATGCGACTGGTGCTTTAGCAGGCGGGTTACTCGCCGCCCGACTCGATGTAGGCGATCACGTTCGCCCGTTCCTCTTCCTTCTTCAGACCGGCGAACGCCATCTTGTTGCCGGGGATGAAGCCCTTCGGATCGGCGAGATACTTGTCGATCGAGGCCTCGTCCCAGACGACGCCCGACTCCTTCATGGCGTCCGAGTACTTGAACCCCTCGGCGGTACCGGCCGGCCGGCCGATCACGCCCGCGAGGCTGGGGCCGATCTTGTGCTGACCCTCCTCGAGCGTGTGGCAGACCTTGCACTTGTTGAAGACCTTCTTGCCGTCCTCGACGTCGCCATCGGCCAGCACCGCGCCGCTTGCCGCGACGAGGAGACCGGCCGCCGCCATGGCCGAGAATACGTACTTAACCACTATACAGTCCTCCTCAATCGTTCCGGCCCGCCTTCAAGACGCAAGCTCCGCGATCAGCGGTTTCGACCCTGCCGCGGCGGGCTCCGGGGCAAAATGACGAGCCGCATTGATCTACGTCAAGGTACGATTTCGTCGCAATGCAACCGCGCTCGCGATAAAATGCCGCCTGCGACCCCGGTTTCGCTTTCGGGGCAGGATCTGTCCGGGCTCGGCGTGCAAACTGCGTCGCCGCCCGGCGGTTCCCTCTTTTGGGATCGGAATGATGCGCATGCGGTGCCGCCCCACCGTCCGAACGCGCCCGGCCGGCGCCTGCTGAAGAACCTGCCGTGAACGAAATCGCCACGGACCGATTCGAGCGGCGGACCGGAATCACCCCTGCCGATTACGATCTGCTTCTCCGCCTGCCGCTCTTCAGCGGCCTGTCGCGGCCGGTGGTGGAAAGCCTGCTCGCCGACGCCTGGGTCCAGCGCTTTCCCCGCAACCGGATCCTGTTCCTCGAGGACGAGGAGGCGACGCGCTTCTACGCCATCTTCGACGGCTGGGTGAAACTGTTCCGCCAGACTGAGGAGGGCCAGGAGAGCATCATCGCCGTCCTGAGCCGCGCCGAGACCTTCGCCGAGGCGGCCATGTTCGACCAGGGCGTCTTTCCGGTGAGCGCCATGACGGTGGACGATTCCCGGCTGCTGGTCGTTCCGGCCGAGTCCTTCATGCGGCGGATCGGGCAGCACCCCGATTACCTGTTCAACATCCTGGCCTCGATGTCGCGTCACCTGCGTCGCCTCGTTTCGCAGGTCGAGCATCTGACGGTGCGCTCGACGACGGAGCGGCTGGCGATCTTCCTGCTGCATCTCTGCGACAGGACCGGCGGATCGGCCGTGGTTCGTCTGCCGCTCGACAAGGCGCTGATCGCCGGGCGCCTCGGCATGCAGCCGGAGACGCTGTCCCGCTCCCTGGCCAAGCTGCGCGGCGTCGGCGTGGAAACCCGCGGCAGCGAGCTGCAGATCAAGGACGTGGCTGCGCTGCGCGCACTGGCCGCCGGCCGGCGGCGCTGACCGGCCCCGCTGCGGGCCTCACTCCGGAAACTCGATCCCCCGCCGCGCCGCCATGCTGCGGCCGATCAGCAGCTTGTCGGCTGCGGTGAGCCGTCTGCGCGCGAGCGGCAGCAGCACCTCGTTCTCCCAGGAGAGATGCCGCCGCAGCGCCTCGGTGAACGCAGACACGTGCTGCCGGAACGCCACCGCGTCGGTGAGCCGCCGCCCGGCGGCGAGATGGCGCAAGCCGGTGCAGAGCTCCTCGGCGAGCGCATCGTCCTTGTTGTGCTCGTCCTGGAGCATCGCGAGCAGCGCGTCGAAGCCGTCCTCGGCCCGGCAGCGCAGGCGGAGGAGCGGGAACAGCTCGCGCTCCTCGTCGGCGATGTGGAGCGGCAGGTCGCGCTCGATGAAGTCGAGGACCAGGGCCGCCGTCTCGCTCACCGCCGTGCGCGCGTCGCGGCAGAGCTTCGCCTCCATCAGGTCGCAGAGCTCGCGCTGGCGGTAGTGATCGGCATAGAGGAAATCGACCGGCTCCCGGAACAGATTCTCCGGGATCGGCTCGAGGCTGAACCTTGCGGGTGCGACGGGCTCGGACATCTCAGGCTCCTCGCCGGGCGGTCCGGAAGAATGCCTGGATCCGGGCGGCCCTGCCCTTGACCGCCGTCAAGCCGCGGCAGGGCTGGCCTCAGACGGCTCGGGCGTGGATGGCGGTGGAGCGCGGCAGATAGGCGTCGAACACCGCTGCCACCACACGCATCAGCGGGCGGGCGGCAGCCGGAATGCGCAGCGTCGTCCCCGCGACCTCCACCATGCCGTCTTGGCCCATGCCCGACAAGATGTCCAGCTCGGCGGCGAAATGATCCTCCGTCCGGCCGAATTGCCGGCAGGCCGCGGCCAGGTCGACCTGAAGGTCGCACATCAGCCGCTCGATGACGTGGCGCCGCAGGCGGTCCTCGTCGTCCAGCGCGAAGCCGCGCGTCACGGCGAGGCGGCCGCCGGCGACCGCATCCCGATAGGCATGGAACGGCACGGCATTCTGGACATAGCCCTGCGGCAGCTGCCCGATGGCCGATGCGCCGAGCCCGATCAGCGCCGAGGCCCGGTCGGTCGTGTAGCCCTGGAAGTTCCGGCGCAGATGCCCGGCCGCCTCCGCCAGGGCCAGCGGATCGTCCGGCCGGGCGAAATGGTCGAGCCCGATCCAGACATAGCCTTCGGCCTGGAGGCGCTGGGCCGCGGACAGGAACTGCCGCCAGCGCGCCTCGGGGCCCGGCAGCGCCGCCTCGTCGATCATCCTCTGATGCGTCTTGAAGTTCGGCAGATGCGCATAGCCGAACAGCGACAGCCGTTCGGGGGCCACGGTCAGGACGGCGTCGATCGTGGTCTGGATGTGCCGCTCGGTCTGATGCGGCAGCCCGTACATGATGTCGATGTTGATCGCGGTCACGCCCGCCGCGCGCAGCCGGTCGACGGCAAGCCGCGTCACCTCGATCGGCTGGATGCGGTTGATCGCCGCCTGGACGTCCGGATTGACGTCCTGGACGCCCAGGCTCGCCCGGTTCACCCCGGCCCGCCCCAGCGCCGTGACGGTCTCGGCCGGGAGGTCGCGCGGGTCGATCTCGACGGCGAACTCCGCGTCCGCCTCGATCGCGAACCGCTCGCGCAGACGCTCGGTCAGGCGCAACGTGTCCGGCGCGGACAGCATGGTCGGGGTGCCGCCGCCCCAGTGGATGTGGCTTGCCGGCTGGGGCCGGCCCACGGCCTCGGCGACCAGCTCGATTTCGGCGAGCAGGTTCTCGAGATAGGCCGCCACCGGCTCGTAGCGCCGCACGATCTTGGTGTGGCACCCGCAGAACCAGCACATGCTGTCGCAGAACGGAATGTGGAGGTAGAGCGACGTGCGCATCTCCGCCGGCAGCGCGGCGAGCCAGTCCCGGTACAGGCCGCGGTCGACGCCCCGGTGGAACTGCGGCGCGGTCGGATAGCTCGTGTAGCGCGGCACGCGCCGCTCGAACGCGGCGGCGTGGTGCCCGGGCGTGACGGGGCGGATCTCCGCAGGACGGGACGACATGCCCTCCAGTTACCGGCACTCGCGTCGGGGTTCTTTGACCTTCATCAACGTTCGGCGACGCGGGCTGTCGAGGTCCCGATCAGGCGCCGCAGAATATCCTTCAGGGCGGCCGCATCGGCGGGGCTGAGCGAGGCCAGGACCATGGCCTCGTGCCGTCTGGCCCGGGCGAGAAGGCCCCGGACCCGCCGCCGGCCTTCCGGGGTGATGCGGACCAGCCGCTGGCGCCGGTCCCGGGCGGAGCGGTCCCGGCGGACCAGCCCCGCCTCCGCCATCCGGTCGACGAGCTTGGTCACGGTGGGCTGCTGCGCCAGGACCAGCGCGGCGAGCTCGCCCACCGGAAGCCCCTCCCCGCCGCTCAGGCTGGCCAGCACCCGCCATTCCGGGACGCCGAGGCCGCTCGCCCGCACCTCGGCGTGGAACTGGCTGGAGATCTCGAAGCTCGCCCGTGCCAGGAGATAGGCCAGGTAATCGTCGACGAACCGTCCTTGGCCGGGCTGTTCCCGCGTTCCTCTGTTCATGCGCCGCCCTGCCCGTACTACGCTGCCCTGCCAGACGGCTTCCAGAATACATGATTTTTCATGTATGTTCCCGGACAGGGGAGGCGCGCGTGCTGCAGGAGCGGATCGAGGAACGCTGGGTCGACGCCTTCGCGCGCGTCTTCGCGCTCTGCGAACTCCGCCCGGGCGACGTCGTGGCCGTGCTGTCGGAAAGCCAGTCGCGGGCGATCAACGTGGCGCTGGCGGAGCTCGCCCTGCTGCGGCTGAAGGCCCGGCCGTTCCGCCTGGTGGTTCCGACGCCGCCCCAGAGCGCCCCGGTGCCCGTGCGCTCGACGGGCGCATCGAACGCGCTGCAGAACCTGGGGCCGGTGATCGGCGCCCTCGCCGCCTCGACGCTCGTCGTCGACTGCACGGTGGAAGGGCTGCTGCACGCGCCGGAGCTGCCCGCGATCCTGAAAGGCGGATCGCGCGTGCTCATGGTGTCAAACGAGCATCCGGAGGTCCTGGAGCGGCTCGTCCCCGATCCGGCGCTCGAGCCGAAGGTGCGCCAGGGCATGCGGCGGCTGAAGCAGGCCTCGGCCATGCGCGTGACCTCGCCGGCCGGCACCGACCTCACGATCGCCGTTGCGGGCGCCCTGGTGGTCGGCGGCTGGGGCTACACGGCCAGGCCCGGCACGGTGAGCCATTGGCCGGGCGGGCTCTGCCTCTGCTTCCCGCGCAGCGGCGCGGTGAACGGCCGGCTGGTGCTCGCGCCGGGCGACCTCAACCTGACCTTCAAGCGTTATCTCGAGGCGCCGATCCGCCTCGCCGTCGAGGACGACTACGTCACCCGGATCGACGGCGAGGGGCTCGATGCCGAGCTGATGCGCGCCTATTTCGAGGCCTGGCGGGACCGGGACGCCTATGCGGTCTCCCATGTCGGCTGGGGCATGAACCCGGCGGCGCGCTGGGAATCCCTGGTGCTCTACGACAAGGCCGACGTGAACGGGACGGAGCAGCGCGCTTTCGCCGGCAACTTCCTCTACTCCACCGGCGCGAACGAGACGGCGGGCCGCCACACGCTCGGCCATTTCGACCTGCCGATGCGCGGCTGCACGGTGACGCTCGACGGCGCCGCGGTCGTGGAGGACGGGCGCCTCGTCGGCGATCTCGCGTGAGCGCTCTCCTGCCCGGCTGGATCGAAAGCGGCCGCTCTCCCCGCGCCGTGCTGTTCCTGCACGGCGTCGGCGGGGGCAAGGAGCTCTGGCGCCGGCAGATCGACCACCTCGTCCGTCGCGGGTACCGGGCGATCGCCTGGGACGCGCCGGGATACGGCGACAGCCCGATGCCGGCGCGTTTCGACTGGCCGGCGCTGCGCCAGGCGCTGCTTCGCCTGCTCGACCATCTCGCAGTCGACCGCGTCGTCCTCGTCGGCCACAGCATGGGCGGAATGGTCGCTCAGGACTTCGCCGCCGAGCATCAGGACCGCCTGGCGGCACTCGTCCTCTCCGGCACCAGCCCCGCCTTCGGCAGCCCGGACGGCGCGTTCCAGCAGAAATTCCTGGCCGCGCGGCTCGGCCCGCTCGATGCCGGCGGCACCATGGCGGATCTGGCCCCGGACATCGTGCGCGAGGTGATCGGCCCGTCCGCCGATCCGGACGGTGTCGCCCTGGCGACGGAAGCCATGGGGCGGGTGCCCGACGCCACCTATCGCGCCGCCATTGCCGCGCTCGTCACATTCGACCGCCGCGCTGCCCTGTCCGGAATCGCCGTGCCGACTCTCGTAATCGCCGGCGAGAACGACCGCAACGCCGCGCCGGCGATGATGGAGCGCATGGCGGCACGGATCCCGCACGCCCGCTACGTCTGCCTGCCCCACGCCGGGCATCTCGCCAATGTCGAGCAGCCTGCCGCCTTCGAGGCGGCGCTCGACGGCTTTCTGGATACGCTGGAGCCCTCCGCATGGATTTCCGACTGACCGAACGCCAGCGCGAGCTGATCGCGCTCGCCGGACGCCTGGGACGCGAGCGCTTCGCGCCGCGCGCCGCGCATCACGACGCGGAAGCGTCCTTTCCCTTCGAGAACTATGCCGATTTGCGCGACCACGGCCTGCTCGCCCTCTGCGTGCCGGAGGCCTTCGGCGGGCGTGGCGCCGACTACCAGACCTATTGTCTGGTGGCGGCCGAGATCGGCCGGCATTGCGGCGCGACCGCCCTCACCTTCAACATGCATTCCTGCGCCATGATGTGGTCCGGGCCCCTGGCCGACGACCTGCCCATGACCGACGACGACCGCCGGGGCCACAACGCGCGGCGGACGCGGCATTTCTACCGCGTTGTCGCCGACGGGGCGATCTACGCGCAGCCCTTCTCGGAGGGCAACGAGGCCGCGGCCGGCAAGGCGCCCTTCGGCACGGTGGCGCGCCCGGTCGAGGGCGGATGGCGGCTCGACGGCAAGAAGATCTTCGCCTCGCTCTCCGGCGCGGCGGATTACTACGGCGTCCTCTGCACGGAGGAGATCCCGGGCAAGCCGCTCGACCGGCGCGACACGCTCTACCTCGCCGTCAAGGCGGACACGCCGGGGGTCCGGGTGGTGGGCGACTGGGATCCCCTCGGCATGCGGGCGACGGTCTCGCGCACCCTGCTGTTCGAGGACGTGTTCGTGCCCGAGGGAGAGGAGCTGATGCCGCGCGGCCTCTATCATAAGGCGGCGGCGCTCTGGCCCCACATGTTCATGACCCTGGCCCCGACCTATATGGGTCTCGCCGAGGCCGCCTACGATTTCACGATCGCCTATCTGCGCGGCGAGGCGCCGGGAACGCCGCCGGTCAGGCGCCGCATGTATCCGACAAAGCAGCTCGCGGTCGCCGAAATGTTCGTGAAGCTGGAGCAGACCCGGGCCCTGTTCCACCGGGCGATCTCCGACGCCAGGGTCGATCCCGACAAGGGCGCGCGGATGCGCGCGCTGGCCGCGCAGTACACGATCATGGAGAACGCCAACGATCTGGCGCGCCTCGCGATCCGCACCTGCGGCGGCCATTCCATGCTGAAGTCGCTGCCGCTCGAGCGGATCTACCGGGACAGCCGGTGCGGGGCGCTGATGCTGCCCTGGACCGCCGAGATCTGCCTCGACCGGCTGGGGCGCGAGGCGCTGTACGAGCCCGGCGAGCGGGACGACTGACCTTGTCGCCGCGCAGCATGGATCTCTCCGGCTGGATCGAGGGCTGGGCGGCGCAGGCGCCGGACAAGATTGCCCTCCATTTCGACGGGGTCGACATCCGGTATGCCGATATGGCGGAGCGCATCCGTCGGCTGGCCCGGGCGCTGAAGCACGGGCTCGGCGTCGGCCGCGGCGACCGCGTCGCCTATCTCGGCCTCAACCGGCCGGAGATGCTCGAGCTCGTCTTCGCCTGCGCCCGGCTCGGCGCGATCTTCGTGCCGCTCAACTGGCGGCTCGCCCCGCCCGAGAATCTCTACATCCTGCGGGACTGCGGCGCACGGGTGCTGTTCGCCGAAGCGGATTTCGTCGCGCCCTCCGCCGCGATCGCGGCTGCCCTGCCGGAGCTCCGGACGGTCGGCTTCGACGCCCCCGCCGCGGGCTGGGTCGGCTT
Organism: Alphaproteobacteria bacterium; assembly: GCA_036724615.1. GTDB lineage: Bacteria > Pseudomonadota > Alphaproteobacteria > Dongiales > Dongiaceae > DAIMFL01. The sequence continues at coordinate 1,279 of DAIMFL010000003.1, read as the reverse complement.
CGACAGCCTGGTCGCGACCGACCGCGGCGACGATGCCGATCCGCATGTGGATCTCGCCGCCCCCGTGCTGCTCGTCTACACCTCCGGCACGACCGGCCATCCGAAGGGAGCCCTGCTCACCCAGGAGGCGGTGTTCTGGAATGCGGTCAACGCCACGCACGCGCACGACCTGACGAGCGCCGACCACGTGCTCACCACCCTGCCGATGTTCCACGTGGGCGGGCTCAACATCCAGACGCTGCCGGCGCTCCATGCCGGCGCGACCGTGACGCTGCATCGGCGGTTCGATCCGGGCGCCATGTTGGACGCCATCGCCGGCCGGCGGCCGACCCTCACGCTGATGGTGCCCGCAACGATGCAGGCGACGATCCGGCATCCCGCATTCGCCGCCACCGACATCTCGTCGCTGCGGCTGATCATGGCGGGGTCTTCGACCATTCCGGAGGCGCTGATCCGCGCCTTCCACGAGCGCGGCGTGCCGGTCGGCCAGGTCTACGGCTCGACCGAGACGGCGCCGGTCGCGCTCTATCTGCGCGCGGAGGACGCACGCGACCGGGTCGGCTCGGCCGGGCGGCCGGCGGTGCATTGCGCCGTGCGGATCGTCGACGATGGAGGCCGGGACGTGCCGGCTGGCGCGCCGGGGGAGATCCTGGTGAAGGGCCCCAATCTCTTCCTCGAGTACTGGGGCGATCCGGAGGCGACGCGGACGGCGCTTCGGGACGGCTGGTTTCACACCGGCGACATCGGGCACAGAGACTCCGAGGGCTTCGTCTGGGTCGACGACCGGAAGAAGGACGTCGTCATCTCCGGCGGCGAGAACATCTACCCGGCCGAGCTGGAGAACGTGCTCGCCGACTGCCCCGAGATCGTCGAGGCCGCCGTGGTCGGCCGGCCGGACGAGAATTGGGGCGAGGTCGCGGTGGCGGTGGTGGTCGCGAAGCCGGGCGGCGGCGTCGACGAGAGCGCCGTGCTCGCCCTGTTCGACGGCAGGCTCGCCCGCTTCAAGCATCCGCGCGACGTGGTGTTCGTCGACGCCCTGCCGCGCAACGCCATGGGCAAGATCCTGAAATACGAGATCCGCCACCGCCTGGCCGGCCGCTAGTACCCGGAATCACGGAGATCCAACGGCGTACTTGGACCGATTTTCAACATGGATTGTCATGCGCGGGCTTGACCCGCGCATCCATTCCTCCGTCAGCGCGAGCGTCGGGATGGATCGCCGGGTCAAGCCCGGCGATGACAATTCCAATTGGTCCAGACTCCCACCTCGCTGATACGA
>DAIMFL010000002.1:80224-106719 GCA_036724615.1 Alphaproteobacteria bacterium | reverse complement strand
ATCACGAAGGAGCGCCCCTCCACCGCCACCGTCAGCACGCCGGAGATCGCGTACACCATCTGGTTCCAGTCGTGCGTGTGCTCCGGGAAGTAGTGGCGCGCCGGGATCGATTGCGCGCGCACGGTCATCGGCCGGGGCGGCGCCAGGCCGGGTGGTGCCTCGATCGTTTCCCACATCATGTCCGGTCTCCAGATTGGCGGATATTCTACATGACATGGCAGATTATCAAGATACAGACAGAAGGTTTTTCCTTATAAGCCGCTGCAGCGGGCGCCGAAGCCCGTCCGATCTCGGAACGATGCACCTGCCATGATCCACTCTCGACAGCCGCGGCCGGCCACTCCTGACGACGGCCGCCCGTCGGCACGCGACACGCGCCGGCACGGCTGCTCGCAGCCTGAGAATCCCCATGCCACATGCTGATGCCGAGGCTGCGATCGGGCGCGTGCCCGCGACCCGTTCCGGAAATGCCGATGTCCTGAGGCTCGCGGTCGCGCAGGCGCTCGCCGGGGCGAACTCGGCGGTGGTGTTCGCAACCGGTGCCATCGTCGGCAACATGCTCGCCCCCAGCAAGGCGCTGGCGACGCTGCCGATCTCCGTCTTCGTGGTGGGGATGGCGGCCTGCACCCTGCCGGCCGGCGCCATCGCCCGGCGCCACGGTCGCCACGCCGCGTTCCTGATCGGAACGGGATGCGGCGTGCTGGCCGGGCTCCTGGCCGCCCCGGCGGTCGTGCTGGGCTCGTTCTGGCTGTTCTGCGCGGCGACATTCCTCGGGGGTGCCTACGCCGCCGTGGTCCTCTCCTTCCGCTTCGCCGCCGCCGATTGCGTTCCGCCGGAGCGACGCGCGCGAGCGCTGTCCGCCGTCATGGCGGGCGGGGTGTTCGCCGGGGTCATCGGTCCACAGCTCGTCACCTACACCATGGACCTGTGGCAGCCCTATCTGTTCGCGGCGACGTTCGTGGCGCAAGCCGCTGTCGCCGCCGTGTGCGCCCTGGTCCTGCTCGGCGTCCGGGTTCCGATGCCGACGGCGGCGGAGGTGGCCGGCGGCCGTCCGCTCGGTGTCATCTTGCGCCAGCCCCTTTTCATCACCGCCGTGATCTGCGGAGTCGTCTCGTACACGCTCATGAACTTCCTCATGACGGCCGCGCCGTTGGCGATGCGCCTGTGCGGCTTGTCGCAGGAGTCGTCCAACCTGGGCCTGCAATGGCACATCATTGCGATGTATGCGCCGAGCTTCTTCACCGGGCGGCTGATCGTGCGCTTCGGCGCGCCCCGCGTGGTAGCCGCCGGTTTCGCCTTGACCGCCGCCTCCGCCGCAATCGGGCTGACGGGGGTGGATGTGGCGCATTTCTGGCTGACCCTGATCCTGCTCGGCGTCGGCTGGAACTTCAGCTTCGTCGGCGCCTCGGCCATGGTTCTGGAATGCCATCGTCCGGAGGAGAAGACGCGCGTCCAGGCGCTGAACGACTTCATGGTCTTCGGGACCATGGCGATTGGATCCTTTCTGTCGGGCAGCCTGCTGACCGCGCATGGCTGGGACACGGTCCTCTGGGTGTCGTTCGCGCCGCTCGGCCTCGCGGTGGCGGCGCTGACGCTGACCGCGATGGCGCGGCCGACGCCATCGATCGACAAGGAAGGTGCGTAATGGACGGAATCGAGATCATCGTCAGGGCGGCACTCGTCGGAACTGGCGGTACGATCGTCCTCGACGTTTACTCGTTCCTGATGCAGCGCTTCTTTGGGGTGCCGGCGACCAAGTGGCAGATGGTCGGCCGCTGGGTCGGACATATGCCCACAGGCCGGTTCGTCCAGCCCGATATGCGGCAGGCCGAGCCGGTGCCCGGCGAACATTCGCTCGGATGGATTTTCCACCATCTCATCGGCATCGGCTACGGGCTGCTGCTCGTCGCAATCTGGGGTGCAGGCTGGTTGCAGGCTCCCGGCATTGTCGCGCCGATGATCCTCGCGCTGGCGCTGCTCGTCCTGCCCTTTTTCGTGATGATGCCGGGAATGGGCATGGGTGTCGCGGCATCGCGGACGCCCAAGCCCAATGTGGCGCGGCTGAAGAGCCTGGTCGGCCATTCGGTCTTCGGCTGCGGCATGTATCTGGCCGCGTGGCTGATGGACCCCGCCGCCTGACCCCTGCGGACGGACGTCGCCATAGTTGGCGGAGGACTTGCCGGTCTCGTCGCGGCCGGTCGCTCCACCAGGCAGGGGCAGGGTCCATCCTGCTGGCAGCGCGTGAGCGGCTGGGCGGCAGGATTCGCTCGGCCGCAGCGGACACGGAGCCTTCGGACGACGGCTTCGATCCCGGCTCATTTCTCCTGTAGGGCGGGGGCATACAAGCCGCGGCGCGACCTCCTGATGTCGCCTCGCGGCACGATGCGGCCGGACGGTGTCCGTGCCGGCGTCTTGTGTCTGCCACGTCCGGTGCCATGATGGGCGGCCCGCCCGGAGCGGAACGGCTTCCACAGGAGGAATGATGGCGACGATCTATGTCGCGCGCAGCAAGAGCCTGAACGATTGGGGCTCGGATGTCGGCCTCGGCAAGAACCTGTACAAGGTCGGGCTGACGGAGGAGGACGCGAAGCAGGCGATCGAGACCCTCAACGCGGAGGGTCATGCCGGGCAGACCGACTGGGCGCTGGTCAAGGCCGACGCGGCGGGCGAGCTCGACGAGGGGGCTGTGCTGGACCGGCTCGGCGGCCGGGAGAAGATGGTCGATCCCAAGTACTATCCGCGCATCCGCGGGGCGCTCGGCATCTACCGGGTGAAGCTCGAGAACGTGGAGAACCACATTCTCGTCAAGCAGGCCCTGGCCGGCGAGGAGCCGAAGCTCGGCAAGCTGAAGCCGGCCGACGTGGCAGGGTACCTGATCGCCAACGCCAGAGGTTAGTCCGGCCGCAGCGCCCCCCGAAATGGGGGTGCGAAGCCGCTGACCTGCGGACGGCCGCTGTGCTAGCTTCGGGCCGCCGGCAGACGGGCCGGCGACGAACCCGGGCAGAAGGCTTCGATACCATGGCGGTTGCACCAAACGAGAACGACGGACGCCGTCGGGGCGGGCGCGAGGCGCGCCGGACCCTGCGCGCGGCGCCGGTCCCGCGCAACGAGGCCCCGGTCAAGGGCGGGATGGAGGGCGGCCGCTACCTGCCGCTCGACGACCACGCCATCCGGCGCATCCACGAGACGGCGCTGGAGGTTCTCGAAGAGGTCGGGATGGGCAACCCGATCCCGAGCTGCGTCGAGGTCTGCACCGCGATCGGCGCCGTGATGGGCGACGACGGGCGGCTGCGCTTTCCCCGCGCGCTGGTCGAGGACGTGGTCGCCAAGGCGGCCCGGCACTTCACGCTGTACGGCCAGACCCCCGAGCACGACATGCAGCCCATGGGCAGCAAGGTCTATTACGGGACGGCCGGCGCCGCGGTGAACGTCGTCGACCTGGAGACCCGCCGCTACCGCGACTCGCTGCTCCAGGATCTCTACGACGCCGCGCGCATCGTCGATACCTGCGACAACATCCATTTCTTCCAGCGCTGCATGGTGCCGCGGGACATGCTCGACCCGCGCGACCTGGACATCAACACGCTCTACGCGTCGGTGATGGGGACGCGCAAGCATGTCGGCACGTCCTTCGTGCAGGCCGAGCATGCCGAGGAAGGCCTGCAGATCCTCTATGCCATCGCCGGCGGCGAGGAGAAATTCCGGGCGCGGCCCTTCGTGTCGAACTCCAACTGCTTCGTCGTGCCGCCGCTCAAGTTCGCCGAGGACGCCTGCCGCGTGCTCGAGGTGCTGGTGCGCGGCGGCATGCCGATCCTGCTGCTGTCGGCGGGGCAGGCCGGGGCGACGGCGCCCGCCGCGATCGCCGGCGCCGTGGTCCAGGCCGTGGCCGAGGTGCTGGCCGGGCTCGTCTACGTGAACGCGATCAGGCCGGGCCACCCGGCGATCTTCGGCACCTGGCCGTTCGTCTCCGACCTGCGGACCGGCGCGATGTCCGGCGGCGCCGGCGAGCAGGCGCTGCTGAGCGCGGCCTGCGCCCAGATGGCGCGGTTCTACGACCTGCCCGGCGGCTCGGCGGCCGGCATGGCGGACGCCAAGCTCCCGGACGTGCAGTCCGGCTACGAGAAGGGCATCACCGACGTCATGGCCGGCCTGGCGGGGCTCAACCTGGTCTACGAGGCGGCCGGCATGCACGCCTCGCTGCTCGGCTTCTGCCTGGAGAGCCTGATCATCGACAACGACATGCTGGGCCAGTGCATGCGCTGCGTCCGCGGCATCGAGGTGACCGAGGACAGCCTCTCGAAGGAGGCGATCAAGCGCGTCTGCCTGGGCGGCGCCGGACACTATCTGGGCGACGAGCAGACCCTGGCCCTCATGCAGACGGAGTACGTCTATCCCCGGCTGGGCGACCGCAACTCGCCCAACGTGTGGGTCGAGCAGGGCGCCTCGACCATGGCCGAGCGGGCGATCGTCGAGAAGGAGCGCATCCTCTCCAGTCATTTCCCGGACCATGTTCCCGACGGGATCGATCGCGCCCTGCGGTCCAGGCACAAGATCTGCCTGCCACGTACGGCGATCGGCAGGGACGAGTGAGCGGCGGCGGGGCGGCTGAGCCGGAGCTCTGACCACTACCCGGCAGACACCGGCCCAGATCGACATGCGGATTTAGACGCGTTCGAAGCGCGATTTGGCGTCCTTCGCGGTTGACCGGATGGGCAATCATCCCGGATAGAATGAATCTGTCCGCGATTGCCGTGAAGGATTCCCTCTGAATGACCGAGACGATGCCCGTCGTAGTCCTGATCGGCGCGGGCCTCGTCGTGCTGTCCGTCTTCACCAGCCTGATCTCGTTCCGGGTCGGGGCGCCCCTGCTGCTGGTTTTCCTCGGGATCGGGCTGGCGGCAGGTGAAGACGGCATCGGCGGCATCGTTTTCGAGAACGCCGAGGCGGCCTATTTCATCGGCAGCGTGGCGCTCGCCGTCATCCTGTTCGACAGCGGCGCCGGCACGCGCATCCAGGCCTTCCGCGTGGCGGCGGCCCCGGCCATCGTGCTCGCGACGGTCGGGGTGTTTCTGACCGCGGTGTTGGTCGCCCTGCCGGTCCACTACCTTCTGGACGTCGACTGGCTCCAGGCCTTCCTGCTCGGCTCCATCGTCGGCTCGACCGACGCGGCGGCCGTGTTCTTCCTGCTGCGCGTCGGCGGCATCCAGATCCTGGAGCGGGTGCGTGCGACGCTCGAGGTCGAATCGAGCTCCAACGACCCCATGGCGATCTTCCTGACCATCACCCTGGTCGAGCTGATCGTCGCCGGCGCGACCGGTCCCGCGGACATCAGCTGGGGCTTTCTCGGCGCCTTCGTGATGCAGATGGGGCTCGGTCTCGTGTTCGGCGTGGCGGCCGGCTACCTGATCGTCTTCGGGGTCGATCGTATCCGGTTGGAGCCCGGCCTCTATCCCTTCGTGATCCTGGGGCTCGCGCTCTGCGCCTTCGCCGCGACCACGATCCTGGGGGGGAGCGGCTTTCTCGCCGTCTACATCGCCGGGCTGGTGCTGGGCAACCGGACGTTTCGCGGCGGCACCGCGTTCCGGCGCTTCCAGGACGGCCTCACCTGGCTCGCCCAGATAACCATGTTCCTGGTCCTCGGGCTTCTGGCGACCCCGTCCGAATTTCCGGTGATCGCCTGGCAGTCGGCGACCATCGGCGTCTTTCTCATCCTGGTCGCCCGGCCGATCGCCGGCTGGCTCTGCCTGCTGCCGTGCGGCTTCCCGCGCAACGAGACCACGTTCATCGCCTGGGTCGGCCTGCGCGGCGCGGTCTCGATCCTTCTGGCCATCCTGCCGATCATCGCCAATCTTCCGCACGGCCAGATGCTCTTCAACGCCGCTTTCATCATCGTGCTCTCGTCGCTGCTGATCCAGGGATGGACGATCAGCCCGATGGCCAAGTGGCTCGGCCTGATCGTGCCGCCGCGCATCGGGCCGCTGGAGAAGGTCGAGCTCGAGCTGCCGGGCAGCGCCCGGCACGAGCTGATCGCCTATCGGGTCACCCCGGAAAGCCCGGTGGCGAAGGGCGAGCGGATTCCTCGCTGGGCGAGGCCCTCCCTCGTCGTGCGCGACGGGCGCTCGATGCGCGTGCACGAGGCCGGACAGCCGCAGCCCGGGGACTACGTCTACATCTTCGCGATGCCGCGATTCATCTCGCTGCTCGACCGGCTGTTCGCCAACCCGGCCGAGATGACCGATCGGGACCGCGAGTATTTCGGCGAGTTCACCATCGACCCCACGGCGCCGATCGGCGACGTCGCGAAGAGCTACGGCTTCGACATCCCCGCCGACCGCGCGGACGTGCCGGTCAGCGAATTCCTGCGGCGCCGGCTCGGCGCCACGCTCGGCCGCGGCGACCGGCTGTCGCTGCCGCCCGTGGAGCTCATCGTGCGCGACGTGGACGAGGACGGCGGGCAGCTTTCCATCGGGCTCGCCCTGGAGCCGACCTCGCCCTCCGTGCCGAAGCTGCCCTTCTTCCAGAACTACCAGGAAATCGTCGCGGCGGTTCGCCGGTGGCTCGAGCGGCGTGCAACCATCCGACTCATGCGGCGCGGCGCGAAGACGGAGGAGGAGCCGGCCGCCAGGACCAAGCCCGTCTCCGACTGATCAGTCTCCGGAAAACCCGCAGGCCCCGAGCGGCGCGCGCATATGCGCCGGCACGGGCGCCGTCACCTCGATCGGCGGCTTGGCCGGATAGAGCGGCAGGGTCAGGGCGCGGGCGTGCAGCATCAGCGGCCCCCGCGCGGCGCCCGGTTTGCCGTAGGTCGGATCGCCCAGGACCGGGCAGCCGAGCGCCGTGCAATGGACGCGTATCTGGTGGGTGCGCCCGGTCCGCGGCCGGCATTCGAGCCAGGTGAGGCCGTCCGCCCGGCCGAGCACGCGATAATCGGTGACCGCCGTCTGCCCGTTCGGATCGACCACCATGGTCCAGCCGGCCGGACGGATGAGCTTGCGCAAGGCGAGCTCGACCCGGCCTTCGGGCTCCGGCGGCGCGCCGTCGACCACCGCCCAGTAGACTTTCTCCACCTGGCCATCGGCGAACAGCCGACCGCGCCGCGCGAGCGCCTTGCGATGGCGGCCGAGGACCAGGCAGCCGCTGGTGTCGCGGTCGAGCCGGTGGGCGAGGGCGGGCGGCCGGGGCAGGCCGAAGCGCAGCGCGTCGAAGGCCGCCTCGAGATTGGGGCCGCCGCCCGGCCCGGCATGGACGGGCAGGCCGGCCGGCTTGTCGATCACCAGGATCAGCCCGTCGCGATACAGGATGCGCTCGGCGATGTCCGGGACCGGGGACGCCCGGCGGGGCGGTGGAGTGGACGGGGATTTCGGGCGCGGGCGGGATGGGCGCCGGGCAGGGCGGGCGGGCATGGCCCCGCATGCTAGACGCGCGGCTTTCGAGCCGCCAGCGTCCCTATGTGGCGCGGTGGATCAGGCCTTCCGATCGGAGGGCGCCTCGCCCGCCGGATTGCCGGCCGGCCGGCTCCCGGTCGCGGCGGCGCGCACCGGGCTGCCGCCGCGGCGGTCGCCCCGGACCAGCAGCTGCAGCAGAACCATCACCGCATCGGGCCGCAGGCTGCGCCAAAGGAACATCGCGCTCTCCGTCCATGGGCATGCCGGCCGACAGCAAGGCGGAGATCCGCGGCTTCGCGCTCCGCCCGGTTGACAGCCGGAAGGGGATGAAGCATATAACGGTCCAGATGAAATTGCGACTGATTTGCATTATCCGCAATCGGCCGCAACCTTCCGGAAGCAGCTCGGTCAGGAAACCCGCGTCGCCCATGTATGTCTGCGTCTGCCACGGCTTCACCGACGGCCAGGTCCGCGATCTCGCGACCCGGGGGTGCCGCTCCGTCGCCGAGGTCTATCGCTGCCTGAGCGGCGGCGAGCCGCCGCAATGCGGCAAATGCGTCCCGTATGTGCGGGAGATGGTGCGGCCAGCCGCGGCGGCTCCGGAACTGGCCGGGTGCGCAGCGGCTTACGCGGTCGCGGCCGAGTAATCGATATTCTGCCCGACCGGGCGCCGGTGCCCTGGCCGTATCACTTGCAGCGACTTGTCCCGAGCGGGACAATCCGCGGACCAATGGTCATGGGGAGAACGCGCCATGCAAGGCGACAGGCGGGTGATCCAGCATCTGAACAAGGTGCTGACGAACGAGCTCACCTCGGTCAATCAGTACTTTCTGCACGCTCGGATGTGGAAGAACTGGGGCTTCGAGCGGATCGCGAAGCACGAGTACGAGTCCTCGATCGAGGAGATGAAGCACGCCGACGCGCTGATCGAGCGGATCATCCTGCTCGAGGGGCTCCCCAACCTGCAGGACCTGAACAAGCTGGGCATCGGCGAGGACCTGGTCGAAGGCCTGCGCAGCGACCTTGCCGCGGAGCGCAAGGCCCGGGAAGACCTGGTCGCGGGAATCGCGCTGTGCGAGACCGTCCCCGACTACGTCTCGCGCGATCTGTTGCGGCACATCCTGGACGATACCGAGGAGCATATCGACCATCTCGAGACGCAGCTCGAGCTGGTCGACAAGCTCGGCATCCAGAATTACCTGCAGTCGCAGGTGTCCTGAGCCGCCGGGCGGCGGAGGCTTGGCGATGGCCGAGGCGCTGACGCGGGGCAAGTTCGAAGCCCCGGTCGACCGGGCCACCGTGGCACGCGACTGGCGCGCCCGCGGGTTCTCCTGCGACCTGTTCGTCGATCCGCCGGGGCGCGAGTGGAACGGCTTCGTCCATGCGACCGACGAGCTGGTGACGGTGATCGAGGGGCGGCTGGAGATGGAGGTGGGCGAGGAGCGCCTCGTCGCCGCGCCGGGCGACGAGGTCTTCATCCCTAGGGGCGTGACCCATTCCGTACGCAATCGCAGCGCGGGAACGACGCGCTGGCTGTACGGCTACGGCTGAGCCTTGTCGCCGCCCGATCCGACGACGGCGCCGGTCGGCGAGGCGACCGGCCTGACCGGCTATCTCGCCGCCGAAGGATTTCTCGACGAGTTGCTGCACGAGGTCGACCCGGCGACCGAGATCCGTGGGCGGCTCGTGCTGGTCGAGGGACCGCCGAAGCCGGCCGCCTGGGCGGCCAATGTCTGGCACGACCCGGTGCGGATCCCGATTGCCTCGATCGGGGAGGGCGCCAAGGCGCTTCGGGCGATCCAGCGCAACTGGGCGCTCTATTCAACCGGCCATTACCGCCGCGCCAGGCTGATCGAGTCGAAGCTGCCGGTCGTTCGGCCGAAGCCGCTGCTGTTTCCTCAGCCGGCGCCGGCCGCGCCGCTCGGCTCCTGGACCCTGCTGGACGAGACCACGATCCTCGCCGCCGCGCGCTGCTCGAGCCCGTTCCCGCATGGCGAGGCCCGCTTCGTCGAGGACAGGTCGGGACCGCCGAACCGCGCCTATCTCAAGCTCTGGGAAGCCCTCACGCTCGCGGGTCGCATGCCGGGGCCGGGCGAGCGCTGCCTCGATCTCGGCGCCAGTCCCGGCGGCTGGAGCTGGGTGCTGGCGAAGCTCGGGGCGGCGGTCGTGAGCGTCGACAAGGCGCCGCTCGACCCGGCCGTGGCGGCGCTGCCGAACGTCTCTTTCGTCCGGGCGAGCGCGTTCGCGCTGACGCCCGCCGAGATCGGCCGGATCGACTGGCTGTGCTCCGACGTCATCTGCTACCCGGACCGGCTCTACCGCCTGATCGAGACCTGGCTCGGCTCCGGGCTCTGCGGCAACTTCGTCTGCACCATCAAATTCCAGGGCGCGACCGACCATGCCGCCCAGGCGCGCTTCGCGGCCATTCCCGGCTCCAGGCTGCTGCATCTCCATCACAACAAGCACGAGCTGACCTGGATCCGGCTCGCCGGATCGCAGGAGTGATGACGCCGGTCGCTCCCCGCGATCCGGGCAATCTGCTAGTTTCCGGGGCATGACGACGACGCTGCACAGCTCTGTCGCGACCCCCGCCGCCGAGCAGGAGGCGGTGGCGGAGCTGGCCCGCCGCACCGCCATGCTGGGCGCCGTCGGCTATGCCGCCACCCGGATCATCGGCGGGCCCGACTGGCGCGCCGGGATCCAGGAGCTGCTGGAACGGCTCGGGCAGGCCATGCAGGTGAGCCGCGTCTCGCTGTTCGAGACCCATCGCGGCCCCGACGGGCGCCTCGTGCAGAGCTGCCGGTGGGACTGGGGCGAGCCCGGCCTGCCGCCGATCTCCGACGACCCGCGCTACCAGAACATGTCGCTCGCGGGGGAGGACGGGGCCGAGCTCGAGGAATGGTCGCTGCGGCGGCAGCGCGGCGAAGTGGTGAGCGCGCTCCTCCGGGAGACGACCGGCTACACCCGGCAGGTCTTCGAGGAGCACGGCACGCTCTCCTTCGTCTCCGTGCCGATCATGGTGAACGGCAGCTGGTGGGGCTTCATCGGCTTCGACGACTGCCGGGTCGAGCGCTCCTGGAGCGAGCTCGAGATCGACGTGCTCCGGACGGCGGCCGCCCTGGTGGCGGGCGCCATCGAGCGGGCCGAGGCGCACGAGAAGCTGCGCCTCAGCGAGGAGCGCTACGCGCTGGTGGCGCGCGGCGGCAATGACGGGCTGTACGACTGGCATATCGCGGCCGGCACCGCCTATTTCTCGCCGCGCCTGCACGAGCTTCTCGGCCTGCCGGAGCGCGCCCTCGGCACGGATCCGGATGCGTTCTTCCGCTGCATGGTGCCGGAGGACGCGTTGCGCGTGCGCGCCGAGCTCGAAGCCGGTTTCCGGGAAGGGCGGCGGCAGTTCGAGTTCGAATGCCGCTGCCGCTGCGGCGCAGTGGGCGAGCGCTGGTTCGTCTCGCGCGGCACGGTGCTATACGAGGACGGCCGGGCCGTGCGCGTGGTCGGCCAGCTGCGCGACATCAGCCGCCGCAAGGCCGCCGAGTCGCAGCTGCGCGAGAGCGAGGAGCGCTTCCGCACCATCGCCGAGACGGTGCCGCTCGCCGTTTCCATCTCGCGCGCCGAGGACGGGCGGCTGCTGTTCATCAATGCCTATTGGTCGACGATCTTCCGGCTGCCGGAGGACCGGGCGCTCCAGGCGCGCTCCCGCGACTTCTACGACGATGGCGAGGTGCGGGACCGGCTGATGGAGCGGCTGGCCGGCGGCGGCCAGGTCGAGAACGTCGAGGTCCGGCTGCGGCGCGGCGACGGCGCCGCTTTCTGGGCCCTGATGTCGATCCGCCCGATCACCTACCGGGACTCGCCGGCCCTGCTGTCGGCGATCACCGACATCACCGTGCTGAAGGACGCGGAAGCGGCGCTGCGCGAGAGCGAGACCAACGTACGGGCCATCCTCGACACCGCCCTCGACGCGATCGTCACCACGGACGAGGCCGGGCAGATCCTGGAGTTCAATCCGGCCGCGGAGCGCATGTTCGGCTATCGCCGCGCGGCGGTGCTCGGGCAGCGGATCGACGCCACCATCTTTCCCCCGCATACGCGTCCGCTGCGCAGCGACGCGCTGCTGCATGCGCTCGAGGGCAGCACGCGCACGTTCTCCGGACAGCGGCTCGAGCTCGACGCCATGCGGGCCGACGGCTCCACCCTGCCGGTCGAGGTCGCGATCGCCGTGGTGCCATTGACCGACCGGATCGGCTTCACCGCCTTCCTGCGCGACATCTCGGAGCGCAAGCGCGTCGAAAGCGAGCTCGCCGCCTATCGCGAGAGCCTGGAGCAGCTGGTCGAGCGGCGCACCGCGGCGCTGGCGGACGCGCAGGCCCGGCTCAGGGCGGCGATCAACACGTTCCAGGGCGGCTTCGCGCTCTACGATGCCGCCGAGCGGCTGGTCCTCGCCAACGAGAAGTGCAGCACGCTGCTGCCGAACGCCGCGCCGGTGCTCCAGCCGGGGGCGGCGCTGGTCGACCTGGTGCGTGGCATCGCCGGGGCAAACCGCCTCGGCGAGGGCTGGGTCGAGGAGGAGATGACCCGCTTCAGGAGCGGCGAGGACTTCACCGCCGAGCGGGAGACCTATGAGGGGCGGTGGATCGAGCTCCGGGCCGCGCACATGTCGGACGGCAGCCTGCTGCTCGTCATCACCGACATCAGCGCCTATCGCATGGCGGAGCAGGCACTGCGCACCGCCCTCGCCAAGGAGCGGCAGTTCAGCCAGCTGCAGCGCGAGTTCGTGTCGATGACCTCGCACGAGTTCCGCACGCCGCTCGCGATCATCGACACGGCGATCCAGCGGCTGATGCGCCGGCGCGACAGCCTGGCGGAAGTCGAGTACACGGCGCTCGGGCGGGACGTGCGCGACGCCGTGCGGCGGATGATCGACATGATCGACGGCATCCTCAACTCGGCACGGCTCGATGCCGGCGAGATCCGTTTCGAAGCGCGCAGCTTCGATCTGGCGGAGCTGCTGCGCGAAATCTGCCGCCGGCAATCGGGACTGTCGCAGCACCATGAGATCCGCCTCGATCTCGACCGGCTGCCGCCGCAGATCCCGGGCGACCCGGCGCTTCTCGACCAGGTGTTCACCAATCTCCTCTCCAACGCCACCAAGTACTCGCCGAACGGCGGCGTCATCGGGATCCGCGGCCGGCTCGACGGCGAGGACGTGGTGGTCGAGGTCGTCGATCAGGGCGTGGGCATCCCGGCGGCGGACCTGCCGCGCATCTTCGAGCGGTTCTTCCGCGCCCGGACCTCGACCGGCATCGTCGGCACGGGAATCGGCCTCTATTCGGTGAAGCGCCTCGTCGAGATGCATGGCGGGACGGCGGCCATCGCCAGCACGGAAGGCGAGGGGACGGTCGTGACGGTGCGGCTGCCCCTGCAGACCTCGCGCGGGCGGCGGCGCTGAAGATGGCGCTCATCCTCTGCATCGACGACGAGGAGCCGCTGCGCCGGATGATCACGGCGGAGCTGCGCGACGCGGGCTACGAGACGATCGAGGCGGCGGAAGGGAAGGCGGGGCTCGCCGCGATCCTCGAGCATCAGCCGGACCTCGTTCTGTGCGACGTCAACATGCCGGTCATGAACGGCTACGAGCTGCTGACCGAGCTCCGGGAGAGGCATGCCGGGTTCGGCGAGGCGCCGTTCGTCTTCCTCTCCGCGCTCGCCGACCGGCGCGACGTGATCGCCGGCAAGCGGCTCGGCGCCGACGACTATCTGACGAAGCCGGTCGACATGGAGGTGCTGCTCGCCACCGTCGAGGCGCGGCTCATGCAGCTCGAGCGGCTGGAGCGCCGTTTCGACGCCGAGCGGATGCGGCTGGAGGAGGAGTGGCGCGAAGCGCAGCAGCGCACCCTCGCCGAGCACGAGCAGACGATGCGGCTGTTCTCGAGCCATGTGTCCGATGCGGTGGCGCAGGAGCTGATCCGGCAGCGCGACGACCTGCTGAAGACCGGGCGGTCGGTGCCGCAGCAGCTCACGGCGACGGTGCTGTTCTGCGACATCGGCGGCTACAGCCAGGCCTCGGAGCAGCTCGACCTGCACACGCTGATGCGCTGGCTGGGCGGCTTCATGGAGCCGATGGCGCGGGCGGTCATGCGCCACCACGGCGTGGTCGACAAGTTCATCGGCGACGCCGTCATGGCGGTGTTCGGCGTGCCGGTCGCCCGGACCAGCGAGGACCAGATCGACAGCGACGCCGCCAATGCCGTCGCCTGTGCCGTCGACATGGCGCGCGAGGTCGAGGCGCTCAACGCCCGCTGGCGCGCGGAGGGCCTGCCCGCCGTCGATCTCGGCGTCGGCATCCATACCGGCCCCGTGCTGGCCGGCTGCATCGGCAGCGCCGAGCGCATGGAGTACACGGTGATCGGCGACACCGTGAACACGGCGAGCCGCCTCCAGGCCCATGCCCGGGAGATCGACGGCGGCGCCGAGTCCTGCGTGATCGTGGTCGGCGACACGACCTGGCGGCGGCTCGGGAGCCGCATTCCCGGCCGGCCGGTGGGAGAGGTGCGGCTGCGCGGGAAGGCGCAGCCGGTGACGGCGCACCGCATCTTCGTGGCCGGCGGGTGAGGCGGGCCCTCGCCCGGCCGATGCCGCAGATGCAATTGCAAATCATTCGCAAATGTTCTAGAGAGGGACGTCTCGATCGCCGGGAGGTCCCATGCGTGCACGTGCCAGCCAGACGGTCGCGACGGCGGGGGAGGATGGGGGCGACCTTGCCCTGATCCGGGCGCTCCGCCTGGCGGCTACCGGCTGCTGGACGCGGGCCGAGCGGTCGGTCGGGGAGGGCTGCGAGCCGCATGCGGCGGGCGAGGCCGGCCGCCTGCTGCGCGTCCTCCTGCAAGGGCTGGCGCTCGGCGCGCGGCGGCCGCTGCGCGCGGGGCTGGTCGGCCAGCCGGATCTCACCGCCGACGAGCGGGCGCTGCTGCAGCTCGTCGCGGCGGCGGCCGACCACGACAAGAGGCTGCTCGAGGCGAGCGTTTGCTGGCTCGTCCGGCCCGCCGCCGCGGCGACGGTCAAATGCGCTGCCGGCCGCCTCGGTGCGCTGCTACGCCGTCACGCGGTCCAGCGTCCGTTTCCTGGGCGCATCGCCTCCGGCGCGAGCTGAACCGGGAAGCGGCTGCGGATCTCCGCGTCGATCTTCGGATCGATGTAGTGCGGATAATGGCTGGACAGCACGTCGCGCACCCGCTCCCGCGCGACCTCGTGGATGTCGCGCGCGCCGGACTCGCCCCAGGAGTTCGGGCTCTGCCGGTCGGCGATGGCCGGATAGAGATACTCCGTCTGCATCTTGGCCAGCGTCTCGGCATGGCCGAGGAAATGGCCGGGGCCGCCGAGCGCCACCTCGCGGATGACGTCGACCGCCAGGGTCTCGTCGCTCACCTCGATGCCGCGCAAGGTGCGCTGCACGACGCCCAGCATGTCGTTGTCGATCACCAGCGCCTCGTAGGAGACGCCGAGCAGGCTCGCCTGCATGCCCGCCGCCTCGGAGATGAAATTGCCCCCGGCGAGCGCGACGACGGCCGTGGTGATGCCCTTCTCGAAGCCCGACTGGTTGTCCGGGACCTTGGCGTCGCTCATCCCGGCCGCCACGCTGCTCGGCAGATCGTAGAATTTCGCCATCTGCGCGACCGCGGCCATCAGCAGGCCCTGCTCGCCGCTGCCGCCGGTGAAGGAGCCGGTGCGCAGGTCCGAGACGAACGGCCAGGCGCCGAACATCATCGGCGCGCCGGGCCGCACCATCTCCACGATGCACAGGCAGGCCAGCGTCTCCGCGAGCGACTGGACGAGGGCGCCGGCGAGCGTCACGGGCGCCGTCGCGCCCGCCTGGCCGGCGATGGCGATGTCGCCGATGAGGCCGAGGCGTACGGTCTCCACCAGCGTGGTCAGGCTCTCCTCCGCGAAGCGCAGCGGCGAGACGACGGGACAGCAGCCGCCGATGGAACAGAACGGCCGCGCGACGAAGCGGCCCTCGCCGCCGAGGATCATGTCGCAGAGGGCGATCACGGCCTGGAGGTTGCCGGCGCCGCTGATCGACATGCCGGAGGTCTTGATCGTGCCGGCGGCCAGCGCATAGGCGATCGAGACGTCGCGCTCCAGCGGGTCGACGAGATCCGTCGCCACGCAGGTCTGCCCGTACTGATGGATGTGCTCCAGCGTGTCGACCAGCCGGGCGCAATCATAGATGTCGAGCAAAGTGGACGGCCGATAGCTGCGCGTCTCCGGATCGAAGATCGAGATCGCCTCGCCGCTCGTCGCGAAATGCACCTTGCCGCCGCCGATATGAAGCTCGCTCCGGCCGTCCCGCGCATACATCACGAACTCGCGCCCGGCTTTGGCGAGCGTGTCCTCGACCAGCGCGCGCGGGAAGAGGAGCCGGCCGGATTCGTGCGGCACGCAGCCTTTGCCGAGCGCCAGCTCCGTGACCTCCGGCGTGGCGTCCGCCATGCCGACGGTCTCCAGCACCTCGAGCACGGCGTCATGGATACGCTGCATGTCCCGCTCGGTCAGGACCTGATACCGCCCGCCTTCCAGCCCCGGCCGCACGGCCGAGCTGGCGCCGGGCGCTTTGCGCGCGGCCAGGCGCGCCGCCCGACCGCCGGATCGGCCACCGACGCTCATCATGGCGATATCCTCCCCTTGTCCACGATGCGCAAGTCTAGCGGCCGGGGATTTTCCTGCCCAGCCCGTGGCCCGATGGGAAGAATGGCTTCAGCGGGAGTCCAGCTGCGCCTTCAGCTGCAGCGCGTTCTTTGGCGCGTAGGCGTTCTGGGCGTTGTCGAAGAAGCACCATACGTCATGACCGGAAGCCTGCCAGTCGGCGATGCGCCGGGCCCAGCTGCGCAGCGTGTTGCCATGATAGCTGCCGGCATAGGCGCCGTCCGGGCCGTGCAGGCGGATATAGACCAGCGGCGCGCTGACCACGAAAGGCGATTGCCGGCCGGCCAGATGGTAGATGCAGAATGCCGCCGCATGCCGTTCCAGCGCGGCGTAGACCCGGCCGTCGAACCAGCTTTCGTGGCGGAACTCGAAGGCGTAGCCGCGGCGCTTCGGCAAGGCCGACAGGAACGCCTGCAGCCGGTCCAGGTCGATCTTCCAGCTCGGCGGCAGCTGGAACAGCACGGGGCCGAGCTTGTCGCCGAGGCCCTCGATGGCGGCCAGCATGCGATCGAGGCTCTGCTCCGGGTCCTTGAGCTTCTTCATATGCGTGATGTAGCGGTTCGCCTTCAGGGCGAAGCGGAATCCGTGCGGCGTCTTGCGGCACCAGGTCGCGAAGGTCTCGCGCTTCGGCAGGCGATAGAACGTGCCGTCGAGCTCGACGGTGTCGAAGCGCTCCGCGTACCAGGGCAGCTGGTCCGCAGCCTTCAGCGTTTCGGGATAGAAAGCGCCGCCCATCCAGTGGCGATAGCTCCAGCCGGAGGTGCCGATATGGATGCTGCCCTTGGCCATGTCATCGCTCCGCGCGGGGCTCGCTATGGCTGTCGCGGGGGATTGTCGTTAGGATGCCCGGCGAGTGCTCGGCTCCGGCATTCTCACCGCTGTCGTCGCCGGGCTTGTCCCGGCGATCCATGGTGCCACTGCACGATGGATGCCCGGATCAAGTCCGGGCATGACATGGGAGAACGGGCCGGCGCAGAACAGGGTCTCCCCAGATGCGCATTCTCCCGTATCCCGCGACGGTCATCTCGCTCGTGCTGCTAACGCTCGGCGCGGCGATGGCGTTGCGCTACCGGGTGGTGGAGCCGGCTTCGATCGGGCTGCTCTGCGATCCCGGCACGGGTCCCTGGTGGTGCCAGCTGCGCGCCGCCGTGGTGATGCTCTTCGGCAGCGGCGCGCTCGGCCTGCTGAGCCTCGTCACCGGGATCCTCTCGCATCTCCTCGACTGGCGCGGCATGGCGGTTCTTGCGCTCGCGGCCGGGGCGGCGGGTCTCGTCCTCTACAATGCCGACACCGCGGCCGCCGGCTTCGTGATCGGGCTCCTGCGCGCGGTGCGCCGCTAGGCGGACGCCGCAGCGGCTCGGCGCGCGGTCGCCATCCGGAGCCCCCAGGGCGCTGCCAGCAGCAGGCAGGTGGCCGCCCAGGCGAGGGCCTGGAGGTTCAAGGGACCTTCGACCACCGCGATCGCAATCGCGCACGCGACGAGCAGCGCGGCGAGCCAGGCCTCCTCGCGACCGGCCTCCGGCAAGCCGTCGCGCCGGCAGGCCCAGGCGGCGAGCGCGAAGCCGATGGCCGGCACCAGGAAGGCGACGGTCGGGAAGTCGCGATAGCGCGCATCGAAGACCAGGCCGAGGCTGGCGGCGAGCGCACCCGCGACGGCGACCAGGCGGAGGGCCCCCAGCACCGTCGCGCGGCTGCCTCCGGCCGGGCGCGGAAAGCGCAGCCAGGAGAGCACGGCGCGAAGAGGCGCGGTCCGCGCCGCGCCGCAGTCGCTTCGCGCGAAGGCATCGAGCAGCAGCCATCCCGTGACCGCGGTCACCGACAGGCCGGTGGCCGCGATCGCGAAGCTCGCGGCGGTGCGGCTGGTGAGCAGCGCGTAATTCCCCTGCAGGACGAGGACGGCGGCGGCGGCCTGGGCCAGGACGGCGAGGCTCAGCCAGCGAAGATAAGGAAGGGGCCGGCGCGCCGCCCACAGGATGGGCAGAACGGCGAACAGCGTCGCCGAGAGGAAGCTGACCATCCACTGCGGATGGTTGCTGACCGGCCCCGACAGGTCGAATTTCGGCCGCCGCAGCGGGTCGTAGAGGCCCCAATGCCCGCCCACCGTGCCTTCGAGCGCCCGTTTCCACGGCTGGTCGAAGGCCTCGATCAGGTTGTAGCGGAGCTGCCGGCCTTCGGCGAAGGCCACGAACTCGCGGATGAACCGCGCCTGGTTGACGCGGCTCGGCAGGGCGCCATCGCGCATGCGTCCCGCGCTCGGCCAGCCGACCTCGCCGATCATGACGGGCTTGCCCGGGAAGGCCTCCTCCACGAGCCCGATCACCGCCCCGACATGGGAGAGCGCGTGGTCGATCGCGACCGAATCGTCCTCCCAATAGGGCAGGATGTGCACGGTCACGAAATCGACGGCATCCACCAGCGCCGGGCCGTTGCGGATCCAGAACTCCCAGACATCGGCATAGGTGACGGGGATCTCGGTCCGGCTCCGGGCGTCGCGCAGCAGGGCGGCCAGCGCGTCCGCGCCGATCTCGCCGCGCAGCAGCGCCTCGTTGCCGACCACGATGGCGCGCACGGTCTCCGGATGGGCGTTGGCGAGCGCGACGGCGGTCGAGATCTCGCGCACGTTGTGCTCGGGATCGCGGCCGAGCCAGGCGCCGAGCACGACCTCGAGCCCGGCCGCCTTCGCCGCCTCCGGCACGACCTCCAGGCCCTGGTTCACCGCATAGCTGCGCACGCAGCCGGTCCGCTCGGCCAGGATGCGCATGTCTTCCTCGATCTGCGCGCGCGGCACGACGAAGGACGGGTCGAACGGGGTCTGGCCCGTGCGGAACGGGCTGTAGGACAGGCAGGCGACCCGGTCCACCCCGGCTTCGGCGATCGCCTGCGGCCGGCCGAGCCAGGACCAGAACAGAAAGGCCGCCGCCGTGGCGAGGGCGAAGGCGACGAAAGCGAACCAGCGCGTCACGGTAACTCCTCATATGTCATTGCCGGGCTCGACCCGGCAATCCATTTTGCCGCCTACGCCAGCGGCACCATGGATGCGCGGGTCTCCCTCGACAAGCTCGGGATGAGGGCCCGCGCATGACAATATACCTACGCGCCAGCAAATCGCTCCGACATGACCGCTTCCTATTCCGCCGGCTTGGCGTCGGCGGCCGGTGCAGGCGTGACCACCGGGCGCAGGCGCGGCGCCGGCAGCACGTTGATCATCGACATCGCCAGGGCCGAGACATAGGGCAGCGACTGCACCACGAGCAGGATCGCCCAGAGCCGCGCCGCCGGCTCGAACTCGCCGCGCGCGATCCAGACGGCGACAGCCCCGCCCCAGAGCAGGAGGAGATACACGATCTCCTCCCGGGCCGCGATCAGGCCGCGGATGATGGCGGGCTGGTCCTCGCATTTCGGCGTACGCAGGAAGGGCAGCTTCGAGGTGAAGATGCCGGCGATCACCGCCTTCGCCACGGTGTGCGACAGGGCGAGCCCGGCGACGGCGGCCCCGAGCGTGTCGAGCACGCCGCAGCGCACCCGCGCCGCATAGAGCCAGAGCGACTTCACCACCTTGAAGAAGAAGAGCGACAGGGTGGCGGCCATGAAGAGCGTGAGCGGGGGCTCGAAATACTGCGGCAGCAGCACGATCCCGGCCGACCAGCCGAGCGCGGCGAGAATGAACAGGAGCTGCAGCCCGTCCGCGACCCAGCCGAGCCAGCCCGCGAGGAAATGGTAGCGCTGGCCGGTCTGGAGCGACGTGCGGCGGAACGACAGCAGCTCGCGCCAGTGGCGCTTCATGATCTGCACCGCGCCGTAGGCCCAGCGATAGCGCTGCTTGCGGAACGCCATGAAGGAGTCCGGCATCAGGCCGCGGCCGTAGGAGTACTGGACGTAATGTGCGAGGTAGCCGGCCTCGAACAGCCGCAGGCCGAGCTCCGCGTCCTCGGTGATGCACCATTCGCCCCAGCCGCCGACCTTCTCCAGCGCGGCCTTGCGGATCAGCGCCATGGTGCCGTGCTGGATGATGGCGTTGCGCTCGTTCCTGTGATGCATGCCGAGATGGAAGAACCCGGCGTACTCCCAGAAGCACATGCGCTTGAACAGGCTCTCCTGCGCGTCGCGGTAATCCTGCGGCGCCTGGACGAGGCCCACCTTCGGGTCGTCGAACAGGGAGACGAGATCCTTGAGCCAGTTGCGCTCGACCACGTAGTCGCTGTCGATCGTGGCGATGATCTCGGCGTCGGGCGCGGTCTCCTTCAGCGCGAAGTTCAGCGCGCCCGCCTTGAAGCCCGGCCACGGATCGAGATGGAAGAAGCGGAACCGTGGCCCCAGATTCTCGCAATAGGTCCTCACCGGCTGCCAGACCGCAGGGTCCTTGGTGTTGTTGTCGATCACCAGGACTTCGAAATCGGGGTAGTCCAGCCGCTCGAGCGCCTTCAGCGTCTCGATCACCATCTCCGGCGGCTCGTTGTAGCAGGGGACGTGCACCGAGACCTTGGGCAGGCGCGCCGGTGCCGGCCCGTCGCCGGTCGGCACCAGGCGACGGCGCCAGCGCAGCGTCCAGAGGGATTCCCCCATCTCGACGCCTTCGGTCAGCACCACCATGAACAGCAGCAGGAGGCCGGGCGCCAGCACGCCCAGCACCGTGGCGTCGGTCAGCGTGACGTAGCGGTTCGCATAGGCGGCCCAGACCAGCGCCGCGCCGCTCACCACGCTCTGGGCGAGCACGCCGAGAAACACCCGGCCGCGCAGCCGAAGCTCGGGCTGGCGCGCCAGCAGCCAGAGGATCAGGGCGAAGCCGATCCCGGCCGATCCGGCGGCGTAGTACTCCCAGTCCGGCATGTTCTGCAGCGGGCCGTAGAAGGAGAATTTCGGGATCCGGTCGGCGTCGAACAGGCCCCAATAGGCGCCCACGCCGCCCTCCAGGTTCGCCTTCCACGGCTGGTCGAACGCCTCGACGATGATGTAGTCGAGATCGTGCATGGCGGCGGCGTTCAGGAAGCGGCGCAGGAACATGCCCTGGTTGACGGGGGAGGCGACCGCGTCCTTGCGGGTGAGGCCGTTGCTCGGCCAGCCCACCTCGGTCAGCACGATCGGCTTTCCGGGAAAGGCGATCTGCAGCTCGCGGTAGCGCTGCAGGATGAAATCGACGCTGGCCTCGGCGGAGATGCCTTCCCAGAACGGGAGGATGTGGACCGCCAGGAAATCCACCTCGCGGGCGAGCTCCGGATGATCGAGCCAGACATGCCAGGGCTCGGAGGTGCTGACCGGATCGCGGACCAGCGCCTTGACCGTGCGGATGTAGCCGGTGAGCTCGTCGACGGTGACGTCGCCGCGGAGCAGCGCCTCGTTGCCGACGATCAGCCGGCCGACATTGCGGTCCATCAGGGAGATCCGGACCAGCCGCGCCACCTCCTCCTGGTTGCGCGCCCGGTCCTGGTCGATCCAGGCGCCGGCCATGACGTCGAGCCCGTACTCGGATGCCAGGCGCGGGACCTCGCCCAGCATCCCGGTCGAGGCATAGGTGCGCAGGCGCTTCACCTTGCCGGACAGCAGGGCGATGTCGCCCCGGATCTCGTCCTCGGTGGGCTGGTCGGCGCCGGCCGCGTCGTCGCCCGACTGGAACGGGCTGAAGGACACGCCCTGGATGGGACCCAGCCAGTTCTCGCCCTCCACCGGCCGGTTGACGGCCGCCCAGAGGAGCGTCGCAGCCGCCACGATGGCCGCCGCGACAGCAAGATTCCAACGCATGACGCCTTCCATTCCCGTTCTTTTCGACCGTTTCAGCCGCCTGGCACCATCGGCCGGACCCGGGTCGCGCGCTCCCGCCGTTGCGGCACCCCGAGAGGTGCAGCGTGGATGGGCGGGGAGGGAGACGGGGGAGTCCGACAGGTGCCTGTCTACTCAGCAACCGCGCCTTGGCGGGGCGCGACAGCGATCTTTCTCCTGGGCCGGACGATGGCCCGAAAAGGCAACTTCGGACGTGGCAAATCTGGAGCTAAACCCGGAATGAAGCATCAGCCGCAAACGCATAGCACCGTTGCGTTTTCGGCACCGCTTCCGCGCGTGGATTCGGGCGGCGAAGCGGCTGCGGATCGGATAGGATCGACATCTTTGTCCCGGCGTTCTTCGCCGCCCCGGAAGACGGGCAATCGCCCGCCATCGCCGAGCCTCGGCTCCCCTGCATTCGGCGTGACGAAGCCGGACCGCCTGCATCATCGTCGTTCCGGACCGATCTGCGGTTGCATGTCCCCTGAAGGCACGGGCTCATGTGCGTGGGCGCCGGGTATTTATCCCGCGCGCCCTGGTTTTTTTCGGTTACGCCTCTGGGGGGCTGGTCGCCGGCGGGACAGCCGGCGACGCGACCGCTGTCTGACGCGGGGCAATTCGCCGGCTAGCTTCAGACGCGCTTCCGGCGTAAACGGAGCGACCGGCCCCAACGCCCCCGGGGGGACGGCCGGTGTCCGGCGATCATCAGGGACATTCCACGTGGCCAGGAATCCGCGTTACGACGTGCTGTTCGAGCCGGTCCGCATCGGCCCGGTTACCGCAAAAAACCGCTTCTATCAGGTGCCGCATTGCAGCGGCATGGGCTTCATGCTGCCGCAGATGCTGGCCGCCATGCGGGAGGTGAAGGCCGAGGGCGGCTGGGGCGTGGTGTGCACCGAATACTGCTCGATCCATCCCACGGCGGACGATTCGCCCTTTCCGTATGCCAGCCTGTGGGACGAGGACGACGTGCGCTGCCAGGCGCTGATGGCGGACAAGGTCCACGCCCACGGCGCGCTCGCCGGCGTCGAGCTGTGGCACGGCGGCAACCATGCGACGAACCGCACCAGCCGTCTGCCGTCGATCTCGCCCTCCGGCCATCTGCTGCATGCCGTCTATCCCGCGCAGACCCGGGCCATGGACAAGACCGACATCCGCAACCTGCGGCGCTGGCAGGTCGACGCGGCGAAACGGGCGAAGCGCGCCGGGTTCGACATCGTCTACGTCTATGCCGGCCATGCCTATCTGCCGTTCCAGTTCATCGCCAGGCGGCTCAACCACCGGACCGACGAATATGGCGGCAGTCTCGAGAACCGCGTGCGGCTGCTCAGGGAGATGATCGAGGACACCAAGGAGGCGGTGGGCGACACCTGCGCGGTCGCCGTGCGCTTCGCGGTGGACGAGCTGATCGGCGATCACGGCGTCACCTCGGACGGCGAGGGCCGCGAGGTGGTCGAGATGCTGGCCGAGCTGCCGGATCTCTGGGACGTCAACCTTTCCTATGTCGAGAACGATTCCTGGAGCGCCCGTTTTTCCGAGGAGGGCTATCAGGAGCGCTTCGTCTCCTTCGTGAAGACGGTGACGACCAAGCCGGTGGTGGGCGTCGGCCGCTTCACCTCGCCGGATACCATGGTGTCGCAGATCCGCCGCGGCATCCTCGACCTGATCGGCGCGGCGCGGCCGTCGATCGCCGACCCCTTCCTGCCCAGGAAGATCGAGGAGGGGCGCGAGGACGAGATCCGCGAATGCATCGGCTGCAACATGTGCCGGGCGGCGAACAACGAGAACGTGCCGATCCGCTGTACCCAGAATCCCACGATGGGCGAGGAATGGCGCCGCGGCTGGCACCCCGAGCGGGTCCCGGCGAAGGGCTCCGACGGCCGGGTGCTGGTGGTGGGGGCCGGGCCGGCCGGGCTCGAATGCGCCATGACCCTCGGCAAGCGCGGCTACGCGGTGGCGCTGGCGGAGGCGACGACGAGCCTCGGCGGGCGGGTCGGCCGCGAATGCCTGCTGCCCGGGCTGTCGAGCTGGGCGCGCGTCCGCGACTACCGGGTGGGCCAGATCGAGAAGCTGCCCAATGTGGAGGTCTATCTCGACAGCCGGCTCAGCGCCGAGCAGGTGCTGGAGTTCGGCTTCGATCACGTGATCCTGGCGACCGGAGCCCGCTGGCGCCGCGACGGCATAGGCTACTTCAACGAGGCGCCGGTACCGGGCGCCGACCGGGCGGGCATCTTCACCCCGGACGACATCCTCGCGGGGGGACGGCCGAAGGGACCGGTCGTCATCTATGACGACGAGCATCACTACATGGGCGGCGCCCTGGCGGAGCTGCTGGCGCGCGAGGGACGGCAGGTCACGCTGGTCACCCCGTCGGTCGAGGTGTCGAGCTGGACCAAGATGACCGACGAGCAGGGCCGGGTTCAGCGCAAGCTTCTCGAGCTCGGCGTCACCATCGTCCTGACTCGGCGGCTCGTCCGCATGGCGGAGGGCGGGATCGAGGTCGCCTGCATCTATACCGGCCGCCTCGAGCGGATCGACTGCGACTCCCTGCTGCTTCTCGGCGCCCGCATGCCCGACGATCGGCTCTATCACGAGATCGCCGCCGATCCCGCGGCGGTCGAGCGCGCCGGCATACGCTCGGTCACCCGGATCGGCGACTGCTACGCGCCCGGGGCGATCATCCACGCCGTCTATTCCGGGCACCGGATCGCGCGCGAGCTCGATGCGGCGCCGGCCGGGGAGGTGCCGTACCGGCGGGAGAGGCTTGTCGTTCCATGAGCGGCGCGGCGAAGGGTTCCTTCGTCAATCCGCTGCCGCCGCTCGAGGTGCTGTCGGCCGAGCAGGTGGAGGCGGTCCACCGCGCATCGCTCCGGATTCTGCGCGATATCGGGATCGAGGTGCTGAGCGATCGCGCCTTCGACCTCTATGCCCGGGCCGGGGCGGTGGCCGACCGCGCGACGCGGCGGGTGCGCTTCGATCCCGCGCTGATCGAGGAGACCGTCGCCCTGGCGCCCGCCGAGTTCACGCTGCGCGCCCGCAATCCCGAGCGCAGCGTGACCGTCGGCGGCCACCACCTCGTCTTCACCTCGGTCGGCGGACCGGCCTATGTGAGCGATCTCGGCAGGGGGCGCCGCCCCGGTTGCTACGCCGACATGTGCGACTACATCCGGGTGGTGCAGTGCCTGGATATCGTCCACCAGGAGGGCGGCGGTCCCACCGAGCCCACCGACCTGCCGCCGGAGACGCGGCATCTCGACTACTACCTCGCCGCCATCACCCTGACCGACAAGACGTGGCAGTGCTGGGCGCTCGGCGGCGACCGGGTCGAGGACGCGATCGAGATGACGGCGATCGCGCTCGGCACCGACCGCGACGGGCTGCTGCGCGAGCCGGCGCAGATGACCGTGGTCAACACCAATTCGCCGCTGCGCCTCGACATTCCGATGGGGGAGGGGCTGATCGCCCTGGCCTCGGCGGGGCAGGCGACGATGGTGACGCCGTTCACCCTGTCCGGCGCCATGGCGCCGGTCACCCTCGCCGGCGCGCTGGCCCTGCAGAACGCCGAGGCGCTGGCCGTCGCCGCGCTCACCCAGATGGTCCGCCCGGGCGCCCCGGTCGTCTATGGCGGCTTCACCTCGAATGTCGACATGAAGAGCGGTTCTCCGGCCTTCGGCACGCCCGAATACGCCAAGGCGACGCTCGCCGGCGGCCAGCTCGCCCGGCGCTACGGCCTTCCCTACCGGTCGAGCAACGTGAATGCCTCGAATGCGGTGGACGCCCAGGGCGGCTACGAGTCCGCCATGGCGAGCTGGGCGGCGCTGATGGGCGGGACGAACGTGCTGGAGCACGGGGCCGGCTGGCTGGAGGGCGGGCTCACCGCCTCCTTCGAGAAGCTGATCGTCGATGCCGAGATGCTGGCGGCGTTCGCGGCCTTTCTGACCGGCCGGCCTGCGCCGGTCCCTCGGCTGCTGCCGCCGCTGGATCCGCCCGTCGACGCCGCCGGACGCGCCGAGCAGGTCTGGCGCGGCCTGCTGGCCGGGTACGAGCCGCCGGCGCTGGGCCCGGCGATCCGGGACGCGCTGGATGATTATGTCGTGCGCCGCAAGCGGCGCGCTGCCTGACCCACTTTCCCCTCAGGAACGCTTTCGGCAGCGGGGCTAACCCTCCTTTAAGAGAACCGGAGCAAAGTCCTCGCAGTTTTCCCGCTGCGCGCCCGGCCCGAAGGTCCGGATCGCCGCGCAGGGGCGGAGTGCGAGCGCCGTTCTGCGCGGCGCCGAAGGGAGGGCGGAATGTCTCTGAAGCAGCTGGGGCTCAAGTGGAAGATCGCGGGCGCGGTGGTCGCCGTCTGCGCCGTCGGCTTTGCCGCCGTGATCGGGCTCGTGACCTGGATCGCGGTCGATGCGGCGAAGCGGAACGCCGATACGATGGCGCAGGAGATCGCGGCCCGCTATGCCGCGGAGGTGCAGTCCGATCTATCGGTGGCGATGGACGCGGCACGCAACCTCGCCCATGCCTTCGAGGGCATGAAGGTGGCGGGGCAGGCCGGACGTCAGGCCTTCGACCGGGTCCTCGCCAACGTGCTGGAGCAGAATCCCCAGTTTCTCGGCACCTGGACGGTGTGGGCGCCCAACGCGCTCGACGGTCAGGACT
>DAIMFL010000002.1:58366-80214 GCA_036724615.1 Alphaproteobacteria bacterium | reverse complement strand
CCTTCTATGCCGACAAGGCGGGACATGACGCGACCGGGCGCTACATCCCGTACTGGCATCGCGACGACAAGGGCGGCATCGTCCGCGAGCCGCTGCTCGACTACGAGACGCCGGGCATCGGCGACTACTATCTGCTCGCCCGGGACTCCGGCAACGAGACGGTGCTCGACCCGTACAGCTATGAAGTGAACGGCAAGGCCACGCAGATGACCACGCTCGCCGCCCCGATCCGCGTCGACGGAAAGATCGTGGGTGTGGCGGGCGTCGACATCGCCCTGAGCTCCCTGGACGAGATGGTCCGCGAGATCCGACCGTATGGCACCGGCACGGTCGGTGTGCTCGGCAATGGCGGCAGCTACGCCGCCCATGGCACCGAGGGGCTGACGGGCAAGCCGCTCGGCGAGGGCGACGGCTTCGCAGGCGTGGACGGCGTGCTCGAGGCCGTCCAGTCGGGCCAGCCGCTGCACACCATCGTCGAGATCGGCGGCGAGGAGATGCTGAGCGTCCTGGCGCCGATCAGGATCGGCAAGACGGTGACGCCCTGGTCGTTGGTCGTCACCGTGCCGCTGGAGAGCGCCCTGGCCGATGCCAACCGGCTGCGCGACATCGCACTCGTCGTCGGCGCCGCGAGCATTCTGTTCGGCGCTCTGTGCGCCTGGCTCTTCGGCAGCAGCCTGGCGCGGCCCGTCATCGCGATGGCCGAGGCCATGCGCCGGCTGGTGCAGGGCGATCACGCCGTCGAGGTGCCGGCGCTCGATCGCGAGGACGAGATCGGCCAGATGGCGAAATCCGTGCAGGTCTTCAAGGACAACGCCGTCGAGATGGAGCGCCTCAAGGCCGAGCAGGCCGAGGCGGAGCGCCGGGCGGCCGACGAGAAGAAGCGGCTGATGAACGAGCTCGCCGACGGGTTCGAGACCAGCGTCGGCGGCATCGTCGAGAAGGTCACGGCGTCCGCCAACGAGATGCAGTCGACGGCGCAGACCTTGACCGCCACGGCGGAGGAGACCTCGCGGCAGTCGACCGCGGTGGCCGCCGCCTCCGAACAGGCCTCGACCAACGTGCAGACCGTGGCGAGCGCGGCGGAGGAGCTCAGCTCCTCGATCGCCGAGATCAGCCGGCAGGTGGCGCAGTCGGCCGAGATCGCCGGCCAGGCCGTCGCCGATGCCGAGCGCAGCAACCGGCAGGTCCAGGGCCTGGCCGAGGCGGCGCAGCGCATCGGAGAGGTGGTGCAGCTGATCACCGACATCGCGAGCCAGACCAACCTGCTGGCGCTCAACGCGACGATCGAGGCGGCCAGGGCCGGCGAGGCCGGCAAGGGCTTCGCGGTGGTGGCCTCGGAGGTGAAGAACCTCGCGAACGAGACCGCCAAGGCGACCGACGAGATCACCGGCCAGATCGCCGGGATCCAGCAGGCGACGCGGGACGCGGTCGATGCGATCCAGGCGATCGGGGAGACGATCGGCCGGATCAACGAGATCGCCACGACGATCGCCTCGGCGGTCGAGGAGCAGGGCGCGGCGACGCAGGAGATCGCCCGCAACGTGCAGCAGGCCGCCGCCGGCACGCAGGAGGTCTCGTCCAACATCGCCGGCGTCACCCAGGCCGCGGGCGACACCGGGGCCGCCGCCAGCCAGATGCTGGCCGCCTCGGGCGAGCTCGCGCGGCAGGGCGACGTGCTGAGCGGCGAGGTCGGGAAGTTCCTTCAGGCGGTGCGCGCCGCCTGAACCGACGGTTCATGTGTGGGGAGGGGAGCGGCCGGGCCTTCGGGTCCGGCCGTTCTTCGTTTGGGCTCGAGCGTCCGCGGATCGAGATGCGGCGCTAAAGGACGTAGGTCTTGGCGAGGAAGACCAGACCGAAGCCGATCACGAACATGATGCCGCCGAGGGCCAGCCAGCCGGCGGCGCCCATGCCGCCGGCCGTCTTCGCGGCGCTGCGGGAATCCTCCTCGAGGATCGTCGTGCTGACGTTGCGGCCGGTGGCGCTGTCCAGGAACTGCTTGACCACTTTCACCCGCGCGGCCTGGCCGGAGCGCAGGAGATTGCGGGCGGCGCCCAGGGCGGCCGACATGTCACCGGTCTCGCCATAGGGCGACCAGTCGGGGCCGTTGGCCGCGAGGACGCTGTACTTGACGCTCTGCGCCTTTGCCATGATCGTGTCCTCGCGTCTTCGCGGTCGCTTACGGCTGCTTCACCAGGCAGGGAACCTTGATATCTCCAAAGGGTAAGAGCCCCGTTAACAGCGCGGCGCCGGCCCGAACGGGCCGGGCAGTGGTCCGGATCTCCGCGCAGCCGTTCCAGCCCTACGACCTGGACGGGCCGCTCCAGCCGGAAATGTCTTGGCTGTCAATCAGCTACGACCGGCGGTCGAGCACCGGCTGCTATCTCATGCGGATGGCGCCGGGGGCGGTCACCATTCCCCACGACCACCCCGGCATGGAAGAATTTCTCATGCTCGAGGGCGAGCTGATCGACGACGACGGGGCCGTGTTCGGGCCGGGCGACTTCGTGAGCTACCAGCCCGGAACGCATCACAATTCCCGGACCGAG
The DNA here is from genome assembly GCA_036724615.1 of Alphaproteobacteria bacterium. Lineage (GTDB taxonomy): Bacteria > Pseudomonadota > Alphaproteobacteria > Dongiales > Dongiaceae > DAIMFL01. The sequence goes on along the minus strand of DAIMFL010000002.1, from coordinate 77,668 downwards.
ACCGGCTGCCTGATCGCGGTCTTCGAATGGCGTCGGCCCGCCCCGGCCGCGGCGGAGGCGGCGGAGGGCCGGGACTGAACGTTCGGCGGCGGCCGTGCCGCCGTGTCATCGGACGAGCAACCCGGAATCGCCCGATCTGGCGGTTGCCTTCCGTCGAAAGAGGCGCTAAACGCCGACCAGCGGCCCTCGCGCAGCGCCTTCAGGGCGGCGCATTCCTCGCCGGACGCCCCGGCAGCCGGACTCGATGGAAAACCCATGGATCATCTCGACCAGCTCGAATCCCAGAGCGTCTATATCCTGCGCGAGGCCTTCGCCCGCATCGACAAGCTCGCCATGCTGTGGTCGCTCGGCAAGGACAGCAACGTCATGGTCTGGCTGGCGCGCAAGGCCTTCTTCGGGCGGGTGCCGTTTCCGGTGATGCATATCGACACCGAGAAGAAGTTTCCGGAGATGTACGCCTTCCGCGACCGCTACTCGGTCGAATGGGGCCTCAACCTGATCGCCGACAAATGCCCGCCGATCGAGGAGACGGATCCGACCCTGCCGCCGGCGGCCCGATCCGCGGCGCGCAAGACGCTGGGACTCCGGAACGCGATCGCACGATACGGGTTGAAGGGGATCATCGCCGGCATCCGCCGGGACGAGGAGAGCGTGCGCGCCAAGGAGCGTGTGTTCAGTCCGCGCGGCGACGCCGGGGAGTGGGATTTCCGCGACCAGCCGCCGGAGTTCTGGGACTACTTCAACACCGACCTGCCTGAAGGCACCCATCTGCGCGTGCACCCGCTGCTGCACTGGACCGAGCTCGACATCTGGCGCTACATCCGTCGCGAGAACATTCCGATCGTGGAGCTCTACTTCGCCAAGAACGGCAAGCGCTACCGCTCGCTCGGCGACCAGGACATCACCTCCCCGATCGACAGCACCGCCGCGACGGTCGACGAGATCATCGCCGAACTCGAGCAGACCCGGGCGCCGGAGCGGGCCGGGCGCGCCATGGACCGCGAGACCGAGGACGCCTTCGAGCGCCTGCGCGCGGCGGGGTACATGTGATGCGCTACGGGACGGTTTCCTCGACGCTCCAGGCCGGACCGCGCGATCAGCTGCGCATCGTGATCACCGGCCATGTCGACCATGGCAAGTCGACCTTGGTGGGGCGGCTCTTCCACGACACCGGCTCGCTGCCCGACGGGAAGCTCGACGCCATCAAGGCCATGTGCGAGCGCCGCGGCATGGATTTCGAATGGGCGTTCCTCATGGACGCGTTCCAGTCGGAGCGCGACCAGGGAATCACCATCGACACCGCGCAGATCTGGTTCCACTCGGCGAAGCGCGACTACTGCATCATCGACGCGCCGGGCCATCGCGAGTTCATCAAGAACATGATCACCGGCGCATCCAGCGCCGACGCCGCGCTGCTGCTCATCGATGCGGGGCAGGGCATCCAGCAGCAGTCGCGCTTCCACGGCTTCCTTCTGGACCTGCTCGGCATCCGCCAGGTCGCGGTGCTGGTCAACAAGATGGATCTCGTCGGCAACGCGCAAGCGCGCTTCGCCGAGATCCGCCACGACTTCACCGAGTACCTGGCCGGACTCGAGGTCGAGGCGGACTGCTTCATCCCCATTTCGGCGCGCGAGGGCCACAACATCGTGGCGCGGGCCGACAGCATGCCCTGGTACGAGGGGCCGACGCTGCTCGAGGCGCTCGACGCGTTCAGCCCGGCGGTGCGGCAGACCGATCTGCCGCTGCGCCTGCCGATCCAGGACGTCTACAAGTTCGACGAGCGCCGGATCCTGGTGGGCCGGGTCGAAAGCGGCCGGCTGGCGGTCGGCGACGAGATCGTCTTCTCGCCGAGCAACAAGGCGGCGCGGGTGGCGAGCATCGAGGCGTGGAATGCGCCGGCGCCGGTCATGGCGGTCCATGCCGGCCAGTCCGTCGGGATCACGCTGACCGAGCAGCTCTTCATCGAGCGCGGCGAGGTGGCGAGCGGAACGGTGCAGCCGCCGGTCGAGACCAGCGTGTTTCGCGGCCGGCTGTTCTGGCTCGGCCGCGAGCCCCTGGTCGAGGGCGCGCGCTATCAGCTCCGGCTCGGCACCCTGGCCACCGACGTGGTGGTGCAGGAGATCGAGAAGGTCTTCGACATCGACGACCTGACGCGGCGCGCGCTGAACGAAGTGCCGCGCCACGGCGTGGCCGACGTCATCCTGCGCACCCGGCAGCTCGTGGCCCTGGACGAGGCGAGCGCCCTGCCGCGCACCGGCCGGTTCGCGCTGAGCGACGGGCACAACATCGTTGCCGGCGGGCTCATCGACATGGAGGGCTATCCCGACCAGCGGCCGAGCGTGATGGTGAAGAGCCGTCACCTGCACAGCGTCGAGCATCGCGTCACGCGGGACGGGCGCGCCGCCCGCAACGGCCATCACGGCGGGGTGCTGTGGTTCACCGGCCTGTCCGGCGCCGGCAAGTCGACCCTCGCCATGGCGGTGGAGCAGGAGCTGTTCCGCAAGGGCTATCACGTCTACGTGCTCGACGGCGACAACGTGCGCCAGGGCCTCAACTCGAATCTCGGCTTCTCGCCGGAGGATCTCGCGGAGAACATCCGCCGCATCGGCGAGGTCGCGGCGCTGTTCGCGGATGCCGGCGTCATCGTCATCACCGCATTCATTTCGCCCTATCGTGCCGACCGGCGGCGCGCCCGCGATGCGGCCGGGCAGGCCTTCCACGAGATCTTCATCGATGCCGACGTCGCGACCTGCGAGGAGCGCGATCCCAAGGGCCTCTACCGCAAGGCCCGGAGCGGCGAGATCGCCGAGTTCACCGGCATCTCCGCGCCGTACGAGGCGCCCGAATCGCCGGAACTCGTGGTCGACACGCGCAAGGCCGCGGTGGACCAATGCGTGGCTCAGATCGTGGGCTATGTGGAGCGTCATTTCGCCTTGAAGCCACGCCGTTAACCCTGTTGCCGCCCCGGGGCGAGTGTGACATTTCCGCGGCATAGAATCGTCTTGCGCGGGCCGGGGACGGCCGGGTACGGTTTTCCGCAATGAAAGGTTGCGGCGCAAGCCGTGACCATAATTCGTCAGGCCCGATCTTCGGCGTGGCAGGGGCGCCGAAGTGCAGATGGTAGACGCCAGCCGGCGTCGAATTGCGGGCGAAGGGAGAACGACACAGGTCGGGCGGAGAGGCGTGCGATCGCATCTCTGGAAGAGGGGCCGTTCAGTCATGCGCATCCAAGAGCTCCGGACGCAGCTTGGCGCTGCGATTGCGCGCTGGTACAGACCGCGCGAGATCCTGGTCCGCAGCGACGGTCGCGTGCGTTATCTGGTCCTCTCCACGAACCGGCAGATCGCCGCGACGGCCGCAGTCGGGGCGGTGGCGCTCGGCCTCGGCGCAACCGCGCTCGGATGGACGATCGCGGAATACCGGCTGCAGCTGCGCGCGCAGGACGTCGAGACGGCGCGCACCGCCTATGTCGAGCTGCTCGCCGAAGTCTCGCAGTATTACGACGAGTTCTCCGCGCTCGCCCGCGACCTCGAGGCCAACGAGCAGGCGCTCCTCGCGATCATCGGCGGGCAGAGCGGGTCGGTCGACGTTCATGCGATCGAGGAGCAGCTGGCGCGCAGCCGCGAGACGCGGGCCGAGGGCCTGGCGGGGTCGGCCAGCCTGAAGGGCAAGCTCGATCTGTTCGCGAGCGATCTGCGCGCCGTGGTCAGCCGCAACGAGCAGCTCGCGCAGAACATCGCCTTGCTGCAGGCGCAGCTCTCCGCCGCGGAGGAGGAGAAGCGCGCCGGGCTGGAGCAGCAGGACGAGCTCAGGGCGCAGCTGGACGAGGCGGAGCGCGCGCTGGCCGAGGCGGACGCGCGAAATGCCGGGCTCGACGCCGCGCTCGCCGACCTGGAGGAGCGGCTGGCCGAGGCCGAGGAAGCCCGCGTGGCCGCGCTGGCGGACGGCAGCGAGCTTCGCGTGCAGATCGCCTCGCTCGAGGAGGACCTGTCGGTCGCGGCGGACCGCAACCTGCGGACCGAGCGCCGGCTCGGCGAGACCCAGCGCCAGCTGGAGGCGCTGCGCGGGCAGCGCCGGCAGCTCGTCCTGGCGCGCGACCGGCTGAGCTCGGAGGTCGGCTGGCTGCAGAGTCGCATCGCGGCGATCGAATCCTCGCATCAGAGCGTGGTGCTGCGCCTCGCGGAGCGGACCCGCGTCGGCGCGGACGAGGTCGAAAAGACGGTCGCGATGACCGGGATCGAGGTCGACAGCCTGCTGCGCAAGGTCTCCACCCAGCTGATGGGCCTCGGCGGCCCCTTCGTTCCCGCGGGGACCCGGCCTTCGGCCCGCCGGGAACGGGCCATTCTCGCCAGCGTGGCGCCCCTCGACCTCGAGATGAGCCGCTGGGAACAGCTCCATGCGGTCATGCGGTCGCTGCCGCTCAACGCGCCGCTCGACGGCTATGCGATCGGCAGCAGCTTCGGCATGCGCAAGGACCCGCTCAACGCCAAGCTGGCGGTGCACGAGGGGCTCGATTTCACCGCGCCGATGGGCTCGGCAGTGCTGGCCACGGCACCCGGCAAGGTGGTATTCGCCGGGCGCAAGGGAAGCTACGGCAGGATGGTGGAGATCGACCACGGGTTCGGCATCCACACCCGCTACGCCCATCTGAAGGAGATCACGGTCGAGACCGGGCAGACGGTCGGCTATCGCGAGAGGATCGGGAAGCTCGGGAGCTCTGGCAGAAGCACGGGACCGCACCTACACTACGAGATCCTGGTCGACGGGAAGCCGTACGACCCGATGAACTTTCTGAAGGCAGGTCGATATGTTTTCAAAGGGTAGCAAGCAGCCGCCGGCCACGCCGCCAGCGGCCCCGGTTCCGACCTCGGAGTCGCCGAAGCCCAGTGCGAGGAATGCCATGCCGTCGATCATCAGTGCCGACCTGAAGGTGACCGGAGACCTGGTGAGCGACGGCGACATCCAGGTGGACGGCTCGATCGAGGGCGACATCCAGAGCCGGACGGTGACCGTGGGCGAGGCCGCCCACGTCAAGGGCTCCATCTCCGCAGACACGGTGCGGATCTGCGGCGCGGTCTCCGGTCAGGTGAAGGGTGCATCGGTCACGCTCGCCAAGACGGCCAAGGTGACGGGCGACATTCTGCACCAGACCCTGGCCATCGAGCCGGGCGCCTTCCTCGAAGGTCATTGCAAGCGGATCGAGCAGTCGCAGCTCAGCGGCGATGCCCGGATGAGCCTGGTGAAGGACAAGCCGGCGGCGCCGCTGGCCGGCGGGAGTCTCGGCGGAATGGCGGCAGGCACCGGCAGCCACTGACCCGGGGAGTCGCCGCGGGGCTCTGCCCCTCGGCGCGCGGGCCCCGCTCAGCCCGCGTCGCGGGTCACCGCAGCGCAGAAGACGCCAGGATCGACGTTCCCGCCGGAGCACAGCACGGCGACGGTACGGCCGCGCGCGTCGATCCTGCCGGAGAGCAGGGCGGCCAGCCCGACCGCGCCGCCCGGCTCGATCACCAGCTTCAGCACCCGGAAGGCATACTCCATGGCGGCGGCTACATCGGCATCGCTCACCGCCAGCCCGCCGGCGAGCAGGCGCCGGTTGATCTCGAAGGTGAGCAGGCCGGGCTCGCGGGCGAGCAGGGCGTCGCAGAACGACCCGGCGGGCCGCTCGTTGGCCACGCGCTTTCCCGCCTCGAGGGAACGCCGCAGGTCGTCGAAGCCTTCCGGCTCGACCGAATAGACCCTCGTCTTCGCCGACAAGGCCTCCATGGCCAAGGCCGAGCCCGCAACCAGGCCGCCGCCGCTGCAGGGCACCAGCAGGATGTCCGGAGCGAGCCCCATCTCGCGCGCCTGCAGCGCGATCTCCCGGGCTGCCGTTCCCTGCCCGGCGATGATGTCGGGATCGTCGTAGGGAGGCACGATCGCCGCGCCGCGCTCGGCCGCGATCTTCGCCGCTATGGCTTCGCGCTGCTCCGTCCGTCGGTCATAGAGCACCACCTCGGCGCCGTAGGAGCGCGTGTTCGCGACCTTGATCGCCGGCGCGTCGGCCGGCATCACGATGACCGCCGGAATGCCGGCAATCTCCGCGGCGGCGGCGACGCCTTGCGCATGATTGCCGGAGGAATAGGCGACGATGGCGGCCGGCCGTTCCGGTCCCGCCGCGAGCCGCGAGATCTTGTTGAACGCGCCGCGGAACTTGAAGGAGCCGGTGCGCTGCAGCGTCTCCGGCTTCACCAGCACGCGCGCCCCGAGCCGGGCGTCGAGCTGCGCGTTTCCGAGGAGGGGCGTCACCGCCGCATGACCGGCCAGACGTTCGGCGGCGGCCTCGATGTCGGCGAAGATCGGCAGGGCGCCGCTCCGATCAGCGGCAGCCGGCGAGGAATGCGTCGAGGGCATGGCGGGACTCCGGCTCGTCGAGCGTTGGGGTATGGCCGACTCCGGCCACGGTGACCTGAAGCAGGGCCGGATGCTCGCGCTGCATACGGTCGAACGTGTCCACGGTCAACAGATCGGACAGCGCGCCCCGGAAGGCGAGGGTCGGAATCGGCCGCAGCGCGCGGAACAGCGGCCAGAGGTCGGGGATCACCGCCATGCGCTGAAGCGGCCGGGCGAGCGCCACGTCCCAGTCCACGTGCAGCTTGCCGTCAGGTCCCTCGCGGAAGGTGCCCTCGGCGATCCGCCGCCAGTCGGCATCGCTCTTCTCGCCCAGGCTGGCGAGGGTCTGCTTGACGAAGGCGACGGCGCCCGCCCAGTCCTCCTGCGGATGGTCGCGGCCGATATAGAGCCTGATGCGGTCGAGGCCGGTCTGGTCGATCACCGGCCCCACGTCGTTGAGCACGACGCCCGCGAGCGCCGCCGGCCGCGCCACCGCCAGCGCCATGGCGATCAGCCCGCCGAGCGACGTGCCGATGACGATCACCCGGTGCAGGTTCGCCGCGATCAGCAGCTGCAGCACGTCCCCGACATAGCTGCGCGGATGATAGTTGCGCCAGTCCGGATCGTAGGCCGAGCGGCCGCGCCCGCGATAATCCGGGCAGATCACCCGCCGGGCGGTGCAGAGCCGCGTCGCCAGCTCGTGATAGTCGCGGGAATTGCGCGTGAGCCCGGTGAGACAGAGGACCGGCGTTCCGGACGATTGCGGGTCGCCGTAATCGCGATAATGCAGGCGCAGCCCGTCCTGGGCGGCATAGATCTTCTCGGCGTAGTCGGACATGCTGGGTTCAGGCATGCCCGAGCAGGGCGGGCAGGCCGGACAGGTCCTCGAGCAGCGCTTCCGGGCCGGCCGGCAGGCGCTCGGAAGGCTGCCCGTAGCGGTTGACCCAGACCACCCGGAACCCGAACTGCGCCGCGCCGGCTGCGTCCCAGCCGTTCGAGCTCAGGAAACAGATCCGCCCGGCGGGCACGCCGAGCCGGTCCACCGCGAGGCGGTAGACGGACGGGTGGGGCTTGTAGATGCCGACGGACTCGACCGAGAGAACCATGTCGAGCAGATCGCCGAGCCGCGCGCTCCCGACCGCGCTGTCCAGCATGGCCGGGCTGCCGTTCGAGAGGATGGCGGTGGGAAGTCCCGCACGGCGCAGCCGGCCAAGGACCTCCGGCACCTCCCCGAAGGCATCCAGGCGACGATACATGTCGAGCAGCCGGCGGCGCAGCTCTGGGTCCGCGCTCCCGACGGCGGCGAGGGCGTAGTCCAGCGCCTCGGCGGTCACCTGCGCGAAATCCGCGTGGCGGCCCATCAGGCTGCGCAGCCAGGTGTATTCGAGCTGCTTCTGGCGCCACAGCGCGGACAGCCGATCGGCGCGGTCGCCGAGGGCGTCGCGGCAGCGGGCGGCCGCGCTGTGCACGTCGAACAGCGTGCCATAGGCGTCGAACACGCAGGCGTCGATGGGTGCCAGGATGGCGGTCGTCAACGCAGTCCCCCGTCGGCACGGCCGGCGGGGCGATACGTGTCAGTGAACGCCCGCTGGCCCGAGCGCCGGCTCCTCATGCTGGGCGAGCTGAGTATCGCCCAGCCGATGGCGGTAGACCATCAGGTTCTCGATCACCCGCTGCACGTAGTTGCGCGTCTCCGAGAAGGGGATGCTCTCGATCCAGTCGATCACGTCCACGTCGGCGTCGCGGGGATCGCCGTACTGGCGGATCCATTCGACGGAGCGGGACGGGCCGGCATTGTACCCGGCGATCGCCAGGATATAGGACCCGCGGAAGCGGTCGATCAGCTCCTGCAGATAGGCGCTGCCAAGGCGCACGTTGTAGCTCGGGTCGCGGGTGAGCTTGTTCTCGTCGAAGCCGAGGCCGAGCTTCTTCGCCACGTGCTTGGCGGTGCCGGGCATGAGCTGCATGAGACCCTTCGCCCCGGCCGAGCTGACGGCCGCGACGTCGAAGGCGCTCTCCTGCCGGATGACGCCGAGCACCAGCGCCGCCTCCGGCGAAAGCCCGTCGGGAAGGTCGCGCATCGGATAGAGATACTCGACCAGCTCCACCCCGTTGCGGCGGGCCTCCTTGGACGCCAGCACCATCAGGTCGTTGCGTCCCTCATCCGCGGCAAGATCGGCGATCAGGCGATGCTCGGCCGGGGTCCTGGCATGATCGACCAGCCGGACCAGGAAGGGCTTGGCGCGGTCGAGCTGGTCGATCTGGCCGAGCGCCCGGACGACCCGGACCAGCTCGTCGGCGTCGAAGGCGGCGATCTGGTCGGCGGTCGGCTGCGGCAGGGTGGGGAAGCGGGCCGCCTCGCCGGTCCCCAGCCGCTGCGCGGCGAGCTGGCCGTAATAGGTGGTCATCGCCTCGGCGGCGGTGCGATACCAGTTCCGCGCGAGCGTGTCCTCGCCCATCGCCTCCGCGGCGCGGCCCGCCCAATAGGCCCCGCGCGACTTGCTGATCGAGGAGGTGACGCCGGCATAGAGCCTCTGGAAATGCTCGTAGGCCGGCTGCGGCTCCTGGAGGTAGCGCAGCGCGATCCAGCCGGCCAGCCACTCGCCGTCGGCGAAGGCGATGCCGGACTCGGCGCCGTGATGCCTGGCCAGCCGGTAGGCGACGGAAATGTCGCCGCGGGTGAGCGCACGGCGGGCGGCGTCCTCCATCTCGCGCCACAGCAGGTCGGGACGGCGGGCGCCGACGACCGGCGGATCGAGGAGCTCCACCACCGACTCGTAGAGCTCCTTGTTCCGGCGCCAGCGCGCGCGGTCGTAGACGAGCCCCGGGTCCTTGCGCAGCGAGGCGGGGACGCGCCGCACGGCGGCGTCCACGCCGGGATCGAAGGACATCAGGCGCAGACGGGCCTCGGCGAGCAGCTGATGGGCCTGATCGACGCGCGGCATCATGCGCCGCGCCGCCGCCTGATCGCGGTCCCACAGCAGCCGGTCCAGCCGGTCGAGATGGTCCTCCGGACGCAGGTCCTTCTTGAACAGGGCGAGGAACTCCCGTTCCTCCTCGATGGTCATGTCCTTTTCGACCCAGCCCTGGCGCGCCAGGACCCGGGCGGCCTCGACCCGGCCGCTGTCGCGCAGCGCCGTCGCGAGGCGCATGACGCCGGCAGCGGTGCCGGGCCGGCGGTCGCCGAACCAGCCGATCACGGACGCGGCCTCGAGATTCTTCGGCATCGCCCGCTCGGCATTGGCGCGCATGGTGTTGAGCAGGGGCCATTCCGGATTCTCGACGAGGAACCGGCTCATCTCCTGGAAGCTGCGCCCGGGGCCGGTCTGGACGAGGTCGAGCCACTGGATCGTCTTGGCGAGCAGGGGATCCTTGGCGCGGCCGGCGATCTCGCGCGCGCGCACCCATTGCTGCTTGTCGACCGCCGCAAACGCCTCCTGGTAGATGCGCTGATCGCGCTCCGACAGCCCGGCCGCCGCGGCGGCCGGGACCGCGGCGAGCATGACGACGGCCAGCAGGCAAAGGCGGTGCAGCAGCTTCGGCAAGGCTCTTCCCCTCACGAGCATGTCGGATGGCGGGCGGTCCGCAAGGCGGACCTATATCATAGTCGCGGGACAGGTTAAGAAACATGTACTCCGCGTCACAAAGCGGTGTGGGCGCCGGCATCGAGCGGCCGAGCTTGCGGGCCGATGGGGCGCTGGTTATGGTGCCGGCCCAGCGAGAAATCGCCAGCAACCCCAAGCCATTCAGGAGCGCGCGCCGATGTTCAGGGGATCCTTCACCGCACTGATCACACCGTTCAGGAACGGTGCGGTGGACGAGAAAGCGTTCCAGGATTTCGTCGAGTGGCAGATCGCGGAAGGCTCGCACGGCCTGGTCCCGGTGGGCACGACGGGCGAATCGCCGACGCTCAGCCATGACGAGCACAAGCGCGTGGTCGAGCTCTGCGTGGAGGCGGCGGCGGGCCGCGTGCCGGTGATCGCCGGAACCGGGTCCAACTCGACCGCGGAGGCGATCGACTTCACCGCCCATGCGAAGCAGGCCGGCGCCGACGCCGCCCTCATCGTGCTGCCCTACTACAACAAGCCCACCCCGGAAGGGCAGTACCAGCACTTCAAGGCGATCCACGACGCGGTCGAGATCCCGATCGTCATCTACAACGTGCCGCCGCGGAGCGCGGTGGACATGACGGTCGAGACGATGGCGCGGCTCGCCGAGCTGCCGAACATCGTCGGGGTCAAGGACGCGACGGCGGACCTGACCCGGCCCCTGTCCACCCGGCTCGCCATCAAGAAGCCGTTCTGCCAGCTCTCCGGCGAGGACGGCACGGCCCTGGCGTTCCTCGCCAGCGGCGGCGCCGGGTGCATCTCCGTGACCGCCAATGTCGCGCCGCGGCTCTGCGCCCAGATGCAGGACGCCTGGCACGCGGGCGAGGTGGGCAGGGCCTCGGAGATCCACGATCGGCTGTATCCCCTGCATCGGGCGCTGTTCTGCGAGACCAGCCCCGGCCCGGTGAAGTATGCGGCGAGCCTCCTCGGGCGCAGCTCGCCGGTGGCCCGCCTGCCGCTCTGCGAGATCGCCGAGGCGAGCAAGCAGCGCGTGCGCGAGGCCATGCAATTCGCCGGGCTGCTGAACTGACCCTGCCATGGCCAAGCCGGATCCCGAGCGGCGGGTGGTGGCCCAGAACCGCCGCGCCCGGCACGATTACTTCATCGAGGACACGGTCGAGGCGGGGATCGTTCTGCTCGGCAGCGAGGTGAAATCGCTGCGGGACGGCAAGGCCAGCATCGGGGAATCCTTCGCCGCGGAGAAGGGCGGGGAGTTCTACCTGATCAACGCCTATATCCCAGAGTACAGCGGCGCCAATCGCTTCAATCACGAGCCGAAGCGGGCCCGCAAGCTGCTGATGCACCGGCGGCAGATCTCGAAGCTGCTGGGCGCGGTCGGGCGGGAGGGCATGACCCTGGTGCCGCTCGACATCCACTTCAACCCGCGCGGGATCGCCAAGGTGTCTCTGGGCCTCGCCAAGGGCAAGCACAAGGCCGACAAGCGCCAGACCGTCAAGGAACGCGACTGGCAGCGCGACAAGGCCCGGCTGATGCGCCAGCGGGGTTAGCCGGCGGCGGGCTGCGGCCCCAGCTCGACCCGAAGCGCCGCGACCACGGCTTCGAACATCTCCGTCGTCAGCCGCCCGGTGTTCGTGTTGTAGCGCGAGCAGTGATAGCTGTCGGCCAGCAGCAGCCCGCCCGGCAGGCGGTGCAGCGCGCCGTGCTGGAAGGGCCAGGGGGCGCGGCGATGCGCGAGCGCGGCCAGCACCGACCCGTGCGCGACGGCGCCCAGGGCGAGGATGGCAGCCAGGTTGGGCATCGCCGCGATCTCCTCGACCAGGAAGCTGCGGCAGGCGTTGATCTCGGCCGGCACCGGCTTGTTCTCCGGCGGCACGCAGCGCACCGCGTTGGTGATCCGGCAGTCGACCAGCTCGAACCCGTCGTCCGGCCGCTGCCCGTAGCTGCCCCGGGCGAAGCCGAAGCGGTGGAGCGTCGGATACAGCAGATCGCCGGCATAATCCCCGGTGAAGGGGCGTCCGGTCCGGTTGGCCCCCTTGAGGCCCGGGGCGAGGCCGACGACGAGCAGCCGCGCCTCCAGCGGACCGAAGGCGGGGACCGGCGCGTTATGCCAGCCCGGCTGGGCGGCGCGGTTGCGCAGACGGAACTCCACCAGCCGCGGACAGATCGGGCAGTCGCGGCCGGGATCGAGCCCGGCCGGCGCGCCGGCGCGGATCGCCGAGGTGGTCACGACAGCGGCTCGCACCGGCTCAGGAGAAGGCGCTGCCCGTCTCGGCCGGCGTCGAAGGCGGCGCCGCCCGGTTGGCATGGGCGCGCGCGATCAGCGGCGACAGCTCGTCGAGCTCGATGAAGCGGTCGGACTGGCGCCGCAGCTCGTCGGCCACCATCGGAGGCTGCGAGCGCGTGGTGCTGACGACGGTCACGCGCACGCCCTTGCGCTGCACCGCCTCGACCAGCCGCCGGAAATCGCCGTCGCCCGAGAACAGCACGATGTGGTCGACATGCTCGGCCATCTCCATGACGTCGATGGCGAGCTCGATATCCATGTTGCCCTTGAGCTTCCGCCGGCCCATGGAGTCGGTGAACTCCTTGGTCGGCTTGGTCACCATGGTGTAGCCGTTGTAGTCGAGCCAGTCGACGAGCGGGCGGATCGGGGAGTACTCCTGGTCCTCGACCAGAGCGGTGTAGTAGAAGGCCCGGATCAGGTGACACGCGCCGGTAAAAGTTTCGAGCAAGCGTTTGTAATCTATGTCGAACCCGAGCGACCGGGCCGCCGCATACAGATTCGCGCCATCGATGAAGATCGCCACGCGCTCCTGAGGATGGAACTTCAGTATCATTTTTGACCTCGAAATGACGAAACGCTGGATAAGTGGTCGGGCCGGCAGCACCGATTCGCGCTGTCCCTATGGTCTCCCATACATAAACCCGTGGCCGGCCGACACAAGCGCGCGCGTCGGCGGGGCGGCGCGATGACGGCCGCGGCAACCCACGGTCCGATCCTGGTGGCGCTCGGCGCCAATCTGCCGTCGGAGCGGTTCGGCGGGCCCCGGGAGACCCTGGAGGCCGCCCTGGCCGAGCTCGAACGGCGGGGCGTGCACGTGCTGCGCCGTTCCCGCTGGTACGAGACGGCGCCGGTCCCGGTCTCGGACCAGCCTTGGTACGTGAACGGCATGGCCGCCGTAGAGACCGGGCTGGGACCGGAGGCTCTGCTCGCCGTCCTGCACGCCATCGAGGCGGAGTTCGGCCGCGTGCGGGCCGAGCGCAACGCCCCGCGGGTCGTCGACCTCGATCTCGTGGCCTATGGCGAGCTGGTGCGTCCGGGCCCGGAGGCGCCGATCCTGCCCCACCCGCGCGCGGCGGAGCGGGCCTTCGTGCTGCTGCCCCTGGCCGAGGTCGCGCCGGGTTGGCGGCATCCGGGCCGCGGCGAGACGGTGGAGGCCCTGATCGCCCGGCTGCCCCGGGATCAGCGGATCCGGCTCGCCCACGAGGGATGACTCTCCGCCGGCCGTCTGCGAAAGCCGCCGGAAGCCATTGACCCACCTTGCTTTACGCGGGGCGGGACAATATATTTCGTCGGTTGAGCCCCCCTACCCGGTTGTTTGGAGACTGACGAAACATGGCGCGCGTCACGGTCGAAGATTGTGTCCAGAAGATTCCCAATCGCTTTGAACTGGTTATGCTGGCAGGCCAGCGGGCGCGGGACGTGTCCGCGGGAGCGCCGCTGACCGTCGACCGCGACAACGACAAGAACCCGGTCGTCGCCCTGCGCGAGATCGCCGACGAGACGATCGACCTCGACTCGCTCCGGACCAGCTTGGTCCAGGGCCTGCAGAAGCATGTCGAGGTGGACGAGCCCGAGGAGGAGGGCGGCTTCGGCGCCGGCGACACGGACCTGCTGGGCGAGCTGATGGCGGAGGCGAACGAGCCGAGCGAGAGCGAGGCCGAGGAAGCGGGCATGTCGATCGACGGCGAGTTCGAGGACGAGCCGGCCGCCGCCGGCGAGTCCGGCGCGGAGGAGGACTGCACCCGCCCGGCGACGCTGCTGTCCCTCGGGTCCGGCGGTACGACGCGCCGCCGGTGACCCGGGCGGCGGGCTTTGCCCGCCGCGAGCGCCAGCAAGGCCACTGCGATGATCCGCCAGTTTGAGCTCGTGGAGCGGGTCAAGGCCTACGATCCGCAGGCCGACGAGGACCTGCTGAACCGGGCCTACGTCTTCTCCATGAAGGCGCACGGATCGCAGGAGCGCGCCTCTGGCGACCCCTATTTCTCGCATCCCCTCCAGGTTGCCGAGATCCTGACGCGCATGAAGCTCGACGGCGCGTCGATCGTGACGGCGCTGCTGCACGACACCGTCGAGGACACCGACGCCACGCTGGAGCAGATCGAGCATCTGTTCGGCAAGGAGATCGCGCGGCTGGTCGACGGCGTGACCAAGCTGTCCCGGCTGGAGCTGCAATCGGACAACACCAAGCATGCGGAGAACTTCCGCAAGCTGGTGCTGGCCATGTCGAACGACATCCGCGTGCTGCTGGTCAAGCTGGCCGACCGGCTCCACAACATGCAGACCCTGCACTACATCGGGAATCCGGAGAAGCGGAAGCGGATCGCGCTGGAGACGCTCGAGATCTATGCGCCGCTCGCCGAGCGCATGGGCGTGCACCAGATGAAGGACCAGCTCGAGGATCTGGCATTCGCCGAGCTGCATCCGGACGCCCGGAACTCGATCGTCCAGCGGCTGCAGTTCCTGCGCGAGCATGGCGGCGACGTCGCCGGTCGGGTGATCGACGGGCTGAAGGCCACGCTGAAGGACGGCGGCGTCGACGCCGCGGTCTCGGGGCGCGAGAAGCAGCCCTATTCGATCTGGCGCAAGATGCAGCGCAAGAACGTCGCCTTCGAGCAGCTCTCCGACATTATGGCGTTCCGCCTGATCGTGGGCTCGCTGCCGGAGTGCTATCAGGCGCTCGGCATCATCCATGCGCGCTATCCGGTCGTGCCCGGGCGCTTCAAGGACTACATCAGCACGCCGAAGCCCAACGGCTATCGCTCGCTCCACACTTCGGTCATCGGCCCGGAGCGCCAGCGCATCGAGGTGCAGATCCGCACCCGCGACATGCACGAAGTCGCCGAGTACGGCGTCGCCGCGCACTGGAAATACAAGCAGGGCGCCCAGGTCGACGGGCGGCAGTACCGCTGGCTGCGCGAGCTGCTGGACATCCTGGAGAACGCCGCCGGGCCCGAGGATTTCCTCGAGCACACCAAGCTCGAGATGTTCCAGGACCAGGTGTTCTGCTTCACGCCCAAGGGCGACCTGATCGCCCTGCCGCGGGGCGCGACGCCGGTGGACTTCGCCTATGCGGTGCATTCCGAGGTCGGCAACACCTGCGTCGGCGCCAAGATCAACGGCCGGCTGATGCCGCTCCGGACCGAGCTCCACAACGGCGACCAGGTGGAGATCGCGACCTCGCGGGCGCAGACCCCGTCGCCCACCTGGGAGCGCTTCGTCGTCACCGGCAAGGCGCGCGCGGCGATCCGCCGCTTCGTGCGCACGCAGCAGCGCCAGCAGTACATCGAGCTCGGCCGGGCGATCCTGAGCAAGGCCTTCCGGCAGGAAGCGCTGGAGCTCACCGAGAAGGGACTCGAAGGCGCGCTGAAGAAGCTCAAATGCGAGAACATCGACGACGTCTACGCGACCGTGGGAGAGGGCATCCACACGGCGCGCGAGGTGATCTCGGCGGTGTTTCCCGGGCTGCGGCCGACCAAGCCGGACTCGGTGGTGCCGATCGCCGCCCACCGCCGCCAGACGCAGAAGAAGGGCAGGGACAGCGCCGTCCCGATCACCGGCCTCATTCCGGGCATGGCGGTGCATTTCGCCGGCTGCTGCCATCCTCTGCCGGGCGACCGCATCGTCGGGATCGTGACCACGGGCAAGGGGGTCACCATCCACACCATCGACTGCGAGACGCTGGAGAGCTTCGCCGACTCGCCCGAGCGCTGGCTCGACGTCGCCTGGGAGAACAATCCCGACGATCCGACCGCCCATGTCGGCCGGCTCCATCTCGTCGTCGCGAACTCGCCGGGCAGCCTCGGCAGCCTGTCGACCATCATCGGCAAGAGCGAAGGCAACATCTCGAATCTCAAGATCACCAACCGCTCGATGGACTTCTTCGAGATGATGATCGACGTCGAGGTGAAGAACCTGAAGCATCTGACGAACATCATCGCGGCGCTCCGCGCCACGCCGGTGATCAATTCCGTCGAGCGGGCGCGGGGCTAGGTGAGTGGCTTTTCGCCGGGCATTTCCACAATTCACTTGTCATCGCCGGGCTTGACCCGGCGATCCATGGCGCCGCCAGCGCGAGTGTCACCATGGATGCGCGGATCAAGTCCGCGCATGACAGCCTGGGAAACCGAAGCGGCTCCTCAGGCGCTGGTCGCGAGACGGCAGGCAGGCATGATCATCGGCATCGGCAGCGACATCATCGACATCCGTCGCATCGAGCGGACGCTCGAGCGCTACGGCCGCCGCTTCATCGACCGCGTGTTCACCGAGACGGAACAGCGCAAATCGGAAGGCCGGGCCAATCGCGCGGCAAGCTACGCGAAACGCTTCGCCGCCAAGGAGGCCTGCTCGAAGGCGCTCGGCACCGGCTTCCGTGCCGGGGTGTTCTGGCGCGATCTCGGCGTGATCAACCTGGCCTCGGGGAAGCCCACCATGTCGCTGACCGGCGGCGCGGCGAAGCGGCTGGCGGAGATCACGCCGCCCGGCATGCGCGCGCAGATCGACATCACGCTCACCGACGATCATCCGCAGGCGCAGGCGCTGGTGATCATCTCGGCGATTCCCGAGAGCGGCGCGCGGTGAGCATGCCTGCCAAGCGGCGCGGCCGCCCGGCCGCGCCTTGACAACTCACGAGCGAGGCTGGCTGGATGCGGCGGTTTTCCCCGAGCGGCGAAGGATCGATGTCGAACAAGCCCAGCGGAGTCCTGGAGACGGTCCGGACCGTGATCTACGCCGTCCTGATCGCCATGGTGGTCCGGACCTTCGCCTACGAGCCCTTCAACATCCCGTCGAAGTCGATGGTGCCGACGCTGCTGGTGGGTGACTACCTGTTCGTGTCGAAGCTCTCCTACGGCTACAGCCGGTTTTCCTTGCCGTTCGGCCTGCCGCTCTTCGACGGCCGCATCTTCGCGGCGGAGCCGGAGCGCGGCGACGTAATCGTCTTCAAGCTTCCGAGCGACGACAAGACGGATTACATCAAGCGGCTGGTCGGGCTGCCGGGCGACACGGTCCAGGTGGTGGCGGGCGTCCTGCACATCAACGGCGAGCCGGTCGAGCGTCGGCGGATCGAGGACTATGTCGACCCGGACAGCGGCCGGAGCTACCTGCAGTACCTCGAGACCTTGCCGAACGGCACCAGCCACCGCATCCTGGAGGAGAGCGACCACGGCGCTCTCGACAACACGCCGCCCTACCGGGTGCCGGACGGGCATTATTTCATGATGGGCGACAATCGCGACAATTCGCTCGACAGCCGAGCCTCCGTCGGTTTCGTCCCGGCGGAGAACCTGATCGGCCGCGCCGACATCCTGTTCTTCTCGACGGACGGCAGCGCCCGGCTGTGGGAGGTCTGGAAGTGGCCTACGGCGACCCGGTTCTCGCGCATCTTCGACACGGTCTCGTGAGCAGCGGACCTTCAGGATCCGGCGATCTCGAGAGTCTCGCCGCGCGCCTCGGCCACGAATTCCGCGATCCCGCGCTGCTGCGGCAGGCGCTCACCCATTCGAGCGCCTTCGGCGCCGTGCCGGCGCGCCGTCGCGGCACCAGCTACGAGCGGCTCGAGTTTCTCGGCGACCGCGTGCTCGGCCTGGTCGTCGCCGACATGCTCTACCGCGCCTTTCCGGAGGAGAGCGAAGGAGCCCTGGCGCGCCGCCTCGCCGAGCTCGCCCGCATGGAGACCATCGCCCGGGTGGCCAGGGCGATCGGGCTCGGCGAGCATCTGGTCGTCTCCCGCAGCGAGGAGGAGAGCGGCGGCCGCGAGAATCCGTCCCTGCTCGCGGACGCCGGCGAGGCCGTCATGGGCGCGCTCTATCTCGATGGCGGGCTGGAGGCGGCCCGCGCCTTCATCGAGCGGCACTGGCAGGCGCTCCTGTACGAAGACGTGCGTCCGCCGAAGGACGCCAAGACCGCCCTGCAGGAATGGGCCCAGGGGCGCGGCCTGCCGCTCCCGGTCTACCGGGTGCGCGGGGCGGAGGGGCCGCCGCACGAGCCGGTCTTCGACGTCGAAGTTTCGGTGGAAGGGCAGCCGCCGGTCTCCGGCAACGGCCGGTCGCGCCGGGCGGCGGAGCAGGCGGCGGCGGCGGCGCTCCTCGCCGCGGTGAAGGGCGGAACGGATGTCTGAGACCGAGGCTTCGACGCGCTGCGGCTATGTCGCCATCCTCGGCGCGCCCAATGCCGGCAAGTCGACGCTGCTCAACCGCATGGTGGGCACCAAGGTGTCGATCGTCTCGCCGAAGGTGCAGACGACGCGCAGCCGGGTTCTCGGGATCGCCCTTGCCGGCGAGGCCCAGGTGATCTTCATCGACACGCCGGGGATCTTCACCCCGAAGCGGCGGCTGGAACGGGCCATGGTCCATGCCGCCTGGAGCGGCGCCGCCGATGCGGATCTCGTCGTGCTGGTCGTCGACGCGGCGCGCAAGACGGTCGGGGACGACGCCATGGCAATCGTCGAGGGTCTGAAGAAGGCGGACCGGAAGGCGATCCTCGCGCTCAACAAGGTCGACCTGGTGCGTCGCGAGAAGCTGCTCGGGCTGGCGGCGGAGCTCGACGCCACGGGGGTGTTCACCGACGTGTTCATGATCTCGGCGGAGACCGGCGACGGCGTCGGCGATCTGATGGCGGCGCTCGCGGCGAGGCTTCCCAAAGGCCCATGGCTGTTTCCGGAGGACCAGGTCTCGGACATGCCGATGCGCCTCATCGCCGCCGAGGTGACCCGGGAGCACCTGTTCCGGCAGCTCCACGACGAGCTTCCCTACGCGGTCGCGGTCGAGAGCGAGAGCTGGGAGGAGTTCAAGGACGGCAGCGCCAAGATCAGCCAGGTCGTCTACGTTCAGCGCGACAGCCAGAAGGCCATCGTGCTCGGGCAGGGCGGGCGCCGGATCCGATCCATCCGGCAGGCGGCTCAGGCCGAGCTGGAGGGCATGCTGGAGCGGCGGATCCACCTTTTCCTGCACGTCAAGGTGCGCGAGGACTGGCCCGAGGATCGGGCCCGCTTCCGGGATCTCGGGCTGGAATACGACGTCTAGCCTGGCCTCGCGAAGCGGTCTGCAAGGAATGCCGGCCGGTCCTAAACAGTCTAGAATTCCC
>DAIMFL010000002.1:39461-58266 GCA_036724615.1 Alphaproteobacteria bacterium | reverse complement strand
CCCAGCCTGTGCCGGCATTCCGGAGGCGAATTCATGACGGCCGACCTCGCGCAGCAGCTGGAGCAGCTGAAGCTGGGCGATCACATCTGCCCGATTCACGACGGGACGGCCAGCCTGCCGTCGATATGGGTTCCCTATATCAGGATCGGCCTGGAGCGAGGCGAGCGCTGCGTCTGCATCGCCGACAGGAGCCGGCTCGACGAGATTGCCCGGGTTTTGCGCCGGGCGGGGATCCCGGTGGAGCAGGAGCGCGAACGCGGCGCCCTCGTCTTCGTTGCCTCGGAGGACACGCCGTTCGCTTCCGATGCTCCCGACATCGCGAAGATGACGGAGTACGTCCGGAAAACGGAGGAAGCGGCGCTCGCCGACGGCTTCGCCGGCGCGCGCTGCGCGGGCTCGTCGACCTGGATGCTGCGACCTGGTTTCGACAGCCGCAAACTCATCGAGTACGAGGCGATGGTCAACCGGGCCCTGGCGGGCAGGCGCATCATGGTCCTCTGCGACTATGATCGCTCCCTTTTCGACGACGCACTCATACACGACGCCCTGCGGACGCACCCGCTGGCGGTCATCGACGATCTGATCTGCCCCAACCCGTATTACGAGCCGCCCGAGCTTCTGCTGAAGCGCGACAAGATGGCGGAGGCGGAGTTCAAGAGGAAGCGGGTCGACTGGTGGATCGCGCGGCTGAAGGCGGCGCGTGCGGCGGAGCAGCGGCGCGAGCGGGCCGAGGCGGCGCTCCATGAGCAGGAGGAGCACGTCCGCCTGCTGCTCGACTCCGCGGCGGAGGCGATCTACGGCACCGATCTCGAGGGCAACTGCACCTTCGCCAACCCGGCGACGGTGCGGCTCCTCGGATATCCGGACTCCGCCGCGATCCTGGGGAAGAACATGCATCGGCTGATGCATCACAGCCGCGCCGACGGAACGCCCTATCCGCCGGAGGAATGCCCTCTCCTCCGGGTGCTCCGGACCGGCGAGGCGGTGCATGTGGACGACGAGGTGATGTGGCGGGCCGACGGCACGCAGTTTGCGGCCGAGTACTGGTCGTACCCGATGTATCGCGGCGGCAGGATGGTGGGCGCCGTCGTCACCTTCCTCGACATCAGCGAACGCCGGGCGCTCGAGGAGCAGATCCGCCAGACCCAGCGCATGGAGGCGCTGGGGCAGCTCACGGGCGGCATCGCCCACGACTTCAACAACCTCCTTACCGTCGTGCTCGGCAATGCCGACATGATCGTTCAGGACAACGCCGAGAACGAGGAGCTGCGCCAGCAGGCGGAAATCATCCGGGCGGCGGCGGAGCGCGGCGCGGACCTGATCGGACGCATGCTGGCTTTCGCGCGCCGGCAGCCGCTCCATCCGCGCACAGTGGACGTCAACGAGCTGATCCGCTCGATGGAAGGGTTGCTCAAGCGCAGCCTCGGGGCACAGA
Source organism: Alphaproteobacteria bacterium (assembly GCA_036724615.1). GTDB lineage: Bacteria > Pseudomonadota > Alphaproteobacteria > Dongiales > Dongiaceae > DAIMFL01. The sequence goes on along the minus strand of DAIMFL010000002.1, from coordinate 56,831 downwards.
TCGAGATCGTCTACGAGCTCGCCGAGGACGCCTGGCCGTCCCTCGTCGATCCCTCGCAGCTGGAAACCGCGATCCTCAATCTCGCAATCAATGCTCACGATGCCATGCACGAGGGCGGCAGGCTGATCGTCGGCACCGCCAATGTCCGGCTGGGCGAGTCGTTCCGTGCCCGCTATCCCGAGGCGACGCCCGGCGACTATGTGACCATCGGGGTGACGGACACCGGCGTCGGCATGCCGCCGGAGGTCGTGGAACAGGCGCCGCAGCCCTTTTTCACGACGAAGGAGCCCGGCAAGGGCACCGGCCTCGGGCTCAGCATGGTGTACGGCTTCGTCAAGCAGTCCGGCGGCCACATGGAGATCGCCAGCGAGCCGGGCCGGGGCACGACAGTCACGCTCTATTTGCCGCGCGGTGCGCGGCCGACGCCGGAGATGGCGGAGGACGGGCAGAAGGGCAGGGCGCCGCATGCGAGGGGGGGCGAGGTCATCCTGCTCGTCGAGGACGACGATCTGGTGCGCGGCTACGTGGTCACCCAGCTGCGCGCGCTCGGCTATCGCGTGATCGAGGTGTCGGACGGGAACGCCGCGCTCGCGGCGCTGCGCGAGCATCCTGACGTACAGCTGCTGTTCACCGACGTCGTCATGCCCGGCGGGCTCAGCGGTCCCGCCCTGGCGGAGCAGGCCGCCACCCTCCGGCCCGATCTCAAGGTGCTGTTCACCTCGGGCTACTCGTCGACGCATCTCGTCCGGGAGGGGCGCCTGCCCGAGGGCGTCCATCTTCTGGTCAAGCCCTACCGGCCGAGCGAGCTCGCCGCCGAGCTGCGCCGGGTGCTGGACGAGTAGATCCGCCGGTTCCGGTCCGCGCGCGGGTGATTCGGACGGACCCGCGGTGTAGCCTCCCGGCCATGGAATGGACCGACGAAGCCATCGTGCTCACCGCCCGGCGTCATGGGGAGAGCGCGGCGATCGTGACCCTGCTGACGCGGGAGCATGGCCGCCATGCCGGGCTCGTGCCGGGCGGGCGCGGCCGTCGGGCGCGCGGCGTGTACGAGCCCGGCAACCAGGTCCTGGTGACCTGGCGGGCGCGGCTGGAGGAGCATCTCGGGCATTTCGCCTGCGAGCTCGTCGGCGCCAATGCCGCCCGGGTCCTCGACGACCCGCTGCGGCTCGCCGGGCTGGCGGCCGCGGCGGCCGTGGCCGAGGCCGCCTTGCCGGAGAGGGAGCCGCATCCGCGCGCCTATGCCGGGATGCTGGAGCTGGTCTCCGCGCTGTGCGACCCCGCCGTGGCCGAGACGGCCTGGGCGGCGTCCTACGTGCGCTGGGAGCTGGCGCTCCTGGCCGAGCTCGGCTTCGGTCTCGACCTGCGGGAATGCGCGGCGACCGGCGGCAACGACCACCTGGTCTACGTCTCGCCGAAGCCCGGCCGGGCGGTCTCGGCGGCGGCCGGCGAGCCCTATCGCGACCGGCTGCTCGCATTGCCGGCCTTCCTGGCCGGGGACGGACCGCCCGACCTGCGGCAGGTGCTGGCCGGCCTCGCGCTCACCGGACATTTCCTCGGCCGCGACGTCTTCAGCCATGGTCCGCGTCCCCGGGCGGGCGAGCCGGCGGCCCGCGCCCGGCTCGTGGCGATGCTGCGGCGCCAGGCCCTCTGAGCCGCGCTTGATTCGCTGCCGCGGTTGGTCTACGCGAAGGGACCCGGGGGAAGGAGCTCCAGAAACGATGTCCAGTTCGACCGCCGCCGCGCCCGCGATGCGGCCCGAATTCCGCCGCGTCGCCGTCATCGGCGCCGGTATCGTCGGCGTGTCCACCGCGCTCTATCTGCAGCGGGACGGCCGGCAGGTGACCCTGATCGACCCGCGCGGGCCGGGCGAGGGCACCTCGCGCGGCAATGCCTCGGTGATCGCCGCGGAATCCTGTGTGCCCGTGGCGACCCCCGGCATCCTGTGGCGCGTGCCGAAGATGCTGATCGACCCGCTCGGGCCGCTCGCGATCCGCTGGCGCTATCTTCCGAAGCTCGCCCCCTGGCTCTGGGAGTTCGTCAGGGCGAGCTCGCCGAAGCGGGTCGAGGAGATCTCGATCGCCCTGCGCTCGGTGCTGGTCGGCGCCACGGACGCCTTTAAGACGCTGCTCGAGGAGGCCGGGGAGCCGGACCTGATCCGCCGCACCGGCTGGCTCGGCGTCTACGAGTCCGAAGCGAAGTGGCAGGGCGCGCAGGGCGACCTGGAGCTGCAGCGCCGCCGCGGCGTCGAGCTCACCGTCCTGAAGGCGGAGGAGATCCGCCAGTTCGAGCCGACCCTGGCGCCGATCTACAGACATGCGGTCTTTTATCCCGAGAACGCCTATGCGGTGGACAATTTCCGCCTGGTGCAGGTGCTGGCCGACAGCTTCCTACGCAACGGCGGCCGCCATGTCCGGGAGGAGGCGCACGGCTTCGAGACCGGCCCCGACGGTCCCACGCATGTGCTGACCAATGGCGGGCGGCATCCTTGCGACGCGGTGGTGATCACCGCCGGAGCCTGGTCGCGCCATCTCTGCCGCAGGCTCGGCCACGATCCGCTGCTCGACACGGAGCGCGGCTATCACGTGATGCTGCCCGATCCCGGCGTGATGCCCCGCCTGCCGATCTATTCCGGCGACCACAGCTTCGCCGTGACGCCGCTCGAGCACGGCCTGCGCTTCGCCGGCACGGTGGAGCTCGGCGGGCTCCAGGCGCCGCCGAACTATGCCCGCGCGGACATGCTGCTGACCCGCGGCCGCAGGATGTTTCCCGGGCTCCGGGAGGAGGGCATGACGCAATGGATGGGCTTCCGCCCGTCCATGCCCGATTCCGTGCCGGTGATCAGCGGCTCGCCGCGGCATCGCAACGCCTTCTTCGGCTTCGGCCACGGCCATATCGGCCTCACGCTGGGGGCCGCCACCGGGCGCATCCTGGCCGACCTGGTGGCCGGCCGCGACCCGGGCATCGACATGCACCCGTTCCGGATCGACCGGTTCTGAATCGCGGCGCTGTCAAACGCCCTCTCCCCGAAGGGGAGAGGGAGGGGCCCGCGAGCGGAGCTCGCGGGAGGGTGAGGGCTCGTGGGCGCTACGGAAGAATCTCAGAATACCGACGGCGGCGATTGAGCTGCCGTGAGAGCCCTCACCCCGGCCCTCTCCCCTCCGGGGAGAGGGGGAAATGTTCCTATCAGTTGGCGTGCACGTAACTCGTGCCGTCGAAGCGATAGACCGGGAAGGGACCGACCCCCGGCCCGCCGACCTCGATGTCGGGCCAGCCGTCGTGATGCGTCTCCAGCGGCAGGGCGACGCCGATCTGGTCCAGGAGCTTGATCCAGGTGCCGTCGGCATCCCTGGTCAGCAGCACGAAGGCTTCGGCGGTATCGCCGTAGCAGAACAGGCTGCTCTCCCGGACCCAGGCCTCGGGCCGGCCGTCCCCGTTCAGGTCGGCGAGCTCGATGAACCCGGGCATGGCGGAGGCGGTGACGGTGTCGTCGCAGCGCACATACTGATCGCCGCGCGGCACGAAGCCCGCCGCCGCGAAGACGGCGGCGCGATCCTCGGCGCCGAGCTCCTCCGCCAAGGCCGGTCCGAGGACCAGGATCGGCAACAGCGACGCGAGGCCGAGCGCGCGGGCTCTCATTGGAAGCCCCAGCTGCGGTTCACGATCTCCTCCGCGCAGTCGACCCCGATCATCCGCTCCTCGACGGTGAGCTGATCCTCGGGCTTCGTCATGATCGGCTGGCACATCTCGGGCGTGACGAAGCGCCCGCCCGTGGACATGGCCGTGAACATCGCCCATTCCTGGACCGAGATCGGACGCTCCTGGTTGGCGTCGGCCATCTTGAAGCCGACCAGCATCTCCTTGCCTTGCGCCACCTCGGCTTCGTGCAGCCACAAGGTCTGCAGCCCGCCCAGCGCCAGGGTCGCCTTCAGGGTCTGCTCGCCGGAGAACATACCGCCGCCGGCGTATTCGTGGACCGGACTGCCGCTCTCGGTCAGTCCGCAGACGAACGCGCCGAGCGCCGTTCCCGCATCTCCGTCCCACACCAGCTGCTCCGCCGCCTCCTCGTCCATGTCGAGCTCTTCGAGCAGGGCAACGCAGTTCTGGACGCGCATGGTCTGGATGATGGCGACGCTGCGCTCGTCGATCGCGGCATGCATGGCGTGGAACGGCGGCGCCTCCTCGGTGCCGCTGACGCCGGTCAGATCGAAGGCGGCGGTCCGCACCTGTGCGAAGCCCGCGAGCGTGTCCGGCATCTCGGCAAGCCGCGCCTTGAAATCGGGCAGCAGCGCGTCGGCCTTCTGCTGCAGGGCGATCTCCACGGCCTGGTAGAAGCGCTGCTGCGCGTTCGGATCGGGCAGGCTCATGACCGTGGTGTTCGCATAGGTCACCAGCTTCACGAGATCGCCGAGCCCGGCGACCTCGATCGAGCCCAGCCCGTCCATCGCCGCGGTCATGGCGCCGGCGTTGATGGCGTCGCGCTTGGCGGCGATCGCCGCCTGAAAGGCCTGGCGACGGGCGTCGTCCACCCCGTGCTGCGCGGGGTCGTTCTGCATCTGGGAAAGCTGGGCCAGCGAGGCCGGCGCATCCGGCAGGGCGGCAATCTGCCCTTCCAGGGCCGCGAGCGCCTCGAGACTCGTGGTGTAGGCCTGGATGACGCCGCGCGCCTGGACGACCTGCTGGTCCGCCGTGTCGATCCAGGCACCTGCGGCGGCGAGCTTCAGGAGCTCGGGGGCATCGGCCGGCAGGCTCCGGATCGCGCCCGCGCCGGGCATGGCGCGCCAGGTCGCCTGGCAGGTCGCGCGCAGCGTCTGGAAGCGGGCGATGTCCTCGTCGCTCCAGCGTCCCACCGAGATCCCGAACGCCGGGACAGCCCGTTCGTCGAGAAAGGCCGCCTGGGTCGCCTGGCTGCCGAGCCTGACGGTCTGCTGGGCGTCCGCCGCCCCGCTCCAGCCGTAAAGGGTGCTGCAGTCCGGCGCGACCCAGCCGGCGGGACTGGCCTGGAGCAGCGCCGTCCGGATCTCCGTGATGCGGGACGCCGCCTGGGACTCTATGGAAGCGAGCGCTTCGCCGGGCTGCATCGCAGAGATGCGTTGGCGGAGCTGAAGGAGGGCGATCACGCCATCGGACGTGGCGGGCGCGGCCGCCAGCTCGGCACCGAGGGTTTCCACCGCGGCGGCCTGGATCGACGCACGGCGCTCCGCGAATCCGGCGAACAGCTCCTCGCGATCGCCGTCGGGCAAATAGGGGAGGAACTTGGCGATGTATCCGAGCGGGCCGACGATCTCGCGCGGCAGGCCGGCCGCGGCCTGGAGATTCGGCGCGGCCGGATCGGCCGCGATGAGCGCCGCCAGCCCGCGGTCGAGCTCGACGCTGTCGGACAGCCCGGCGAGGCTGGCCTGTTGTGCGTCGATCGTCTGGCGCGCCTTGGCAATGGCGGCCAGGCTCTTGGCGAGGGTCTTGGCCACCGCCGCGTTGGCGACGCCCAGCGCGTCCATCGCCGGCTTGTCGGCCGCCTTCTTGGCTTGCTTGTAGCAGACCGTCAGCGCGCCGCTCGCCGCCTTGATGTCCTCGCCGGTCCAGGCGAGCGCCGGCTGGCCGAAGACCGGCACGAGGCGGTCGTCCGACAGGGCTTTCGGCAGCGGCAGGGCCGGGGCGATGGTGAAGGTATCCGCCGGATCGACGGTTGCCGCCCACGCAGTCAGCCCGTCGCAGGCCGGGACGGTGATCTGCGGGGCCGCGCTGGCGGCCGAACCGATCAATGCAGCGGCAAGCGCGACGATGGCGGCGCCGAGTCCTCGGCGAAGCGACGCTGTGGTCATACCCCACCCCCTGGCGATGGAAAAGCCTGCACGCGGCAGGCGTTCTCCGCAGCGCGCAGACGCCGGACAAGAACGTTTGCCGAGACGCCAGATTGTTCCTCTTTCCGATCGCTTACAAGGTGCTCGCAATCTGCGTGTAGTTCACCGCCGGCCGGCCGAGCCGAAAATGCGTGCAGGCCCTACTAGATGCGGTGGGGCGCCTATATACTCCCCCACCATTCCGAGTGAGTCCCCGGAGTCTCCATGGCCAAGCCCGCCGGCAAGCGCAGCAGCGCGCCTCCTCCGCCCCCGCATGACGAGGTGAAGATCGTCGACCTCGCCTCCGCGCTCAGCGAGCGCTACCTCTCCTACGCCCTCTCCACCATCGTGGCGCGCTCGCTGCCGGACGTGCGCGACGGGCTGAAGCCGGTGCATCGCCGGCTCCTCTACGCCATGCGCCAGCTCCGGCTGGACCCGAACGCCGGCTACAAGAAGTCGGCGCGGGTGGTGGGCGACGTCATGGGCAAATTCCACCCGCACGGCGACGCCTCCATCTACGAGGCGATGGTGCGGCTCGCGCAGGAGTTCGCCGTCCGCTATCCGCTGGTCGACGGGCAGGGCAATTTCGGCAATATCGACGGCGATAACGCGGCGGCCATGCGCTACACCGAGGCGCGCATGACCGCGGTGGCCGAGGCGCTGCTCGACGGCATCGACGAGGATGCGGTCGATTTCCGCCCGACCTATGACGGCGAGGGCGAGGAGCCGGTGGTGCTGCCCGCAGCCTTCCCGAACCTGCTGGCGAACGGGGCGCAGGGAATCGCGGTGGGGATGGCGACGAGCATTCCGCCGCATAACGTGGGCGAGATCTGCGACGCCCTGGCCCACCTCGTCAAGTCTCCGAACGCGACCGTCGCCAAGCTCGTCGAGCTGATGCCGGGACCCGACTTCCCGACCGGCGGGGTCATCGTCGAGAACCGCGACACCATCCTGGAGGCCTACCGGACCGGCCGCGGCTCGTTCCGCCTCCGCGCGCGCTGGGAGGTCGAGAAGCTCAAGGGCGGCACCTGGCAGATCGTCGTCACGGAGATCCCGTACCAGGTCCAGAAATCGAAGCTGGTGGAGAAGATCGCCGAGCTGCTGCAGGCGCGGAAGCTGGCGCTCCTGGCCGACGTGCGCGACGAATCGGCCGCCGAGGTGCGGCTGGTGCTCGAGCCCAAGAGCCGCAACGTCGAGCCGGACATGCTGATGGAGTCCCTGTTCCGGCAGACCGACCTGGAGATCCGGGTCGGGCTCAACATGAACGTGCTCGACGCCACGAACACGCCGCGGGTGATGTCGCTGCCCGAGGTGCTGCGCGCCTTCCTCGATCACCGGCGGGAGGTCCTCACCCGGCGGACGAATTTCCGCCTGAACGAGATCGCCCGGCGCCTCGAGGTCCTCGGCGGCTATCTCGTCGCCTATCTGAACCTGGACGAGGTGATCCGCATCATCCGCGAGGAGGACGATCCGAAGGCGGTGATGATGCGGCGGTTCGACCTCACCGACCTGCAGGCGGAATCGATTCTCAACATGCGCCTGCGCGCGCTGCGCAAGCTCGAGGAGATGGAGATCCGGCGGGAGCACAAGGCGCTCACCGCGGAGCAGAAGGACCTCAAGGCCCTGCTGAAGGACGAGGGCCGGCAGTGGAAGGTGATCGGCGAGCAGGTCGCCGAGATGAAGAAGAAGTTCGGGCCGGGCTCGCCCGGGGGCAAGCGCCGCAGCGGCTTCGGCGACGCGCCCGCCGCCGTGGTGATCCCGCTCGAAGCCATGGTCGAGCGCGAGCCGGTGACGGTGATCTGCTCCGACAAGGGATGGATCCGGGCCCTGAAGGGCCATGTCGAGCCGAACGGCGAGCTGAAGTTCAAGGAGGGCGACCGGGCGCGCTTCGCGCTCCGTGCGGAGACCACGGACAAGCTGCTCGTGCTCGGCACGAACGGCCGGTTCTACACCCTCTCGGCGGACAAGCTGCCGGGCGGGCGCGGCCATGGCGAGCCGATCCGCCTGATGATCGATCTCGGCAACGACCAGGACATCGTGACGCTCTTCGTCCACAAGCCCGGGCGCAAGCTGCTGATCGCGTCCAGCGACGGCCGCGGCTTCGTCGTGCCGGAGGACGAGGTGGTCGCCCAGACGCGCGCCGGCAAGCAGGTGCTCAATCTGTCCGACGGCGCCGAGGCGCAGGCCTGCGCCGTGGTCGAGGGCGACCATGTCGCGGTGGTCGGCGACAACCGCAAGCTCATCGTCTTCGAGCTGGCCGAGGTGCCGGAGATGACCCGCGGCCGCGGCGTCATCCTGCAGAAATACAAGGACGGCGGCCTGTCGGACGTGAAGGTGTTCTCGCTGAAGGACGGCCTGACCTGGCGCAGCGGAGAGCGCGTGCGCACCGAGACCGATCTGCGCGACTGGATCGGCAAGCGCGCCCAGGCCGGCCGCCTGCCGCCGCGTGGCTTTCCGGTGAACAACAAGTTCGGCTGACGCGGGCGGCCTCGTCCTTCGACGGGCTCAGGACGAGGCGGCGACACCATTTGTCGTCCTCATGCTGAGCCCGTCGAAGCATGAGTCGGGCTCGGCGCCTGCAGCAACCCTCGTCCTTCGACGGGCTCAGGACGAGGCCGCTGCCGCTCAACCATCAACAGTCCTCATGCTGAGCCCGTCGAAGCATAAGGACAAGCGCGCTCCTATCCCCCGAACACCCTTGTCGGCAGCCAGGTGGCGAGGGCCGGAAACAGCGCGACCACGCCCATCACCAGGATCTGGATGAGCACGAACGGCACGATGCCCCGATAGATGTGCATCGTGCTGACCTCGGGCGGCGCGACGCCGCGGAGGTAGAACAGGGCGAAGCCGAAGGGCGGCGTGAGGAACGACGTCTGGAGATTGAGCGCCATCATCACGCCGAGCCAGACCGGATCGAGCCCGAGGCCGAGCAGCACCGGCGCCACCACCGGCACCACCACGAAGGTGATCTCGAGGAAGTCGAGAAAGAAGCCGAGCAGGAACATGACCGCCATGACGATCAGCATGGCGCCGACCACCCCGCCCGGCATGTCGGTCAGGAACCGGTGCACCGTCTCGTCGCCGCCGAAGCCGCGGAAGACCAGCGAGAACATGGCGGCGCCGATCAGGATGACGAACACCATCGAGGTGATCTGCGTCGTCGACCGGGCGACGGCGGTCAGGATGCCGCTCCGCCAGGTGCGCCAGAGGCTGATCGCCAGCCCGAAGGCGATGCCGAGGCAGAGCAGGCCGGCCAGCGCCAGCCCCGCGAGATCGGCCGAAGGGATCGCGCGGCGGGAGAGGCGCAGGTCGAAGATCGAGCCGACGAGCAGCACGCCCACCAGACAGGCGATGGCGATGTAGATGGGCGCGCCGCTGGCGCCCTCGGCACGTTTGCCGGCGAGGAGCAGCGCGCCCACCGCGCCGACCGCGGCCGCTTCGGTCGGGGTGGCGATGCCCCAGAGGATGGAGCCCAGTACCGCGACAATGAGGGCGAAGGGCGGGATGAGAGCGGTCAGCACTGCGCTCCAGTCCGGTCGATCGGCTGCGCCGGACAGGGCGGGCGAGGTCTCCGGCCGAAGCCAGGCCACCGCTCCCTGGAAGAGGATGTAGCAGCCGACCAGCACGAGGCCGGGGATGAGGGCGCCGGCGAAAAGATCGCCGACCGACACGGTATCGGGCGAGAAGATGCCCTGGGCGAGCTGCGACTGCTGGTAGGCGGAGCTCAGCACGTCGCCCAGCAGCACCAGCACGATCGACGGCGGGATGATCTGGCCGAGCGTGCCGGCGGCGGCGATCGAGCCGCAGGCGAGCGCCGGGTCGTAGCCGCGGCGCAGCATGGTCGGCAGGGACAGAAGCCCCATGGTGACCACGGTCGCGCCGACGATTCCGGTCGAGGCGGCGAGCAGGGCGCCCACGACCGAGACGGAGATGCCGAGCCCGCCGCGCATCGAGCCGAACAGCCGCCCCATGGATTCGAGCAGGTCCTCGGCGACCTTGGACCGTTCGAGCATCACCCCCATGAAGACGAAGAGCGGCACCGCGACGAGCACCTCGTTCGTCATCGTCCCGAAGATGCGCTGCGGCATGGCGTTCAGGAACTGGAAGTCGACGACGCCGAAGGCGAGGCCGATCGCGGCGAAGGCGAGGGCGGTGCCGGCGAGGGTGAAGGCGACCGGAAACCCGGCGAGCAGCAGCGCGCAGACCGCCAGGAACATGAGGACGTCGAGCGACTCCGCGAGCATCAGGCGGACGCCCCGCCGGCCTCCTCGCCGCCGCCTGGAACGCCACCCGGCGGGGGTGGCGGCGCGCCCATCAGCAGGAGGGCGGCGCGCGCGGCCATGGCGAGGCCCTGCGCGATCGTCAGCGCGACGAAGACCAGGATGGCGGTCTTGAACAGGAAGACGCCGGGAATGCCGCTGGTCTCCCGCGAGCCTTCCAGGACCGCCCAGGACTGGCCGACATAGGGCCACGCGACGTAGCCGATGAGCAGGCAGGCGGGAATCAGGAACAGGAACACCCCGGCGAGATCGATCGCCGCCTTCCGCCGCCGCGAGGCGTCCCGGTAGAAGATGTCGACCCGCACATGCCCATCGTGCAGCAGGGTATAGCCGGCCGCCAGCATGAACAGCAGGCCATGCATGTAGATGACGGATTCCTGCATCGCGATGGAGGCGAGCCCGAAGACGTAGCGCATCACCACGAGCGTGAACTGGACCGCGACCATGCCGACCGCGAGCCACGAGACGGCGCGCCCGATGGCTTCGTTCACCGCGTCGATCGCTCTCGCCAGGGCGGCAAGCTCCCGCATGGATGCGATCCCTCGGTCAGCCCCTCGAAGCGGCCCGCCTCCCGCGGCCTTCTCAGGCGGTCACGAATAGAAGCTCGCCCGTGCGTTGGCGTAGCCCTGTTCGGACAGGGCCGTCCATTCCGAGACCTCCCTCCGGAAGGCGACGTAGCTCTCGTACACCTTCTTCGTCAGGGGATCGGAATCGCCGACCTCGGCCATCACCTCCGCAGTGGCCCGGCCGATCGCCTTCAGCACCTCGTCCGGGAATCGCCGCAGCTGCACCCCGTGCTCGCGGATCAGCGTCTGCAGCGCCTGGCCGTTGCGCGCCATGAACTCCGCATAGACGTAGTCGTTCTCGGCCGCGGCGCAGGCGGCGATGATCTGCTGCTGGGTCTTCGTCAGGCTATCCCAGACGCTCCGGCTGATGCCGAGGGCGAGCGCCGAGCCGGGCTCGTGGAATCCCGGCCAGTAATAGAACTTCGTCACCTTGTAGAAACCGAAGGCGAGATCGTTCCACGGTCCGACCCACTCGGTGCCATCGATCGTGCCGGCCTGGAGCGCGGGAAAGATCTCGCCGCCGGGCAGGTTCTGTACCGCGCAGCCGAGCCTGCGCATCACCTCGCCGCCCAGCCCCGGCATGCGGATCTTGAGGCCGTTGAAATCGTCCGGCGACTTGATCTCCTTGTTGAACCAGCCGCCCATCTGCACGCCGGTGTTGCCGCAGAGCAGGGGCTTGATGCCGAAACCGCCGGAGAGCTCGTCCCACAGCGCCTGGCCGCCGCCGTGATGAATCCAGGCGTTGATCTCCGGCGCGAGGAATCCGCCGGGCACGGTGGTGAAGAAGTTGAAGGCCTGCGACTTGCCCTGCCAGTAGTAATCGGCGCCGTGATACATGTCGGCGGTGCCGCTCTGCACGGCGTCGAAGGCCTCGAGCGGGGGGACCAGCTCGCCGCCGGCGAAGACGCGCACCGTGATGGCGCCGTCCGTCATCGCGTTGATGCGTTCGGCGGCGCGCGTCGCGGCGGTGCCGAGGCCGGGGAAGTCCTTCGGCCAGGTGGTGACCATCTTGAGCTCGCGCGCCTGCCGGGCGACGGTCGGCGCCGCGGGCTCCTCGGGCGCCGGGGCGGGAGCCGGCTCGGCGATCTCGGCGGGCTTCGAGGCCTGGAGGACACCATAGGTGCCGGCTGCACCGACGACGAGTCCGGTGGCGGTCCCTGCGAGAAAATCCCGACGGTTCATCGATCCCCCCTGAAGCCTGCCCCGATTCGGCCGGCCGCCGGCCGTGCGGGCACATTATGTGACGCCCCCGCACCACGCAAGGCGGGGCGGCGTGCCGGCCTCAGCGGAGAGAGTACGGTTCCTCGAGAAGGCGCCAGCCGCCCGGGCCGAAGCCTTCGATCGGGCGGAAGCGCGTCTTGTACGCCATCTTGCGGCTGCCGGAGACCCAATAGCCGAGATAGACGTAGTCGAGCCCGTGCTGGGCCGCCGTCTCGATCAGCCGGATCACGACATAGTTGCCGAGGCTGCGGCGCGACTGGTCGGGATCGAAGAAGCTGTAGACGGCGGAGATGCCGTCGGCCGCCCAGTCCGCCAGGCAGCAGGCGACCAGCGTGCCGCCGGGATCGCGGAACTCCACCAGATGGGTCTCGATCGGGCTGTCCTCGACCATCGCCCGGTACTCGTGGAATCGCATGCCGACCATTTCGCCGTCGCCATGCCGGCTCTCGAGATAGCGGGTGAAGAGCTGGTACTGCTCGGGCGTGCCCCGGTTGGGCTGGAGCGTCACCGAGAGGTCCCCGTTGCGCGCGGCGGTGCGGCGATGGCTGCGCGTCCAGGCGAACGCGGAGACGACGACGCGCACCGGCACGCAGGCGCTGCAGCCGGTGCAGGCGGGGCGATAGGCGATCGAGTGGCTGCGCCGGAACCCGGCGCGCGACAGCAGCTCGTAGGTGTCGGCGGCCCGCACCCCCGTGAGCTCGGTCACGACCTTGCGTTCGAGCTGGCCCGGCAGGTACGGGCACGGCATCTCCGTCGTGACCAGGAAGGGCAGGGGCTGTACGCGGCCGTGAATGCTCATGCGCCGGTTTTCCTCGGAGGCGGGGCGTGCCTGTCAATGACGCAAATATGGCCCAGCTGGTTCCGGCGGCACCATAGGATCGCGGCCTGCCCGCCCGATTCCACAGTCGGCGGCGGCGCCGTCGCTTCTGGCCGAAGACTTTTGCTCTCGACGCGTGCGCCGGGGACGGGAAGATCAGCGGCGCGGCGCAGCGGTCACAGGGGCGTCCCGCCGGGAGCCTCGCGCAGCAGCACGATGCTGATGCGCCGGTTCTGGGGCGAGGCGGTGTCCTCGGTGATCAGCGGCTCCTGGTCAGCCTTGCCGACGACGGTCGCGATGCGCTCCTCCGGCACGCCGGCGGCGAGCAGCGCACGCCGGCTCGCATTGGCGCGGTCGGTCGAGAGCTCCCAGTTCGTGTAGCTGTTGTTGGTCTGGGAGAAGGGCGTCGAGTCCGTATGGCCGGTGATGGCGATCTTGTTCGGCAGTCGCTGGATCACCTTGGCCACCAGGTCCATGAGGCGGTGCGCCTGCTCGACCATGGCGGCGCTGCCGCGCGGGAACATGGACAGCTTGTCCTGGTCGACGATCTGGATGCGCAGCCCCTCCGGCGTCCGGTCGATGATCAGGTTCTGGGCGAGTTGCTGGATGTCGGGGATGTCCTGAATCGCCTGGCGGATCTGGTGCTCGGCCTCGCGGAACTGCCGCTCCTCCTCCTCGGCGATGCGCTGGCGTGCGGCATCCTCGGTGATATCGGCCGCATCCTGGGGGGACTCCTCGTCATGGGCGCCGGCCGCGCTCTCCGTCGCGTCCGGCTCCACCGGGTCCTCGGATTCGGTCTGGCCCGGCTCCTCCAGCACCACGGTGATCGAAGGCGACTGCTTGTTCGCCACCATGGCCCCTTCGGTCTCGATCGTCTGGCCGCCGAGCACGCCGCCGCTGCCGCTGCTGGTCCGGGCGGCGATGGTCGGTGCGAAGTAGTCGGCGATGCCCTTCTTCTGCTCCTCCGTCGTGGCGTTCAGCAGCCAGAGCAGCAGGAAGAAGGCCATCATCGCCGTCACGAAGTCGGCATAGGCGACCTTCCACGACCCGCCGTGATGCCCGCCATGTCCGCCCTTCTTGACCTTCTTGATGATGATCGGGCGTTCGTTGCTCTGCACCTCTGCCATGGGCTTGCTGCGGTCGCGGCGCCGTTACACCGGCGGCAGCGCGCCGACCGCTTCCTCGATCTCGTAGAAGGACGGGCGGTCCGCCTCGAGCAGGGCCTTGCGGGCGAATTCCACGGATACGGCGGGGGGATAGCCCTGAAGATGCGCGAGCAGCGCCACTTTGATGCACTGCAGATACTTGGCGTCCGCCTCGTCGACCGCCTGGAGCGAGTTCGCCATCGGGCCGACGAAGCCGTAGGACAGCAGAATGCCGAGAAAGGTGCCGACCAGCGCCGCGCCGATCAGGTGGCCCAGCACCTCCGGGGGCTCGGTGATCGAGCCCATGGTGTGGATGACGCCGAGCACGGCGGCCACGATGCCGAGGCCCGGCATCGAATCGGCCAGGGTCCGCAGCGCGCTGGAGACCTGGTTCGCCTCATGGTGGTGGGTTTCCAGCTCCTGATCGATCAGCGCCTCGAGCTCGTGCGGATTCTCGGTGCCGAGGGTCAGCATGCGCAGATAGTCGCAGAGGAAGACGAGGACGTGATGGTCCTTCATCACCGAGGGAAACTGGCTGAAGAGACTGCTTTCCTCGGGCTTCTCGACATGGGATTCCAGCGCCAGCATGCCCTTCGTCTTGGCCAGCTTGAAGATCTGGTAGAGCAGGCTGAGGAGCTCGAGATAGCTCTTCTTGTTGTATTTCGGACCCTTCAGCATCTTCGCGAAGCCGCTGCCGGTGCGCTTCAGGACGGATTTCGGGTTGCCGATGATGAAGCCGCCGATCGCGGCGCCGACGATGATGACGACCTCGAACGGCTGGAACAGGACCGAAAGATGCCCGCCCGGCGCGGCATATCCGCCGATGACGCTGCCGATGACGACGAGTGAGCCGACGATGAGAAGCATGGACTTCCGAAGGACTGCGTTGGTGCGGACGGACGCGCCTCGGAGCCTCGCCGACTTCAGTTAAGAAGCAGTTTAGTGCACGGCATGGTTACGGCCGGATCCGGCGGGATCCGGCCGTCCGTTAACGGCCCTTAAGGAATTCGGTCTCAGGCGAGGGCGGTCTCGAGATCCGCGATCAGGTCCTCGAGATCCTCGACCCCGACCGACAGGCGGACCAGCCCGTCGTCGATGCCGATCGCCTTGCGCTTCTCCGGCGGAACCGAGGCATGCGTCATGATCGCCGGGTGCTCGATCAGGCTCTCCACGCCACCCAGGCTTTCCGCCAGGGCGAAGATCTCGCAGCGCTCCAGGAAGCGGCGGGCCGGCTCCAGCCCGCCCTTCAGCACGGCGGTCACCATGCCGCCGAAGCCCTGCATCTGGCGCTGCGCCAGTTCGTGCTGCGGATGGCTCGGCAGTCCGGGGTAGTAGACCTTGGCGATCTTCGGGTGGGACTCCAGCCAGCGCGCCACCTCGACGGCGTTCCGGCAGTGGCGCTCCATCCTGAGCGCCAGGGTCTTCAGCCCCCGGAGGGCGAGGAAGCTGTCGAACGGGCCCGCCACGGCGCCGACCGCATTCTGGAGAAAGGCGAGCCGGTCCCTGAGCTCGGCATCGTCGCCGACCACGACCACACCGCCGACCATGTCCGAATGGCCGTTGAGATACTTGGTGGCGGAATGCATCACGGCGTCGATGCCGAGCTCGAGCGGCCGCTGCACCCAGGGCGAGGCGAAGGTGTTGTCGGCGACCGTCAGGACGCCGTGCTGCCGGGCGATCCGCGCCACCCCTTCGAGGTCGACGAGCTTCAGCAGCGGATTCGTGGGCGTCTCGATCCAGATGAGCCGGGTGTCCGGCCGGATCGCCGCCTCCAGCGCCGCCAGGTCGGAAAGGTCGACGAAGCTGAACGCGAGCCCGGCCGAGCGCCGCCGCACCCGCTCGAACAGCCGGTAGGTGCCGCCATAGAGATCGTCCATGGCGATCACGTGGCTGCCGTGATCGAGCAGGTCGAGGATGGTGGCTTCCGCCGCCAGCCCGGAGGCGAAGGCGAAGCCCGCCGTCCCGCTCTCCAGGTCGGCGATGCAGCGCTCGTAGGCCATGCGGGTCGGATTCTGGCTGCGCGAGTACTCGTAGCCCTTGTGGACGCCGGGGCTCTGCTGGACATAGGTCGAGGTCGCATAGATCGGCGTCATGATGGCGCCGGTCGCGGGATCGGGCTCCTGCCCGGCATGAATGCCGCGGGTGGCGAAGCCGCGCCGGTTCGGGCGGGTCCGGCCGTTGGTGATCGGGGAATCAGGCATGGGGTCTCTCTATGGTTCCTGGAGCCGGCGGCTACTTCATCCGTCGCCGCAGGTGATTGAGCAGGTCGATCCGGGTGATGACGCCGAGGAACTCGCCGCGGTCGGTCACCAGGGCGACGTGATCGCGCGCGAAGATCGGCATCAGGTCGGCGAGCGCGCCACTCGCCTCGACCGTCTCGATCTTCCCGGTCATCGCCTCGCGCACCGGCTCGCGGAAGCGCTCCTCGTGGCCGTAGACGCGCATCAGGATGTCCGATTCGTCGACGATGCCGACGACCTTGTCGCCGTCGAGCACCGGCAGCTGCGACACGTCGTAGAGCTTCATGCGCGAATAGGCGACGAGCAGCGTGTCGTCCGGCTGCACGGTGACGGTCGCCCGGTCGGCGTGGCGCCGGGCGACGAGGTCGCGCAGATCGCCGTGCCGCTCCCGCTCCAGGAAGCCCTGGTCGAGCATCCAGTAGTCGTTGAACATCTTGGACAGGTACTTGTTGCCGCTGTCGCAGACCAGCGTCACGACGCGCTTCGGCGTGGTCTGCGCCCGGCAATAGCGCAGCGCCCCCGCGATCAGGGTGCCGGAGGACGAGCCGGCGAGGATGCCCTCCTTCAGCAGGATCTCACGCGCCGTCGCGAAGCTCTCGGCATCGCTCACGGAATAGGCTTCCGACAGCAGCGACAGGTCGCAGTTGTCCGGCACGAAATCCTCGCCGATGCCCTCGACCAGCCACGAGCCCGGCTCGTCGTGCCGACCGGTCTTCACCATGTCGCGCAGGATCGAGCCCTTGGGATCGGCGAGCACCATCTTCGTGTCGGGGGACACCCGTCGCATGAAGCGGCCGATGCCGGTCAGCGTTCCGCCCGAGCCGACGCCGCAGACCACGGCGTCCACCTCGTGATGCATCTGCGACCAGATCTCCGGGCCCGTTCCGCTCTCATGGGCCAGAGGATTAGCGGGATTCGAGAACTGATTGACGTAGAAGGAGTTTTCAATCTCGCTGGCGAGGCGCTCGGCCATGTCCTGATAGTATTCGGGATGACCCATGCCGACGTCCGAACGGGTCATGCGAATTTCGGTGCCCAAGGCCCGGAGGTGAAAGATCTTTTCCTGCGCCATCTTGTCGGGAATGACGAGGATGAGCCGGTAGCCCTTCTGCGCCGCGACCAGGGCGAGGCCTAGTCCGGTATTGCCTGCCGTGGCTTCGATGAGCGTGCCGCCCGGCCGGATCTTGCCCTCGCGCTCGGCCGCCTCCACCATCGACAGGGCGATGCGGTCCTTGATGGAGCCGCCGGGATTCTGGCTCTCGAG
>DAIMFL010000002.1:35204-39451 GCA_036724615.1 Alphaproteobacteria bacterium | reverse complement strand
TCGCCGGAATGCCGAGACGCCGCGCGTGGTAGCCGACGCCTTGCGCGTGATTGCCGGCCGCCGCCGCGACGATGCCCTTGCCGCGCTCGACCGCCGTCAGATCGTTCATGCGAACCAGCGAGCCCCGGCTCTTGAACGAGCCGGTCACCTGCTGGTTCTCCAGCTTCAGGAACAGCCGGCAGGGGCCGGTGTCGAGGCGCGTCACCTCGACCAACGGCGTGTTGCCGATCATCTCCAGCACGTTCGCGTGCGCAACCATGTAATGCCTCGCGGGAGGAACGACGGACCGCTCACCTAAAGCGATTGCAGCCCGGGGTGCAAGTGCCCGACGGGCGGTCGATCAGCGGGGGAGAGAGGCGGGCAGGCCCTCACGCGTCCCGGCCAGGATGGCCGCGCCGCGCGCCGCGAGCTCGGGGCTCGAACGCCGGCGTCCGATCTCGAGCGTCGTGAGGCCCAGCTCGTGCGTCGCGCCGAGCCGCTCCGCGACCGCCAGGCTGCGCGCCCACCAGAGCTCCGCGGTCTCCGGCCGGCCGGTCGCCCAGGCGAGGCTGCCGCGCAGCCGCAGCGCCTCGGGCAGGGATCCGCTGACCACCATGCCGCCACGCACGGCGCGCCGGCATGCGCGCCCCGCCCGCCAGCGCAGCCCCAGCGGCGCCCGTGCGCCTCCGGCATCGTCGACCGTCGCGATCAGCACCGCGGCGGCCATGTTGCGCACCTCGGCGACATGATGGCCCCTGAGGCCCCGCGCGCGGATGCCGGCCTCGGCCTGCCGGATGAAGTCGCGCCCCTCGGCGGTCCGGCCCTGGAGCAGGCTCGAGCGCGCGAGCTCGCAGGTGGCCTTGGTGAAGATCTGCCAGTCGGCGGCGCTTCTGCCGTCGCGCAAGGCGGCATGCAGCCTGTCGTCCGCCTGCTCGTACGCGCCGATCCGCAGCAGGACCATCGCCTCCGCGACCCGGCTCCAGCGCAGATTGACCTGGTCCCCCGACGCCTCGCTGATCTCGAAGAGCTCGTGCGCATTCTCCCAGGCGATCGCGAACCGCCCCTGATCGCAGAGCAGAAGCGTCATTCCCCAGACCGCCGAGCCCCACTGCCGCAGGTCGCCCGCCCGCCGCGACACCTCGGCGGACAGGCGGAAGTTGTCGATCGCCGCCTCCCATTGTCCCGTGTAGGCGTGGTGCCATCCCATGCCGAGCACGGCGTGCCCGACCACGACCGGGTTCTCGCTGTCGGCCGACCGGGCGTTCGCCCGCCGGTGATAGGCGAGGGCCAGGCGGGGCATGCCGAGCACATCGCAGACGAAACCCAGCGTCGAGCAGCTGTGCACGATGCCGATGAGAGACCCGCTCCGCTCGCTCTCGTTCAGGGTCTTGAGCGAGTAGAGGAACGTGCGCTGCGGGCTCTCGAAGAAATGCAGCCACCACTGCATGATGTAGATGCGGATCCGCTCCTCCTCGGCGGGCGAGGCCTTGCCGATGCGCCCGTCGAAGATCCGCATCGGCACCAGGCGGTGGGCGACCTGCACGGCGATCTGCCCGAGGATCTCGAGATGGAGTCCGGTGGCCGAGCGGGGGTCGCTGGCGCCGAGGAGCTTCAGGGCCTGGCGGAAGCGCTCCTGCGCCTCGGGGGCGTCGCCCTTGCGGTAGAAGGCTTCGCCGATCTTGCGGGCGATGGTGGCCTGCCAGATCGGCTCGGCCTCGTGGCCGAAGGCGCGAAGATAGGCGTCGCTCGCGAGCTGGAAATGGGACAGCGCTTCCTCGTCGGCGGCCAGGCGATCCGCCTGTTCGCCGGCCCTGAGCAGGTAGTGCTGCGCGCGCTCCCAGAGCTCGGCGCGGGCGAAGTGATAGGCGAGCAGCCCGTACATCTCCTCGAGCCGGCCGCTGAAGATCTGTTCGAGCGCCGTGCCCGCCAGGGCGTGGAGCTCGCGGCGCCGCTTCACCAGGACGCTGTCATAGGTGGCCTCCTGGACCAGAGCATGCTTGAAGATGCATTCCGGCTCCGGATCCTGGCGCCGGTCGAGGACCAGATCGGCGCGTCGCAGGGCTGCCAGGCCGTCCCGGGTCGTGACCTCGGACCCGATCATCAGGGCGAGCACTCTCACGAAGAACTGGCGGCCGATCACCGACGCCGTCTTCAGCGTCTCCTTCGCTTTCTCCTCGAGGCGGTCGACACGGGCCATGATCACGCTCTGGATCGAGCCGGGTATCTCCAGATGCGGGGCCCCGGCCGTCGGCATCCGCCAATCTCCGCCGGCCTTGTCCGCAGCGAAGATCTTGGCGTCGATCAGGGCGCGGACGGATTCCTCGATGAAGAGCGGATTACCCTCCGACGTGGCGAGAAGAGTTCTGCGGATGCTGTAGGGCAGGTCGGGGACGCGGATCAGCTGGTCGATCAGCCGGTTCGTGTCGTCCGCCGCGAGCGGCTTCAACACGATCTCCGAGTACCGGTCCGCGTGGTCGCGAAGGGCGGCGGTCCTGATGGCCGCATCCGCGCCGTCCTCCGCACCGCGAGTGGCGATGCAGATCAGCAGCGGCGTCGTTTCGATGAGCGGAAGGAGATGCGTCAGCAGCGCCGCGGAGGAGAGATCCATCCAGAACGCGTCCTCGAACACGACGATGGTCGGCGTCTCGGTGGCGACACGGTCGAACAGAAGCCGCATGGTCCGGAAGACCTGGCGACGGATCGCCTCGCCGTCGAGATATCTGACCCGCTCCTCCAGCTCCCCCGCGACCCGGATGCCCAGAAAGGTCGCGAGATAGGGCAGCACGTCGTCGGCCTCGGAGGCGAACAGACCGCTGACCCGACGCTCCAGGCGAGTCCAGCCCGTCGCCTCATCGTCTTCCTCGGCGATGCCGGCGAGCTGACGCAGGATCTGAAGGAACGGCAGATAGCTCAGCATGCCGCCATAGGATTGGCTGGCACCTTCGAGCCAGAGAACCGGAAGGCCCGCAACGCGTCGCCGAAACTCGTCGATCAGGCGCGATTTCCCGAGCCCCGCCTCGCCGATGACGCTGACGGCCGCCCCATGGCCGGACAGGAGCGCGTCGGCGGCGGCCGACAGCGCCCTGAGCTCGGACGTGCGGCCGACGAAGGGCGAGGACCTGTCGCGCGGCTCGAAAGCCTGCCGGGCATGGGACTCGCGCCGCGCGCCGCGCAGGCGATAGACCTCCACCGTCTCGGCGGTTCCCCGGATCTTCTTCTGCCCGAGATCCTCGCAGTCGAACAGATCGCGGACTTCCTTGTACGTGGCGTGGTTGAGATAGATCGCGCCCGCCGGCGCCAGGCTCTGCAGGCGCGACGCCAGGTGGATGGTGAAGCCCGCCGCATCGTAGCGGGAGTGCAGATCGCCGCCGAGGAATCCGGCCACGACCTCCCCGGTCGCGAGCCCGACATGGATGCGCACGTCGGAACGAGGTCGGCCATCGCCACCGCCCGTCGACGATTGGACGAGGCGCTGCATCTCCAGGGCGGCGTGGCAGGCCCGATGCGCATGGTGTTCCAGGGCCAACGGCGCGCCGAAGATCGCCATGATGCCGTCGCCCATCGCCTTGACCACCGTGCCTTCGTAGCGCTCGACCACCTCGGTCATGATCGCCACCGGCGGGGTGAGGAGCGAGGCGGCTTCCTCCGGGTCGAGCCGTTCTATGACTCGCGTGGATTCGGAGATGTCGGCAAAGAGCACCGTGACGCGCTTGCGCTCGTTGGAGAGCTTCGGGTCAAAGCTCATCGAGTGCCTCCGCGGCGTTCCGGCGGTTCGATCGAGCCAGCAGGGCGGAACCGACACATGTCATTACGGCCCGTAGCGGCCGAGCCATCGACGCGTAGGACGCGCGGCAGACGTCGCGGCGTCAGGATCGCCTTGAAAAGACTTGATCGCGCAAATAGAGTCGAGGACCGGCAAGCATATCACACGCGACGGACAGCTGAACGCGGTACGGCGACCGTCCGTCAGGGGGCCGGAGATGTTTCGCGGGGTACGCGCTTGCGGGCCGGCATTCCGTCTTGGCCTGATCGGAATCGCCGTGCTTTGGCCGGCCCGGGCGGGATTGGCCGGCGGCTTCATCATCAACGAGCTGAGCGCCAGCGCGGCCGGGACGGCAGTCGCCGGAGCCGCAGCCGTCGGCGAGGATGCCGGCACCGTCTTCTACAACCCTGCCGCGATGTCGCTGCTCGACAGGGACCAGCTCATGATCGTCGGGCAGGTCTTCGCCCTCGACACGAATTTCGAGAACGAAGGCACGGTCGACGGC
>DAIMFL010000002.1:28563-35194 GCA_036724615.1 Alphaproteobacteria bacterium | reverse complement strand
ATCATCGGCAGCGACGACGCCAAGGACCAGATCCTCGCGCTGCCGAGCCTTTTCGCGGTGTACGGCCTGTCGGACAGGGTGAAGATCGGGCTTGCCGTCACCTCGCCCTTCGGCCTCTCCTCGGAGTACGAGAACGACTGGGTGGGCCGATACAACACGCGCCGGTCGGCCATCACGACCGTCGACATAAACCCGGCGGTCTCCGTGCGGCTCACGGACTGGCTGTCGATCGGCGGCGGGATCAGCGCGCAGTACGCGCTCGGCGAGCGCCTCAACGACCTGGACTTCGGGACGGTCTGCTTCACCGAGTTCTTCGGCCCGGCGGGCTGCGCCGGCCTCGGCATCCTGCCCCAGGGCGCGGACGGCCGGCTGGAGGTCGAGGCGGACGACTGGGCCTTCGGATACAATCTCGGGGCTCTGGTCGAGCTGCAGCCGCGGACGCGCATCGGACTCGCCTATCGCTCGCAGGTTCATCACAGCCTGTCGGGCGATGCGAAATACGACGTGCCGGCCGTCGCCGCGCCGTTGACGCTGGGCGGCGTGCTGTTCCAGGACACGGACGCGCGGGCCGAGATCACCATGCCGGCGACGCTCACGCTCAGCCTATATCACGAGATCACGCCGCGCCTGGCCTTCCTCGGCGACATCACCTGGAGCGGCTGGCACAGCTTCGAGACCCTGCGGATCGAGTTCGCGAATCCCGTGCAGCCGGACATCGTCCAGGAGGAGGACTGGCGGGACGTGTTCCGCTATTCGGCGGGACTCCGGTATCAGGCGACCGAGGATGTCGTGGCGCGGGTGGGCGTCGCCTATGATGAAAGCCCCGTTCAGAACTCGCTCAGAAACCCCGGCATTCCGGTGAACGACCGCCTGGTGTTCGGGGTCGGCGGCGGCTACCGCCTGTCGGACTCGCTTGTGCTCGACGTCGCCTATGTCTATGCGCACGAGCTCGACGCGTCGGTCGAGCCGTTCCGGCCGGAGAGCGGCACGGTGCGCGGCGAGTACCACAACCGCGTGCACATCCTGAGCGGCCAGCTGAGCTGGCGCTTCTGACGCGCCTTATTCGTCCGCGTCGCCGATCGACCTCGCCGACAGCCGGCGCGTCTGGAAGCCGGAGGCCTGCAGCGCGGCGACGATCTCGCGGGCGTGCTCGGCGTTGCGGGTCTCGATCACCGCGTCGACGTCGGCGCGCTTCACCGGCAGGTCGAAGAACATGCGCTGGTGATAGATCTCGATGATGTTGCCGCCCATCTCGCCGATCGCGCCGGCGAGGCGCGCCAGCACGCCGGGCTGGTCGGCGATCTCGATCCGCAGGGTGATCACCCGGCCGTCCCGCACCAGGCCGCGCATCAGCACCTGGGCGAGCACGCGGGAATCGATGTTGCCGCCGCAGATCACGACGCCCACGCGCCTGTCCTTGAACCGTTCCGGATAGCCCAGCATGGCGGCGATGCCGGCGGCGCCGGCGCCTTCGGCGACGATCTTCTGCACCTCGACGAGCATCTGGACGGCGCGCTCGATCGCCCCTTCCTCGACCAGCAGGATCTCGGGGACGAGCCGCTCGATGATCGCGCGGGTGAGCTTGCCCGGCGTCTTCACCGCGATGCCCTCGGCCAGGGTCTGCCCGGCGAAGCTCGGCTCCAGGCCGTGGATCGCGTGGTGCATGGACGGGCAGAGCGCGGCCTCGACACCGACCACGTCGATCTCGGGCCGCTGCGTCTTCACGGCCGTGGCGATGCCGGAGATGATGCCGCCGCCGCCGATCGGGACGACGATGGTGTCGAGCTCCGGCGCATCGGCCAGCATCTCGAGGCCGATCGTGCCCTGGCCGGCGACGATCAACGGATCGTCATAGGGGTGCACGAAGGTGAGGTTCTCCGCCGCCGCCAGCCCGCGCGCGAACTCGGCGGAGCCGTCGATCGTTTCGCCTTCCAGCACGACCCGGGCGCCGAAGCTGCGCGTGCGCTCCACCTTCGTGAAGGGCGTGCCCTTCGGCATGACGATCGTCGCCGGAATCCCGAGGCGCTTGGCGTGATAGGCGACCCCTTGCGCGTGATTGCCGGCCGACATGGCGACGACGCCCTGCCGCGCCTCCCCCGGGCCGAGGCTGAGAAGCTTGTTGAGCGCGCCGCGGTCCTTGAACGAGCCGGTGTATTGCTGGTTCTCGAGCTTCAGCACGAGCTCGGCCGCGCCCAGCGCCTCCGCGAGGCGACCGGCCCGGACGGTGGGCGTGCGCACGACCTGGCCTTCCAGCAGCGCCGCTGCGGCCCGGATCCCGTCGATCGTTACCGTCATTCCCGGATGTCCCCTGTCGGTGCTCCCGACTGCTGATGGGTAACGGCTGCCGGGTGGACAGACTGCCGCCGGAGCGGCTCAATCTCCCTTGCCCGCGACAATCGCCACCGAGGCGACGCTCTCAGCCCTTCGCCGGCGTCAGGGTGAGCCCGGCCTCGCCGGATCCGACGATAGTGAGGAAGCCGCCGTCGCGCCAGCGCGCGACCAGGTCGAGGAAATGCGGCGACAGCGGATTGCCGGACTGGCCGGTCGGCAGCATGAACAGCGAGCGGTCCAGGTCGGCGAGGTCGAACACCACCCTGAGGCTCGCCCCGTGCAGATGGGGGAAGGACATGCCCGGGCCGGGCCGGGCGGTGCCGCGGTTCACCGTGAAGTTGTCGCCGTCGGTCTCGATCTCAGCCGAGAACAGCTCGCCGAGCACGGGCATCCGGTCGAGCAGCGGGTGGGCGAACCGGGCGCGATGGGTGTCGCCCCAGCGCCACTCGGCCGGGTCGTCCCCATAGGTCGCGGACAGCGCCGCGACGGCGGTCTCCAGGGCGGTGGCGAAGCTCTCCGCGCAGGTCTCGCGGGCCGCGGCGAGGGCGAGGCCGCACCAGTCCTGGACGGACTCCCGGGCGGCCAGCGTCCCGGCGCCGGCGCCGGTCCAGGATGCGAACTCCTCGAACAGGGGGCCGAGCTCCGGGCCGAAAACCTGCGCGTCGAGCGCGCGCAGCCAGGCGGCGAAGATGAGCGGCGCGGCCGCCTCCCGGTCCACCCGGTAATCCCAGGCGGAGAGGATCTCCCCGGCGCGCGCTGCAGCGTCGTCGAGCGACTGACCCTCGAGCGCCGCCAGCAGATCCGGCAGCAGTGCGCGGGCGGGAGGGGAGAGGGCGTCCATCTGCATCGCTCCCATCTCGGCGGCGGTCAGGCCGATGCGACCCTCGAGCAGTTCCTCGATGCGGCGGGCGCGATAGGGCTCCTCCCACCGCGCGGCGATGAAATGCGGATAGCCGGGCGGCGTGATGTCGTTGTTGGCGGTCACGATCACGCCGCCCGGCGGATCGAAGCTCTGCGGCAGCTCCTCGAAGGGAAGGAATCCGGTCCAGTCGTGCTCGCCGGTCCAGCCCTCGGCCGGCATCTGGCTGGCCGAGGCGAGAGCCCGTCTGACCGGCACCCGGCCGGCGGCGACGAAGCCGATCGCGCCGTCGACGTCGGCGAAGACGACGTTCTGCTGCGGGCTGTGGAACAGGCGCAGCGCCTCCCGCAGCTCGGCGGCGTCCCGGGCCTTGCCCATCCGGTAGAGCGCCTCGGCCGACCGGTCGTCCTCCCGGAAGCCGGGCCAGGCGAGCGCCACCACGCTGCCGCCGCCGGCGGCCTCCGCGGCCAGGCCGATATCGGAGACGATCGGCCCATGCGCGCTCAGCCGGACGGCGATCGTGACGTCTTCAGCGTCGCGCACCTCGATGGTCTCTTCGCGCGACAGGAAGAGGCTGTCGCCGCCCGGCGTCACGTAGCGGGTCGGATCCCCGGGTACGAGCTTCTCCACGAACAGGTCCTGGGTGTCGCTGTGGGTCGTGGTGTAGGTCCAGGCGACCCGGCCGTTATGGCCGATGACCAGGAAGGGGACGCCGGGCGCGGTGGCGCCCGCCAGCACGCCGTCCGGCGTCTCGATCCGCGCCAGGTACCACTGGTTCGGAAGGGTGAGGCCGAGATGCGGATCGTTGGCGAGAAGCGGCAGCCCGCTCGACGTGCGGCGGCCGTCCACCGCCCAGCTGTTGGAGGCGCCGGCGATGGCGGGGAAGGCGGGCTCTAGCGCGGCCATGCGCGCGAGATCGGCCGGGTCGAACTCGAGCGCGGCCGTGTCGTCGCCGTCGGGATGCGCCGGCCACAGCGCCCGCAGCCGGTCCGGCGGCAGATGGCGCGACAGGCGGTAGCGGAACAGCTCGGCGCGCCAGTTGTCGCTGAGCTGGAGCGCCATCAGCCGGCCCCAGACGAGCGAATCCGCGGGCCGCCACGGCTCCGGCTCGTGGCGCAGGATCTGGAATTCGAGCGGGAGCGCTCTGTCGCGGGTGGCGAGGAAGGCGTTGACGCCGGCGGCATAGGCCTCGAGCGCGGCGACGACCTTCTCCGGCAGCTCTATGAGATTGGCCTCCGCGGTCTCGTAGAGGCCGAGGACGCGCATGCGCCTGTCGAGCTCGACGGTCGCCGCGCCGACCACCTCCGAGAGACGGCCGGCGCCCAGCCGCCGCATGAACTCCATCTGGAACAGCCGGTCCTGGGCATGAGCGTAGCCCAGCCCGAAGAAGCCGTCGGCCTCGCTTCCGGCACGGATCGTCGCGATGCCGTTCTCGTCCCGCAGGATGACGACCGGGGCGGCGATGCCGGTCACGGCGACCTCGCCCTCGGTCTGCGGCAGGGAGCTGCGCAGCCACAGGAAGACGCCGAGCGCGACCAGGAGCACGAGTGCGACGAGCGACGCCGCGATGCGCGCCACCCACCGCCGGATCACGACGCGTTCCACATGCGCGGCTCCTCCCCGACTGTCGCCCGGCTTCAATAGCCGCCGCCCCGGGATCTGGCAATGTCGGCAGGTGACAGGCGGGGCGGGCTGGGCTATCCAGACCGCCATGGAAGCCCAGTTCCCCGACGTCCGCAGCATGGTCGCGGCGCTGAAGCCCAGCTATCCCGTCTACTGCCTGCGCCCGCATGTGGTGCAGCGGACGGTGCAGCGGTTCCTGGACCTGTTTCCCGGCCGCGTGCTCTACGCCGTCAAGTGCAACCCGCATCTGCGGGTGCTGAAGGCGCTGTACGACGGCGGCATCCGGCATTTCGACACGGCGTCCCTCCCGGAGATCGCCCTGGTGCGCGAGGCCTTTCCCGATGCCGGCGCCTATTTCATGCATCCGGTGAAGGGGCGCGCGGTCATCCATACCGCCGACCGGGTCTACGGCATCGACACCTTCGTCGTCGACCACATGGACGAGCTGATGAAGGTGCTCGACGAGGTCGGCGGGGGCGAAGGCGTCAGCATCGTCGTGCGCGTCAAGACGCCGCCGGTGGAAGGCACGTTCTATCATCTGGCGGCCAAGTTCGGCGCCGAGGTGCAGGAGGCCGCCGACCTCCTGAAGGAGGCGCGCTCCCGCGGCTGCCAGGTGGGGCTGTGCTTCCATGTCGGCTCGCAATGCACCCATCCCGGCGCCTATCGCGAGGCGCTCGGCATCGTCGGCCAGGTGCTGGACAAGGCGAAGGTGCCGATCCAGATGCTGGACGTCGGCGGCGGCTTTCCCGCAGAGTATCTCGGCAGCAACATCCCCCCGCTGGAAGAGTTCATCCGCGAGATCGAGGCCGGGGTCGCCGAGCTCAAGCTGCGGCGCGACTGCGTGCTGATGTGCGAGCCGGGCCGGGCGCTGGTGGCGGACGGGCTGTCGCTCGTCGTCCAGGTGCTGCTGCGCAAGGACAACCAGCTCTACGTCAATGACGGGATATACGGCTCGCTGAGCGAGACGGTGACGGCCGGGCTCAAGCTGCCGGCGCGCGCCGTTCGGCTCAAGGGGGCGCCGTCTTCGGAAACGCAGTCCTTCATCCTGAACGGGCCGACCTGCGACTCCCTCGACGTGGTCCCGACCACCTTCGACCTGCCGGTCGACGTGCAGGAAGGGGACTGGATCGAGATCGACCGGGTCGGCGCCTATTCGAACGCGCTCGCCAGCCGGTTCAACGGGTTCTACCCGGAGACGCTGGTCGTAGTGAACGACCGGCCGGTGGGCCTGCCATAGCCCGCTGGTTTGCCGATGATGAGACTCTGCCCCTCCGATTGTCATTGCCGGGCTTGACCCGGCAATCCATCCTGCCGCCTGCGCAAGCGGCGGAATGGCTGCGCGGATCAAGTCCGCGCATGACACCGGGCGTGGACGTCGAATTCCATTGTCCTGTGACTCACGCCGGCGGCGGCACCGCCCGGTAATGCCGGTGCAGATCCATCGCCGTGTGGACGATCAAGGCGGCCAGCACGATGAGCCCGCCGAGGATCGCGCGCTCGCCCGGGTTCTCGGCGAAGAACAGCCAGACCCAGATCGGCCCCAGGATGGTCTCCAGCACCGAGAGCAGCGCCGCCTCCGCCGCCGGAATGAGCCTGGTGCCGGTCACGAACAGCACGAGGCCGATGCCGAGCTGGCCGGCGCCGAACAGGGCGAGGAAGGCCATGTCCTCCGCCGAGGGCGACAGCGGCGCGGCGAGGGGCAGGGCGACCAGCCCGGCGAAGACCGCGGCGAGGCAGGCCGCCGGCGTCATGCGCACCTCGCTGTGCCGCCGGACGATCACCACCGCGGTGGAGAAGGAGAGGGCGATGAGGCCGGCC
>DAIMFL010000002.1:25969-28553 GCA_036724615.1 Alphaproteobacteria bacterium | reverse complement strand
CAGGATGTCGCCGACGAAGGAGCCGCGCGAGACGGAGTCCGACACCATGATGGTCACCCCGGCCAGGGCCACCAGGATGGTGATCCAGCCCTGCAG
Source organism: Alphaproteobacteria bacterium (assembly GCA_036724615.1). Classification (GTDB taxonomy): domain Bacteria; phylum Pseudomonadota; class Alphaproteobacteria; order Dongiales; family Dongiaceae; genus DAIMFL01. The sequence goes on along the minus strand of DAIMFL010000002.1, from coordinate 28,457 downwards.
CCGGACGCGCTCGTTCAGCAGGAAGCGCGCGAGCACCGCCGCGACGAAGGGCGCGGTGCTCTGGATGATCAGGATGTTGGCGACCGTCGTCAGGGTGAGGGCGTAGACGAAAGAGGTCGAGGCGGTCGCGAAGCAGACCGCCACCGCGACGCCCGGCCATCCCATCTCGCGAAACAGCGTGAAGGTCCGTCCCCGGTCGCGCCACAGCAGATAGGCGAAGAGCGCCAGCGCGCCGAAGGCGGACCGCCAGAACACGGTGGTCCAGGCATCCGCCTCGATCATACGCGCGATGGCGCCGCCGCTGCTCCAGCAGATCGCCGCGGCGGCGACCAGGATGACGCCGCGCCGGCGCAGGCCGGGATCGAGCGCCGGCGCGGAGACGGCGACAGTATCAGTTTGCGATGAATTCATGATGCGGTCGCTGGCCCCGGATCCCGCGCCGGCCGTTTCGCCCGATCGCCCCTGGCGCGCGAAAACTGGTTATCATGGCGCCGTCGGCGCTGTCCATGCGGGGGCTTCGGTTGAAGACAGGGAGCTTTCTCGGCCTGGGGCCGCAGGGTTTCCACCGGATCGCCTATGTCGAGTGGGGCGCCGAAGACGCGCCCCGCACGGTCGTCTGCGTGCACGGGCTGACCCGGAACGGGCGCGATTTCGATCGCCTGGCCGCCTCGCTCTCCCAGCACTGGCGGGTCGCTTGTCCCGACATGGTCGGCCGTGGCCGGAGCGACTGGCTGGCCGATCCCGCCGGCTATGGCTATCCGCAATACGTCGCCGACATGACGGCGCTCATCGCCCGGCTGGACGTGGCGAGCGTGGACTGGGTCGGCACCTCGATGGGCGGCATCATCGGCATGATGATGGCAGCGCAGCCGAACAGCCCGATCCGACGGCTGGTGGTCAACGACGTGGGGCCGTTCCTGCCCAAGGCGGCGCTGGAGCGTCTCGCGGGTTATGTCGGGCTCGATCCGCGCTTCGAGAGCATCGGCGAGCTCGAAGCCTATCTGCGAAAGGTGCACGCGCCCTTCGGCGCCCTGGCCGATGCCGATTGGCGGCATCTCGCGCTGCAGGGCTACCGGCGGCTGGAGGACGGCCGCTTCGGCCTTGCCTATGATCCGGGAATCGGCGCGGCGTTCAGAACCAAAATCGAGGATCTCGCGTTTTGGCAGGTATGGGAATCGATCAGTTGTCCGGTGCTGGTCCTGCGGGGCGCCGACTCGGACCTGCTTCTCGCCGAGACGGCGGCGGAGATGACGCGCCGGGGCCCCGAGGCGCAGCTGGTGGAGATTCCGGCAGTCGGCCACGCACCGTCGCTGACGGTCCCGGACCAGATCGCGATCGTGCGCGACTGGCTCGCATCGGAGTGACGCGGGCCAACGGGCACGTCCTGCGGCTTCCCTCCTTCCACCCGCGGCCGCCCTGGATCGGCGGCGATCTCCAGACGGTCCGGAACTTCCTGCTGCGCATCCGCCCGCGGCTCGACCGTTGGCCGCAGGAGAGGATCGAATTCCCGACGGAAGACGGCAGCGGCGACGTGATGCTCGCCCTGCTGAACCGGCCTATCGACGGGGCGGCGAACGGGAGAATGAACGGGGCCGCCGCGCGCCGGCCGCTCGTCATGCTGATCCACGGCCTCTCGGGCTGCGAGGACAGCGCCTATATCCGGGTGAGCGCCCGGCATTTCCTCCGGCGCGGCTTTCCGGTGCTGCGCCTCAATCTGCGCGGCGCCGGCCCCTCGCGACCGCTCTGCCGGCAATCGTATCATGCAGGGCGGTCGGAGGATCTGCGTCACGTGCTGGGCGCCATGGACGGCCGGCTCGCCGCCAACGGCATCTGCATCGTGGGCTTCTCGCTGGGCGGCAACCTGCTGCTCAAGTATCTGGGCGAGGCCGGTCGGCTGGCGCCCGTCCTCGCGGCGGCCAGCGTCTCCGCCCCGATCGATCTCGCCGCCACCCAGCGCCGCATCATGGAGCGGCGCAACCGGCTCTATCACGACTACGTGCTGGCCGGGCTCCAGCAGGAGGCGATCACGACGCCGGACCTGCCCGAGGAGATCCGGAGGATCGCGATGGCAGTCGCCAGCGTGCGCGAGTTCGACGAGCGCCTCACCGCGCCGGCCAACGGGTTCTCCGGGGCCGACGCCTATTACGAGGACTGCAAGGCGGTGCGGTTCATGGCGGGCATCACCGTGCCGACCCTGGTGATTCACGCGCTCGACGATCCGTGGATTCCGGCGGCGCCCTATCTCGCCTTCGACTGGGCGGCCAACCCGCGCCTGCGGCCGCTCCTGCCTTCGACCGGCGGCCATGTGGGCTTCCACGGGATCGACTCCTGGACGCCCTGGCACGACCGCTGCGTCGCCGCGTTCTTCGAGCGCATCGCCGGCGTGTAGAGCTCGTCCCGTTCCCACCGAGTCATCTCCCCCTCACCCAGCTTCGGCTAGGCTCGGGCTACGCCCACGCCAAGCCTTCGCACCCCATGTATCTGTAGG
>DAIMFL010000002.1:0-25959 GCA_036724615.1 Alphaproteobacteria bacterium | reverse complement strand
CCATGCGCTCTGTCCAGAAAATCTAAACCGGACAGCCGTGGGTCAAGCCCGGCAATGACAACTCGAGATGTCGCCATATGTTGGAACCGCAACACGAGCGCCGCCTGCGCCGTTTGCGGAATCTCAGTCGACGGAATCGCGAATGAGCGGGCAGGTGGAGCAGTGAATGCCGCCGCCGTTCAGCGACATCTTGTCGTAGTCGATCTGGATCACCTCGACATCGTGCTTCACCAGCGCGTCCATGGTCCGGTTGGAGATGCCGCGCGGCATGATGACCCGGCCGGGACGGACGGCCAGGCAGTTGACGATCCAGCTCGAATCCTGCGGCGAGATCTCGATGGTCCGGATCTTCAGCTCCTTGAGCTTCTCCAGAAACCAGAAGGGCAGTCCCATCGGGTTCACGATGGCGAGATCCACGTCGATCATGGTGAAGGAGATGTCGATGTGGATGTCGTAGCCCGGCAGGTCGACGCAGATCAGCTCGACGCCCTGGGATCTCAGCACCTCCTCGACCTGGCGCACGCCCTCCTCATTGACGCAGATCGACGATCCGATCGCCGCCGTCTTCGGGTTGAGCCAGGCGAAGCTGCCGCCTTCGGCGAGCCCGGTGCCGGCCACGGTGCGCAGGATGGGCATGCCGAGCCCCGCCAGGGTCCGGGTGACATGCGCCTCCTCGCCGCGGCGGATCTTGCGCGCCAGCCGGCCGACGATGGCGCCGCCCTTCACCGCGAAGGAGGAATCCCGCGTATAGCAGGACTTGATGCCGTCCCCCTCGATGGAGTCGAGATAGACGACCTCGGCGCCCTCGTCGCGCAGGGTCTGCGCCAGCACATCGTGCTGCTTTTGCATCTCGGCGAGGGGCGGGATCTCCTCGCTCTGCCAGTACCAGCCGCGCTCGAGATCGCCATAGGTGCCGATCGACTCGATCCGCTTCGACGGATCGATGACGCTCATCTCCGGTCCGGGCCGGTGCATCAGCACCATCCGGATCTGGCCGACATCGTTGTCGCAGCCCCACTGGCGGCCCCAGACGTCGAGCTGTTGCTCCCGGCTCTCGAAGCCCGGCTCGGGATGGGAGCCGAACATCTTGATGGTCATCTGATAGCGATAGCTCGCGTCGAGATCGTCGTTGGGCACGGTGGACTCCTGAGAGGGGGTGAGAGGGGCGGTCGGCCGCGCCTGCTAGCCGGCCTTGAGACGCTTCGCGGCCTCCACCGCCAAATAGGTGAGCACGCCGTCCGCGCCCGCGCGCTTGAAGGCGAGCAGGCTTTCCATCATCACCTTGTCGCCGTCGAGCCAGCCGCGCTCGGCGGCGCCCTTCAGCATGGCGTACTCGCCGCTCACCTGATAGGCGTAGGTCGGCAGGCGGAACTGCTGCTTCACCCGGTGCACGACATCGAGATACGGCATGCCGGGCTTCACCATCAGCATGTCGGCGCCTTCCGCCACGTCGAGGGCGCATTCCCGGAGCGCCTCGTCTCCATTGGCCGGATCCATCTGATAGGTGCGCTTGTCGCCCCGGCCGAGCGCCGACTTGGAGCCCACCGCGTCGCGGAACGGCCCGTAGAAGGCGGAGGCGTATTTCGCGGCATAGGAGAGAATGCGCACGTCCTGGTATCCGGCCGCGTCGAGCGCGTCGCGCAGGCAGCCGATGCGGCCGTCCATCATGTCCGACGGCGCCACGACATCGACCCCGGCATCGGCCTGGGCCAGGGCCTGGCGGCACAGCACCTCGACCGTCTCGTCGTTGAGGATGCGGTCGTCGCACATCAGCCCGTCATGCCCGTGGCTGGTATAGGGATCGAGGGCGACGTCGCAGATGACGCCGATCCCCGGCACCGATTGCCTGATGGCGCGAACGGCGCGGTTGCAGAGGTTCTCCGGATTCCAGGCCTCGGTGCCGCCCTCGTCCTTGAGCTCCGGCCGCACCACCGGGAACAGGGCGACCGCCGGCACGCCGAGCGCCGCCGCTTCTCCCACCGCATCGATCAGGGCCGCGATCGACAGCCGCTCGACGCCCGGCATGGAAGGCACCGGCTCCCGGTCCGACGGCCCATCCTGCACGAAGATCGGCCAGATCAGGTCGTCGACGGAAACCCGGTTCTCCGCGACCAGGCGGCGGGTCCAGCCGTCGACGCGGTTGCGGCGCATGCGGATGCGCGGGTACTGGCCCGGGGCGCGGGCTGCGCCCGTCTCGACCGGGGCCTCGTCGCGCACGGAATGAAGAACTCGGCTCTCCCCGATCGTGGTCTTGGCCATGTCGCTCATGCCTGAGATGTCTTTCGAAGGCGGGAGTTTAGGCCTGCCGCGACGCCACGGTCCAGCACGGCCACGTCGGCTGGCCAACCCGGCTCAGGCGGCGGCGACGATCCGGTCGAGGGCGACCCGGGCGCGGCCGAGGCGATAGCGCGCGGCGTCGGCGGCGAGACGGCGGAGCTCGGGCAGGAGCGCCGGCGCCGGGCCGCCCATGCCCCAGGCGGCGAGAGCCGTGCCGCGCGCCGCGTAGAAGTCGCTCCACGGCATGGGTTCCGGCCTGGCGTAGTCCCGGAGAGCCCGGGCGGCCCGTTCGGCTCCCGCCCAGTCGCCGTGTTCGAGATGGACCTCGATGGCCACCTGGTAGAACCAGAGATGGGCATGGCTCACCGAACCGCGGTGGAGATGCGCCTCGCCTTCGGCGAGAGCGGCGGCGCGGCGCTCCGCATCGTCGGTCGCCGCGGCGATCTCGCCCAGGATGAGCGCGCCGATATACCTCATTCCGACCTCGCGGCTGATCGCGAGCGCCGCCTCCAGCAGGCGCAGCGCCTCGCCGCGCTCGCCGCGGTCGCGCGCGACCTGCGCGAGGAACGTGAGGTCCTCGGCCTCGAACCGGCGGGCGCCGAGCTTCCGGCTGAGCTCGAGAGCGCGCCGGGCATGGGGTTCGGCCGCATCCATGTCGCCGATCTCGCGCAGAATGAGATAGGTGATTTCGCTCGAGATCATGTCCGCGCGCTGATGACCGACCCGGGACGCCATCTCGACCGTGGCGCGGGCCTGGCTGAGCGCGGTGTCCAGATCGCAGGCATAGAGGCGGGAGAGCGCCGCCATGCTGCGATTGGCGACCTCGATGCGGCCGAGGCCATGCGCGCTCGCCAGAGCGATGCAGCGGCCGAAATAGTCTCCAGCGCTGAGCATGCGCCCGGCGGCGTAGCACGCATCGCCCAGGCCGGACAGGGCGCGCGCCTCGCTCTCCGGCGAGCCGGCGGCGCGGGCGTGGTCGAGCGAGAGCTCGTGGGCGCGGCGGCAGTCCTCGATACGCCCGAGCGGGAAGAAGACGTTGCCGCGCAAATTATGGATGCGCGCGAGCTCCAGATCGTTGCTCCGGGCCGTCGCCGAAGCCTCCGCGCGGTCCAGCATCTCCAGAGCTTCGTCGTAGCGGTCTGCGACCCGCAGCCCTGCGGCCAAACCGGTCCAGGCCTGGCATCTCTCCGCCTCGGTCTGAGCCATGGCGACCGCCTCCCGGAAGGCCTCGACCGACTCCGCGATGCGACCGAGATCGTGCAGCAGCTCGCCGCGCAGACAGACGAGCGCGTGCCGGTCCGCCGTGTCCGTGGCGATGGCGAGCCCGCGCTCGGCCAGGGCGAGCGCCCGGTCGTTGTGGTAGCCGGCGGCCTGCTGGCGTGCCGCCTTCAGATAGGCCGCGGCGGCGCCGGGATCTTCGGCGCGATCGAGATGCTGGGCGGCGAGCCCGGCGTCCCGCGCCGCGAACCATTCGGCGGCGCGCCGATGCAGCTCGCGCCGCCGCTGCCTCAGCAGCGCGCCGTACACGCCGTCGCGCACCAGGGCATGGGCGAAGAGATACCCGTCCTGCTCCGGGCGCGCGAGATGCCGCGCGACCAGCCCCGCGGCGTCATAGCGGTCGTCTCCGAGAAGATGCCGCAGCAGGTCGAGGGTGAAGTGCTGCCCCACCACCGAGGCCGCCTGCAGGGCGGCGCGATCGGCCGGAGGCAGGCGGTCCATCCGGCCGAGAACGAGGCTCTGGATCGTGGCGGGGACGGAGCTCTCCTCGCTCGCCTCGGCGTGGCGCAGGAGCTGCTCGAGGAACAGCGGGTTGCCATCGGCCCGCTCGACGCAGGCGAGGGCGATCCGGTCCGTGGCATCGAGAAAGCTGCCCGCCAGGGCCATCGCCTCGTCGGGGGCGAGAGGGCCGAGATCGATGGTCACGAGCGGGTTCGCCCGGGTGCCCGCGCGCCAGCTTTCGGTCAAGGGATCGCCCTCGATCCGCGTCGTCATCACCAGCACGGCCGGGATCTGCGACAGGGCGACGGTGAGCCGCGCGAGATGCGCCAGCATCGGGGGATCGGCCCAGTGGATGTCCTCCACCGCGACGAGGAGCGGGTTCGAACGAGCCGCCAGGGCCAGCAGTGCGGCGAGCGTCTGCTGCTTGCCGAGATTGCGGGTGGCGTTGTCCATGGCGTCGTAGACCGCCCGTTCCGCGAGCGGCTGCGGCAGGTCGAGCAGATCGAGCAGGAACGGGCGCCGGTCCGGGCCGATCCCGTTTTCCCCCAGCGCGCGGTCGGCGGCCTGCAGGCGAAGGGTCTCGTCGCCTGAGCCGTCGACCCCGAGCAGGCTGCGCGCCAGCACCCGCGCCGCATCCCGGCCGGTCGCGGTGCCGAAATCGAGCACGCGGGCGAGATGGACGTCGAAGCCCCGGGCCCGGGCCGTCGCCGCGATCTCCTCGACCAGCCGCGTCTTGCCGATCCCGGCTTCCCCGCGCAGCAGGAGCGCCTTGCCGCGGCCGCTGGACCGGCAGGTCTCCAGCATGCCGGCGATCTGGCTCCGTTCCGCGAGCCGGCCGACGAAGGGAGTCGACGCCGCCGTCTCGCCGTGCAGGCCGTCGAGCCGCCAGACGCGCACCGGCGCGTCCAGCCCGCGCAGCACGACCTCGCCCAGGGCTGCGACCTCGAGGCCGGGACCGGCGGCGCGCCGCACCAGGTCGGAGATCAGCGTCGCGCCGCTTTCGGCCATGTCGACCAGGCGGGCCGCCAGGTTCACCGCGTCGCCGATCACCGTGTATTCGCTGTGCCGTTCGCTTCCCAGGCCGGCCGCCACCACCTCGCCGCTGGCGATGCCGATATGGACGCCGAGCGGCTGGCCGAGCTGGCGGCCGAGCGCCGCCACGGCCTCATGGATCTCGACGGCGGCGCGCGCGGCCCGCAGCGGATCGTCGCCATGCGCCACCGGCGCGCCGAACACGGCCATCACCGCGTCGCCGATATGCTTGTCCACGCTGCCGCCATAGCTGACGACCACACGATCCACCGCGTCGAAGAAGCGCGCCATGACCGCGTGGAGCTCTTCGGCGTCGAGGGTGCGCGACAGCCGGGTATAGCCGGCGAGGTCGGCGAAGAGCACCGTGACCTGGCGGCGCTCGCCCGACGTTCCGTCGCCGGCCGCGCGGGGGGCGGGGACGGGCGCCGACATGTCCGCGCCGCATCCGCCGCAGAACCTGGCTTCGGCCTCGTTGGCGAAGCCGCAGGCGGGGCAGGGAAGGGGCAGCCTGGCGCCGCAGCCCGCGCAGAAGCGCCGATCGGTCCGGTTCTCCTGTGCGCAGCGCGGGCAGCGCATCGCGGAGCGGCCCTAGGCGGCGAAGCGCACCGCGGCGATCGGCGGCAGATGGGTCGACAGGGTCCACCAGCGCTCGCCGCCGTCCTCCGACAGCCACAGTGAGCCGGTGGTCGAGCCCATGACGATGGTCCGGCCGTCGTCGTCGACGGCGAGGCCATGGCGGTAGATCAGGTCGAAGGCGTCCTGCTGCGGCAGGCCGTCGGTCAGCAGGTCGAAGCTCTTTCCGCCGTCCCGCGTGCGGGAGACCACGAGCCGCCCGTCGACCGGGACCCGGCAGGCGTCCTTGACCGCCGGCACGAACCAGGCGCGCTCCGGATCGCGCGGATGCACCGCGACGGCGAAGCCGAAATTGGACGGCCGCGCGGCGGTGATCTCCTGCCAGCTCCGGCCTTCGTCGGCGGAGCGGAAGATGCCGTTGTGGTGCTGCACCCACAGCGCGTCGGGCGCGGCGGGGCAGCGCACCAGGCGGTGCGGATCCTGGATGCTCGGATCCTCGCGGCGGTCCGGCGGCATGTACTCGGCCGCCATGCCGGCCGTGCGGCTTTCCCAGCTCTCGCCGCCGTCGGCGGAGCTCCATACCCCGCCGCAGGAGATTCCGACGAGGAGCCGGCGCGAGTCCTGCGGGTGGACGCTGATGGAATGGATGCCGGGCTCGTCGTAGCCGCCGCCGAACCAGTTGGCGCGGCTGGGCTCGTTCCAGAGCGCTGGGACGAGGCTCCAGCTGTCGCCGCCGTCCGTCGAGCGGAACAGCCCGCCGGGGATGGTGCCCGCCCACAGCACGCCCGGCTCGTCGCGGCCGCCCGCCTCGATGGTCCAGATCATCGTCGTGCTCGGCGCCTGGTCGGCGTCCGAGGCAGCGGGATAGGACGGCGCGGCGCATTCCTCCCAGCTCGCGCCGCCGTCGCCCGAGCGGTGCAGCTTCACGCCGAAATGGCCGAGAGTGAGCGCGGCGTAGAGCTGGCCGTCGCGCGCATCGGCCAGCACGGCGCTGACCGGGTCGCCGAGGAAGGCCACGCTCGCGACGCGCCAGTCGCCGTCGTCGCGGATCAGCTGGAACAGGCCCTTGCGCGTCGCGACCAGTATCCGGCGATCCATCGCGTCAACCTCCCGAGAGTGCCTGGAAGACGAAGAGCTCGTCGCTGCCTCGAACAGGATCGGACAGGCGCTGCCGATCCCGCACGGGCTGATCGTTCACGTAGACGGTGACGTGCTTGCGCAACCGGCCCTGGTCGTCGAGCACATAGGACTTGAGCCGCGGGTTCTCGGCGAAGACCCGCTCGAGCGCGTCGGCCACGGTCTCGCCCGGAACCTCGCGCGCCGGGCAGGCGAGATGGCGCTGGAGATTGGCGGTGAAGGATACGCGCGGCATGGCCGGTCCTCCCAGGCCGCCAGCATGCCGCGAGATGCATGCGGCGGGCAAGACGCAGCCGCCGGCCCGGTGCGGCGGGCGGCGCCCCTCTCCAGCGTCGCTGGAAGAGGGGCGCCAGGCGAGGCGAGGCGGGGAAAGCTACTCCGCCGCGGCCTTCTTGCCGCCGGTCGCGGCTGCGAGGGCCTGCTCGAGATCGGCGATGATGTCGTCGATATGCTCGAGCCCGACCGACAGGCGGACATAGTTGTCCGAGACGCCGGTCGCCAGCTGGTCCTCGGGCGACAGCTGGGAGTGGGTGGTCGTCGCCGGATGGATCGCCAGGCTGCGCGCGTCGCCGAGATTGGCCACATGATAGAAGAGCTGCAGCGCGTCGATGAAGCGACGGCCGGTCTCCTTGCCGCCGCTGAGCTCGAAGCCGATCAGCCCGCCATAGCCGCCCCTGAGATAGGCGTCGGCGCGCCGCTTCGTCTCCCCGCTCTGCTTGCTCGGGTGGTAGACCTTGGTGACCGCGGGCTGCTTCTCCAGCCAGTCGGCGACCGCCTGGCAGTTCTCGCTGTGCCGGGCGATCCGGAGCGGCAGCGTCTCCAGGCCCTGGATGAACTGGAAGGCGTTGAACGGCGACAGGGCGGAGCCGAGGTCGCGAAGCAGCGTCACGCGCGCCTTGATGATGTAGGCGATGGGGCCGAGCGGCTTCACGGCCTGGGTCCAGACCGCGCCGTGATAGCTCGGATCCGGCTGGTTGAGGCCGGGGAAGCGCTCGGCATGCTTCTCCCAGTCGAAGTTGCCGCCATCGACGATGATACCGCCGATCGAGGTGCCGTGCCCGCCGATATACTTGGTGAGGGAATAGACCACGATCGCCGCGCCGTGCTCGAACGGCTTGCACAGGACCGGCGCCGCGGTGTTGTCGACGATGAGCGGCACGCCGAAGCTGCGGCCGATATCGGCGACCTCCCTGATCGGGAAGACGGCGAGCTTCGGATTGGGGAGCGTCTCCGCATAGTAGGCGCGGGTCTTCGCGTCGGTGGCGCGGGCGAAGCCCTCGGGATCGGCCGGATCGACGAAGCGCACCTCGATGCCCTGTTCCTTGAGCGTGTTGGCGAACAGGTTCCAGGTGCCGCCATAGAGGTCGGTCGAGCTCACGACGTTGTCGCCGGCGCGGGCGATGTTCTGGATCGCGAAGGCGGACGCCGCCTGGCCGGAGGAGAGGGCGAGGGCGGCGACGCCGCCCTCGATGGCCGCGACGCGCTCCTCGAGCACCGCCGTGGTCGGGTTCATGATCCGCGTGTAGATGTTGCCGAGCTCCTTCAGCGCGAAGAGGTTGCCGGCGTGCTCGGTATCGCGGAACTGGAACGAGGTCGTCTGGTAGATCGGTACGGCGACGGCCCCCGTCGCGCTGTCGTGCCGATAGCCGGCATGCAGCGCCAGCGTTTCGGGATGCTTGCTCTTCACGGTCATCTGTGAGCTCCGTTCTTCAGAGGTAGACGTGGCGGGCGGTCGCTTCAGGCTGCCCTGGCGCCGGTCGCGCGGGCGAGCTCGAGCTTCACTGGCGTGACGTTGCGCAGGATGTCCAGCACCGGGCAGTGGCGGTCCACCGTCGCCTTGAGCCGTTCGATGTCGTCGGCGCTGGCCGGGCTGTCGATGGTCACCGTGGCGCGGATGTCGCGGAAGCCGGGGCGAACCGATTCCTCGACGGCGAAGAAGCCGCGCAGGTCGATCCGGCCCTCCAGCTCCACCGACACGCCGTTCAGCGGGACGCCGAGCGTGTCCGCGTAGAGGCGATAGGTGATCTCCTGGCAGCTGCCCAGAGCGGCCAGCACCAGCTCCACGGGATTGGGTCCGGCATCCTGGCCGCCGAGCTGCGGCGGCTCGTCGACAGTCAGGCGGAAGTCGCGGACCGCCGCCTCGCTCCGCAGGCCGTCGGCCTGGCGCGTGGCGGCGGCGAATACGGCGGCCGCCTCGGACGGCGCCTCGCGCAATGCCGTCTGGGTGGTGGTGAACACTGTCTTGAAGCTCTCGGCCATCGCTGGGCCCTCCTCTCGTTTCGATGCACACATGGTGCGGACTGGGGGCCGAAGCGGTTCGACGCTTTAGCATTTGGTGACGCGGTGCAAGCTGCCCCTCAAATCCCCGCGGGCCCGTTCCGCCCCTGAAGGGCGCCGGCGGGCCGGGCCGGTCGGAAACAAGCCTCCGTCTCCATCGCCCGCGTCCGATGCGGGACAAAAAAATCCGCCGCAGCGGGGCTGGGCGGATCGGTCACCCTCCCTTTAGCGGCATTTGTAAAGCGCCCGCAAGCTGGAGCTCAAATCGGCGCTGACGGCCAGACTATCGCAAGCCGGCCGTGAGTCAAGTCGGCTGCCGCCCCGGGCTGCGGAGCGGATCGGTGGCCGCGGCGTCACGGAACGAGGTCGATGGAATAGCGGACACTCTCGCCCACGTCCACCTCGCGGAACCCGTAGGCGTCATAGCCGCGGCTCTTGCAGTCCTCGTCGCCGGCGATGGTAAAGGCCTCGTCGGTGGCGCAGAACACATAGTCGCCGCCCCAGGTGCCGCCGTTCTCGACCTCCTCCGCATAGTAATAGTAATAGCGGTCGCGCAGGCTGTACGAGTAGACGATGCTGCACTCGCCTTTGGCGATATTCCACCAGCCGGTCGAGGTCCAGACTCCGTCATCGCGATAGCCGAAGGCGACCGTCACGTCGTCGCCCGACGCGTTGCAGATCTCGAACTCCGCCTTCGCCCCCGAAGCCGCCAGCATGGCCGTCGCCAGGGCGATCGCCCCCGACACGGTACGACCCCGACCCGTCATCGCTTTTCCCCCCAGCCCGGACGAGCCTGTCCCGGCTCGCTTCTCCCCCTCCAAATTATCGGGAAATCCGGGCCGGCGCCATGCCTCGACGGGGCGTCCCGGCGGGTGTTCCGGCTGAACGTCCCGCCCGGTCATGTTCTATGCCCGGGAAAACGGGGCTTCATGTTCCCGGCCGGGGCGCGACCGCGGGCGGCGGGCGGGCGAATTTCGGCCCGACCCTTTAAAGAAAATGTTAAGGAAGTTTATGATTTAGTGTGCTTTGTATGTCCGTTTCCAAGCGAGGACTCTGTCGTGAAGAAGGCTTATCTCGAGACCATCGCGCTCGTCGAGCGCCTGCACCGCGAGTGTCTCGAGGTCATCAAGGCTGACCTCGACCGGCACGGCATCCGCGATCTCAACAACGTGCAGGCCCTGATCCTCTTCAACATCGGCGGCGACGAGCTCACCGTCGGCGAGCTCACCGCCCGCGGCTACTATCTGGGCTCCAACGTCTCGTACAACGTCAAGAAGCTGGTGGAGAACGAGTATCTGATCCAGCAGCGCTCGGCCCATGATCGGCGGGCGGTGAACGTCCGCCTGTCGCCCAAGGGCCTGGCGATCTGCGAGAAGATGCACGCCCTCTACGAGCGGCACTGCCAGGCCCTGCTCCAGGGCGTTCTGAAGGAAGAGGACGTCGAGGCCGCCAACCAGACCCTGCGCCGGCTCGAGCGCTTCTGGGCGAGCAGCATCGACTTCTCGCCGCATATGGGCGCCGATCTCGTCACCAGCGCCGCCTGAAACCCCCTACCAGCGCCGCGGCCCGTCGATCCGGGTCGCCGCCAGCCTGTCCTCGTCCAGCTCATAGCCCAGCCCCGGCCGGTCCGGCAGCACGATCCAGCCGTCGCGGCCCACGTCGAGCGGCTCTGCCATCATGAAGTCGCGCCGGTCGAGATCCCATTCCGGCGGGTCGTAGGGGAACTCCAGGAACGGCGCGCCGACCAGGCCGGCGGTGAGATGGGCGTTGGCCACGACGCCCATGCCGTTGGTCCAGGTATGCGGGGTGAAGATCAGGTTGTGCTCCTGCGCCATCAGGGCGACGCGGCGCAGGCCGGTGATGCCGCCCACCAGCGCCGCATCCGGCTGCAGCACGTCGAGCGCACCCTGCTGCATCAGCGTGCGGAATTCGTGCAGCTCGCGCGTCATCTCCCCGCCCGCGATGCGGACGTCGGTCGCGCGCCTGAGCTCCGCCATGCCATCATAGTCGCCGCGATGCAGCGGCTCCTCCATCCAGTAGACGTCGAGCTCCTCCAGCTCGCGCGCCACCTGCAGCGCGTCCTTGAGCGACCAGGGCGCCTCTGCGTCCCACGGCATGCGCCAGCCCTGGTTGCAGTCCACCATGAGCGTCAGGTCGTCGCCGACCTCGTCGCGCACCGCCTCCAGCGCCTGGATGTCGTCGTGCCAGTCGCCGCGGTGGAAGCGGATCTTCATCGCCTTGAAGCCGCGCTCGAGATAGCGGCGCGCCGTTTCGGCCATCGCGGCAGGGTCGCGCAGCGTCCCGGAAGAGGCATAGGCGCGGATCCGGTGGTCCAGCCCGCCGAGCAGCTTGTAGCAGGGCAGGCCCGCGACCTTGCCCGCCAGGTCCCACAGCGCGAGGTCGAGCGGCCAGCATCGGCCGTAGTGGAACTGGATGTTGGAGAGAATGCGGTAATGCCGCTCGATCGCGAGCGGGTCCTGGCCGATGAACAGATCCTCGTGCCCCTCGAAGCCGACCATCAGGTCGCCCGAGGCGACGCCGGTCAGGCCCTCGTCGGTCTCGACCCGCACGATCGTCGCCGGGAAATAGCGGCGCGGCTTGGTGTCCCAGCTCGGGCGGAAGGGCGGATCCAAGGGCAGACGATGATGCGTGACGACGATGTCGGTGATCTTCATGCTGCTCTCGCCCTGTGCTCGCCGCCCGCCGGCGCCGGGAACTTTGCCCGCGACTTCCGGCAAAAGCTATGGCTATCTACCGGCGGTGCGCCGGGCCTCATCCTTAGACAAGCAAAGGATGAGGCGTAGACAGGCGACGGGTGAGGGATAGACAGGCTAGGGGCGAGGCCCAAGATGGGGCCGCCACCGGAGGAGGTCCTCATGCCGAGCCTGTCGAAGCATGAGGACCGGGGCCTGGAGCATCGGACGCCGTCATCTGTTCACCATCGGCTGAAAGCAGTCACATGAGCTTCGTCCCATTCTCCTTCGGCCCCACAACCCGGGTTGCCTTCGGCGTGGACCGGACGGCGCGCCTCGGCAAGGACGTGACCGCCCTGGTGGGGGAGGGCGCGGCGGTGCTGCTCGTCGCCGATCCGGGAATTGCCAAGGCGGGGCTCGCCGGCGAGGTGGAGCAGGTGCTGACGAAGGCCGGCTGCAAGGTCGGCCTGTTCACCGACGTGCGCAGCGACCCGCTCGGCAGCCAGGTGGATGGAGCGGCGGAGGCGGCGCGCTCGCTCGGCGCCAAGGCGGTGATCGGGCTGGGCGGCGGCTCGACTCTCGACACGGCGAAGTTCGCCGCCGCGATCGCCACGGCGGAAAAGCCGGCGGATCACTACGGCCTGGCAGTAAATCCCCTGCCGCCGCGCGGCCTCGCGAAGATCTGCCTGCCGACCACGGCGGGCACGGGGTCGGAGACCACCCGCGTCTCCGTGTTCACCAACGGCACGGACGAGAAGGTCTGGGCCTGGGGCGACGAGCTGCGCGCCGACCTGGCGCTGCTCGACCCGAAGCTGACCGTCGGCCTGCCGCCGCTGCTCACCGCCGCCACGGGTGTCGACGCGCTGGTCCATGCGATCGAGGCGGCGACGATCCGCCGGGCCAACGTCATGAACGATTCCGTCTGCCTGCAGGCGATCCGCCTGGTCGTGCGCCATCTGAAGCGTGCGGTGGAGGCGCCGGACGATCTCGCGGCGCGCGGCGGCATGCAGATCGCCGCGGCGCTCGCCGGCGTGGCCATCGACAATTCGGGCACCGGCATCGCCCATGCGATGGGCCATGCGCTGGGCGCCATCGGCCATGTGCATCACGGCCGCGCGGTCGGGCTGTGCCTTCGCGCGGCGCTCGACTGGAACGCGGAAGCCGATCCGACGCGCCACGCCTGGGTCGCGGAGGCCATGGGCGTGCCGGCGGAGGGGCGGACGGTGGAGGAGACGGCGCGCGAGCTCGCGCCGGCCTTCGACCGCTTCCTGCGCGACGTCGGCCTGCCGATCTCCCTGGCCGGGGACGGGCTGTCGGCCGCCGATGCGTCCCGCCTCGCCACCGTCACCATGGCGCCGGAGAACAAGGCGATGCGCGACGCCAACATTCGCGAGATCCAGCCGGAAGACGCCGAGCGCATCGCCGCGAATGTGCTGAACGCCGCCTGAGCAGGGGCCGGGGGAAGAGAATGCTGGGAGCTCTCGCACCGTCTTTGCTGATCTCGGCGGCGCTGGCCGGCGCCATCGTGGTGCTGACGCCTGGCCCGGCGGTTCTCGCCTTCCTCGGCATTGGCGCGGCGCAAGGAAGGATCGCTGGCGCGTTCTTCCTGGCCGGCCATCTCGTGGGCGACCTCGCCTGGACCGTGCTCGCCTTGGTCGCGCTGGTCGGCGCCCGGCTGGTGTCGCCCTGGGTGTTCCACGGCCTCGCTATCTTCTGCGGCTTCTATCTCTTCTGGCTCGGCTGGCGCGCGCTGACCGCCCGGCGCACGGCGGCCGGCGGAATCGACCTGACGGTGAAGCGGCCGCTCGCCCGCGGGCTCGTCTTCGGCCTTTCCAATCCGAAGAGCTACCCGGTGACGCTGTCGGTGTTCACGGCGCTTCTTGCCGGCGACCTCGGCGCGCTCACGGTCGGCAATGCGCCGGTTTTCCTGGTCGCCTGCTTCGCGGGGTTCATCGCCGCCGACGCCATCCTGGTGTGGCTGGTCGGCATGGGCATGGTGCGCAAGCTCTACCGCCGCCACGAGCTGTGGATCGTGCGGGCGACGGGCGTGCTGTTCATCGGCTTCGCCGTGAACACGCTGGTGCACGCCTGGCACGACGTTTGGACGGCGTTCACGGCGACAACGGAGAAGAGTCTGCCGCAACCATCGTAAACACGATGGGCGAACCTCGTCCGAGCCTCCCGAGCTCGCCGAAGGGCGAAGGATGATCCGCGCATCCATGCGTGCGCTCGTGCGAGCCGCGGAATCGATCGCCTGCAGCCTTTTGCTGACCTACGGTTCGGCCCGCCCACATCGCGACAATGTGATGGATCATTCGGCCGTTCGAGCGTTCGACCATGATCGGCCCGACTGGTCTTCCGGGAAAGGACGCCACATGGCCCGCTACAAGGTCGGCTATCTGATCGGCAGCCTCGCCACCGCGTCGATCAACCGCAAGCTTGCTCGCGCCCTGATCCGGCTGGCGCCGGATGGCCTCGAGTTCGATGAGATCTCGTTCAAGGATCTGCCGCTCTACAGCTACGACTTCGACGACGACTTTCCCCAGGTGGCCCGGGCGTTCAAAGCGGCCATCACGGCCTCCGATGCCGTGCTGTTCGTCACGCCGGAATACAACCGGTCGATCCCCGGCGGCCTCAAGAACGCGATCGACTGGGCGAGCCGGCCGTACGGGACCAATGCCTTCGCGCGCAAGCCGTCGGCGGTGATCGGCACGTCTCCGGGGTCGATCGGCACCGCCCTGGCCCAGCAGAGCCTGCGCGGCGTGCTCAGCTTCTGCAATGCGCCCCAGATGAACGCGCCGGAAGCCTATATCCAGTTCACGCCGGGCCTCATCACGGACGACGGCGAGGTCACGGTCGCCTCGACGGAGGAATTCCTGCGCAACTACATGGCCCAGTTCCACGCCTTCATCGGCAGGGTCCTCACGGTTCTTCCGCGGGAGACCTGACGTCGGAGCGAGGCGTTCACGGCGGCACGGGGCAGGGTCACAGCGGCTTTCTGAGCAGGCGCCCGAGCTCGCCGATGATGCCGCGCCGGAAGGTCAGCACGCACAGGATGAAGATCGCGCCCTGGATGACGGTGACCCAGCCGCCCAGGGCCGACAGATAGTCCTGCAGCGCGATCACGATGACGGCGCCGACCACCGGGCCGAACACCGTGCCGAGCCCGCCCAGCAGCGTCATCAGCACGACCTCGCCCGACATCGTCCAGTGCACGTCGGTGAGAGAGGCGAGCTGGAAGACCAGCACCTTGGTGCTGCCGGCGAGGCCCGACAGCGCCGCCGACAGGGTGAAGGCGATCAGCTTGTACTGGTCGACCTTGTAGCCGAGCGAGACGGCGCGCGCCTCGTTCTCGCGGATCGCCTTGAGCACCTGGCCGAAGGGCGAGTGGATCGTGCGATAGATGAGAAGAAAGCCGCCGATGAAGATGGCGAGCACGACGTAATAGAGGGTGTTGCGGTCCGTGAGGTCGAGGACCCCGAACATCGTGCCGCGGGGAATCGACTGGATGCCGTCCTCGCCGCCGGTGAACGGCGCCTGCAGCGCGAAGAAGTACAGCATCTGCGCGAGCGCCAGGGTGATCATGGCGAAGTAGATGCCTTGGCGCCGGATGGCGAGCAGGCCGAACACCAGGCCGAGCAGGGCGGCCGCTCCGGTGCCGGTCAGGATCGCGAGCTCCGGGGGCAGGCCCCAGATCTTGGCGGCATGGCCGGCCACGTAGCCGGCGCCGCCCAGGAAGGCGGCATGGCCGAAGGAGAGCAGCCCGACATAGCCGATCAGCAGGTTGAAGGCGCAGGCGAACAGGGCGAAGCAGAGCGCCTTCATCAGGAAGATGGGATAGACGAAGGCCGGCGCCACGAGGAGGAGCGCCAGCATGATGGCGAAGGCCACGTACTGGTGCCGCGGAATGCGCTGCGCCTTCGACGCGCTCCGGATGCCGGCGATGTGGTCGAGGCCGCTCATCGGCTCAGGCCCGTCCGAACAGGCCGGTCGGCTTGAGCAGCAGGACGATCGCCATGACGACGAAGATCACGGTGCTGGACGCCTCCGGGTAGAACACCTTGGTGAGCCCTTCGATGACGCCGAGCCCGAAGCCGGTGACGATCGATCCGAGGATCGAGCCCATCCCGCCGATCACCACGACCGCGAACACCACGATGATGAGGTCGGCGCCCATGAGCGGGCTCACCTGGTAGATCGGCGCGGCGAGCACGCCGGCGAAGGCGGCGAGCGCCGCCCCGAAGCCGTAGGTCAGGGTGATGATGACGGGCACGTTGATCCCGAAGGCCTGCACCAGCGAGGGATTTTCGGTGGCTGCGCGCAGATAGGAGCCGAGCTTCGTGCGCTCGATCGCGTACCAGGTGGCGAGACATACGGCGAGCGAGGCCAGCACGACCCAGGCGCGATAGTTGGGCAGGTACATGAAGCCGAGATTGGATCCGCCCGCCAGCAGCTCCGGAATACCGTAGGGCTGGCCGGACGAGCCGAAGCGGTTCAGGAACACGCCCTGGATGACGAGAGCGAGCCCGAAGGTGAGCAGCAGCCCATAGAGGTGGTCGAGCTTGTAGAGCCAGCGCAGCATGGCGCGCTCGATGGCCATGCCGAAGACGGCGACGGCGAGGGGCGCGAGGAGCAGCGCCCACCAGTAGCCGAGCCCGAGATACTGCAGCAGGAACCACGCCACCAGGGCGCCCATCATGTAGAGGGCGCCGTGGGCGAAGTTGATGATGCGCAGGAGGCCGAAGATCACGGCCAGCCCGAGGCTCAGCATGGCGTAGAACGCGCCGTTGATGAGCCCGAGCATGACCTGGCCGAACAGAACCTGCGGCGGGATGCCGATCAGCTCCGTCATCTCCGGCCTCCTGCCTCAGGCCAGGGTCACTGGCTCACCAGCGGGCAGCCTCCTTCCTCCATCGGCCGGAAGGCTTCCTCGGCCGGCACCGTGGCGCGCAGCTTGTAGAGATCCCATTCGCCGCTCGATTCCTCCGGCTTCTTGACCTCGAACAGGTAGGAGTCGTGGATCTTGCGGCCGTCGGGGCGGATGCTGCCCTTTCCGAACAGCGGATCGTCGGTCGGCATCTCCTTCATCTTGGCGATGACCTCGGTGCCCGCGTCGCTCTGCAGCGCCTCGATGGCCTTCAGGTAATGGAGCACCGAGGAATAGACCCCGGCATGCACCATCGTCGGGTACTTGCCGCCGTTGCGCTCGGCAAAGCGCTTGCTCCATTCGCGGGTCTGGTCGTTGAGGTCCCAGTAGAACGACTCCGTCAGGATCAGCCCCTGCGCGATCTGCAGGCCGAGGGAATGCACGTCGGTCAGGAAGACGAGCAGCCCGGCGAGGTTCTGGCCGCCCGCGACGATGCCGAACTCCGCGGCCTGCTTGATCGAGTTGATGGTGTCGCCGCCGGCATTGGCGAGGCCGATGATCTTGGCGCCCGACCCTTGCGCCTGCAGCAGGAAGGAGGAGAAGTCGGCGGTCTGCAGCGGATGGCGCACGGAGCCCAGGACCTGGCCGCCGTTCTCCTCGACCACGGCCGTGGTGTCGCGCTCGAGCGCATGGCCGAAGGCGTAGTCCGCCGTGATGAAGAACCAGCTGTCGCCGCCGGTCTGGACGATCGCCTTGCCGGTGCCGTTCGCGAGCTGCCAGGTGTCGTAGGTCCAGTGGATGGTGTTGGGCGAGCATTTGCTTCCCGTCAGGTCCGATGACGCCGCCCCGGAGACGAGAAACGCCTTCTGCTTTTCGCGGACCACCTCGTTGACGGCGAGGGCGACGCTCGATGTCGGCACGTCGACGATCACGTCGACGCCTTCCTCGTCGATCCACTGCCGCGCGATGGAGGAGCCGATATCCGGCTTGTTCTGGTGATCGGCGGAGATGATCTCGACCTCGATGTCCTTGCCGGCCGCGTCGAAATCCTCCACCGCCATCTGTGCCGCAATGACCGACCCTTCGCCCGCGAGGTCGGCATAGAGACCGGAGCGGTCGTTCATCACGCCGATCTTGACCACGTCGTCGGAGATCTCTGCCGCTGCGGGGCCGGATGCCAGGGCCGCGACGGTGAAGGTGACTGCGGCCGCAAGCGTCAGGCTGTCTCTCCCAATCATGACGTCAGCTCCTTCCTGTTCGTGACTCCAGTTTCTTCATCGCGACCCATCGTCCGTCGACGGGCTCAGGGCGAGGTCCTTCGACAGGCGGGACGAGGCCTCATGCCGGGCTCGTCGAAGCATGAGGCCGTGGCGCAGGGCTCGAAACCTAGACTCCCAGATATTCGTGCAGCTTCTCCATGTTGGCTTCGAGGGCCCGGTTCTCGATCATCTCGACGATGCGCCCGCGGTCCATCAGATAGTGCCGGTCGGCGACGGTCGCCGCGAAGCGGAAGTTCTGCTCGACCAGCAGGATGGTGAATCCATCCTGCTTCAGGCGCCGGATCGTGGCGCCGATCTGCTGCACGATCACGGGCGCGAGCCCTTCCGTCGGCTCGTCGAGCAGGAGAAGGCGCGCGCCGGTCCGCAGGATCCGCGCGATCGCGAGCATCTGCTGCTCGCCGCCGGAGAGTTTGGTGCCCCGGCTGCGCAGCCGCTCCCGAAGGTTGGGGAACAGGTCGAAGATCGCGTCGACGGAGAGGCCGCCGGGGCGGATCTCGGGCGGCAGGAGCAGATTCTCCTCCACGTCGAGGCTGGCGAAGATCCCGCGATCCTCCGGACAGAAGGCGATGCCGCGGCGGGCGATGCGGTTCGACGGCAGCGAGATCGTCTCCTCGTCCTGGAAGAGCACCGAGCCGCGGCGCCTCGGCACCATGCCCATGATCGATTTGAGCGTGGTCGTCTTGCCGGCGCCGTTGCGGCCGAGCAGCACCACCACCTCGCCCGGCAGGACCTCGAAATCGACGCCGTGCAGGACCTGGGATTCGCCGTACCAGGCCTGGAGCCCGGCCACGCGAAGCATCGGCTCGGTCGCGGGCTCGGCAGCCGGGGCGATGCGGAGGGCGGGCTCAGCCATGGCCCGATCCCAGATAGGCTTCGACGACGCGGGGATCGTTGGCCACCATCGCATAATCGCCTTCGGCCATCACCTCGCCGCGGGCGAGCACCGTGATGGTGTCGGACAGGTCCGCCACCACGCTCAGATTGTGCTCGACCATGAGAACGGAGCGGCCGACGGCCACGCCCCGCACCAGGGCCACGATCCTGTCCACGTCCTCGTGGCCGAGCCCGGCCGTCGGCTCGTCGAGCAGCAGGAGCTTGGGCTCCAGCGCCACGGTGGTGGCGATCTCCAGCGCGCGCTTGCGCCCATAGGGAAGCTCGGCGGCGGGCACCGCGGCGAAGCTCGCCAGGCCGACCGCGTCCAAGAGCTCCAGCGCCCGCTCGTTGAACCGGTCGAGGACCTGCTCCGACCGCCAGAAGTCGAACGACGCGCCGCGCTCGCGCTGCAGCGCGATGCGCACGTTCTCGAGCGCCGTCAGATGCGGAAACACGGCGGAGATCTGGAAGGACCGGGCGATGCCGAGCCGGGCGATCTCGGCCGGCCGGGCATGAGTGATGTCGCGCCCGTCGAAGCGGATCGTGCCGCGGGTGGGCGGCAGGAACTTCGTGAGGAGATTGAAGAAGGTGGTCTTGCCGGCCCCGTTCGGACCGATCAGCGCGTGGATGGAGCCGCGGCGCACCCGCAAGTCGACCGAGCGCACCGCGACGAAGCCGGCGAACTCCTTGGTCAGCCGTTCGGCCTCGAGGATGAACTCTCCCGCCATCGCGACGCCGCTTCCTCCCTGTCCGAGAAGCAGTTCTTTTGATGGGCGTAGGCGTAGCCATTAAGCGGGCGGCGCGTCGCGGCGTCAACCGGGCGGACCATGTCCGCGCATTCCGATGAACCGCGCCCGGCCGGCGAAGGGCAGGGGAGCCGGCTCATGCCTCCCAGCCGTGCTGCATCGCGAGCTTGACGGCCTGGGTCCGGTTGCCGACGCCCAGCTTGCGATAGATCGAGGAGAGATGGAGCGCGACGGTCACGGCTTCGATCCGCAGCTCCTTCGCGATCTCCTTGTTCGAGTAGCCTTTGGTGAGCAGCGACATCACATCGCGCTCCCGCCGCGAGAGCCTGCCCAGCGGGCCGCCGGAGGCGCCGGGGGCCGCGTCCGCCCAGGGCTGGCCCGACGACAGCACGATGTCGGGCACGTAACGCTGGCCGGAGAGCACCAGTTGCAGGGCGTTCAGCATGGCCTTGCCGCCCATCGCCTTGGGGATGAAGCCGGCCGCGCCGGCGCCGAGCGCGTCGAAGACGAGCTCCCGGCTGACATCGCCGGACATCACCACCACCGGCACCTCCGGATAGCGCTGCCGCATGGCGTCGAGCCCGGCGAGGCCGTTCATCCCGGGCATGCGGACGTCGAGCAGGATGAGGTCGAGCCTGCCCGCCTGGGCCGCCCGCTCGAGCGCCTCGGGGAAGCTGCGGGCGTGGACCACCTGGATTTCGGGGGCGAGGCGCTGGAGAAACACCTCGAGCGTGTCGCGCAGCAGATCGTGATCGTCGGCGAGCAGAATGCGCATGGACGACCTATCCGTGACCGGCTCGATCAATGTTTCTGTTTAACTCATAGCGGCGGTCGCCGCAATTGCACGGGCATGGGCCAGTCGCCCGCAGCTGCGGAACAGGAATTCAGAAGTACACGATAAGAATAAAATCTGAATTCGATAATTCCTTATAAGCGCAGGAATATGGAATCAGAGTGGACAGCCCCGGTGCGCCGGGGCCGGCGGTCGCCAAGCTTCCGGGACGTCCTCGCAGTCCTGCCGGCAGTCGGGGCCGCCCGACGGTGCCCGGCATGCGGGCGCCGTCCCGGCGATCGGCGGCGGTCAGCCGGTGAAGGCCTGAATGCCGGTCTGGGCGCGGCCCAGGATCAGCGCGTGCACGTCGTGCGTGCCCTCGTAGGTGTTGACCGCCTCGAGGTTCATGACATGGCGGATCACGTGGAACTCGTCCGAGATGCCGTTGCCGCCATGCATGTCGCGGGCGATCCGGGCGATGTCCAGCGCCTTGCCGCAGGAATTGCGCTTGATGAGGGAGATCGCCTCCGGCGCCGCGCGGCCTTCGTCCTTCAGCCGGCCCACGCGCAGGCAGGCCTGCAGGCCGATCGAGATCTCCGTCTGCATGTCCGCGAGCTTCTTCTGGATCAGCTGGTTGGCGGCGAGCGGCCGGCCGAACTGCTTGCGGTCCAGCGTATAGTTGCGCGCCGCGTGCCAGCAGAACTCCGCCGCGCCGAGCGCGCCCCAGGCGATGCCGTAGCGCGCGTTGTTGAGGCAGCCGAAGGGTCCCTTGAGGCCGCTGACGTTCGGCAGCAGGTTCTCCTCCGGGATCTCCACGTCGTCCATGACGATCTCGCCGGTGATCGAGGCGCGCAGCGAGAACTTGCCCTCGATCTTCGGCGCGGACAGGCCCTTCATGCCCTTTTCCAGGACGAAGCCGCGGATCGCGCCCTCGTCGTCCTTGGCCCAGACGACGAAGACGTCGGCGATGGGCGCGTTGGTGATCCACATCTTGGCGCCCTTGAGCACGTAGCCGCCGGCGACCTTCCGGGCGCGCGTCTTCATGGAGCCGGGATCGGAGCCGTGGTCCGGCTCCGTCAGGCCGAAGCAGCCGACCCATTCGCCGGTGGCCAGCTTCGGCAGGTATTTCTGCCGCTGCGCCTCGGTGCCGTAGGCGTGGATCGGGTGCATCACCAGGCTCGACTGGACGCTCATCGCCGAGCGATAGCCGGAGTCGACCCGCTCGATCTCGCGTGCGACGAGCCCGTAGCTGACGTAG
The DNA here is from genome assembly GCA_036724615.1 of Alphaproteobacteria bacterium. Classification (GTDB taxonomy): domain Bacteria; phylum Pseudomonadota; class Alphaproteobacteria; order Dongiales; family Dongiaceae; genus DAIMFL01. Next base: position 4,455 of record DAIMFL010000002.1, on the reverse strand, counting down.
TTCACGCCGGCGCAGCCATAGCCCTCGATGGTCGAGCCGAGCAGCCCGAGCCCGCCGAGCTCGGTCATGATCTCGCGGTCGAAGCGTTCGTGACGGTTCGCTTCGAGCACGCGCGACATCAGCTTGTCCTGGGCGTAGTCGCGGGCGGTGTCGCGCACCATGCGCTCGTCTTCGCTCAGCTGGTCGTCCAGCAGGAACGGATCCTCCCACTTGAACTCCGGCTTCGCAGCCGACTTCGGAGCGGGCGCGGTGGCGGTGGCGCCCTGTGCTGGCGACATCGCAATCTCCTCGGGATGTTGCTATCGGGATGGTTCAGGTTGCTGCTATCATTTTCCCGGCCCGAGAGGGGGAAGGCAAGGCCCGCGGCGGGGGCAGGCGCATGGTCACGAGGAAATCCGGGGCGGGCGGCCAGGATCCCGCGCTTCCAGACGAGAGCGAGATCCTGCTGGAGTTTCACCGCCTGGGCAACGCGGTGAAGGTGACCGCCGTCGACCCGCGCAGCCTGGCCGAGGCGACCATCGTCGGCGACCCGGCCCTGGGGGAGCGCGCGCTGGGCCTGGCCGCCCTCCGCAAGCTCCGCTACGTCCTCCGGCGCCGGGCGGAGGCGGCGGAAGAGCACGGCCCCCGATCCGGCGGTCCCGGACGCGGCACCCTCGTCTGATCTCGAACGGAGTCCCATGCGGCTCGGACGGGCACTGGCGGTTCTTCTGGCATGGCTGCTGGCCGCGCAGCCGGCCGCCGCGCAGGTCGAGCCGCCCGTCGAGCGCGCCGTCGACATCTGCCGGACGCTGCTCCCGGGCTTCGTCGAATCGCCGGTCGGCCTGGAGGTGACGGTCCAACCGGGCGAGAGCCACGAGCCGACCGGGGTCAGCCTGACCTGGAGCGGCGACGCCGCCTATCCGGACCTCGGCGGCGGTCACATCCGTTGCTGGTTCCTGCCGCTCGAAACGACCAACTACAGCTGGCAGATCGGCACCATCGACAGCAGCGAATACGGCACGCTGACCCGCTACGACGTGCAGCAGCTGATCAAGCTGCTGAGGCTGCGCCCGATCGATCCGGATCGCGTCAAGGTCGACCAGGAGGCGCCTTTGCCGCCGTGGCTCTATGCCCTGCAGCAGGCGATCAACGCGATCTGCCTGGGCGGGCTCTATGCCATGATCGCCGTGGGCTTCACCCTGATCTACGCCAGCGGCCGGGTCATCAACTTCGCGCATGGCGAGATCTACATGATCGGCGCCTTTCTCGCGCTGTTCGGATTCGTCCTGCAGCAGACCGGCAGTGCGCCCGCCATCGCGCTCCTGACCCCGATCATCGTCGTCGGCGTCTGTGGCCTGGGAGGCTGGGCGCTCTACCGGCTGGTGTTTCGCCGCCTGATCGGGGCCGGCCTCCTGCCGCCGCTGATCGCCGCCGTCGGCCTGGCGATCGTGCTGCGCGAGTCGGTCCGGCTTCTGCATGGCCCGAAGACGCGCTGGATGCCCCCGCTCGAGGGCTGGAGCTGGCCGGTCGTCACCGGCCGCGGCTTCGACGTCTATGTGAGCGGCGGGCACCTGGTCATCATGGGCGCGACCGCCGCCGCCGCCTTCGCCCTCTGGATCGTCGGCCGGCACAGCCGGATCGGCCGCAGCTTCCGCGCCGCGACCGAGGATGCGGGAGCGGCGGCCCTGCTCGGCGTGCCGGTAGGCCGGCTGTTCGGCGCGGCCTTCGCCCTTGGCGCCGCCTTCGCCGGCGCCTCCGGCGGCTTCGCCGCCTGGCATTACGGGCCGGTCGATTTCCACATGGGCACGCTCGTGGGAATGAAGGCCCTGACCGCGGCCATCATCGGCGGGATCGGATCGGTGCCGGGCGCCTTCGTCGGGGCCTTCGCCGTGGCCGCGGTGGAGGTGGGGGCGTCCGCCCTGATCGGCGGGGCGTGGCGCGACATCGTCGTGTTCGGGCTGCTGGTGGTGTTCCTGGTGTTTCGCCCGCAGGGTCTGTTCGGCAAGCCGCACGACCCGTTCGGCCGCATGGCGGAGCGCGACATCGTGGCGCCTTCGGTGCCGATTCGATAAGACTTGCCGCATTCCGAGGCGTAGTTTACCGTCCGGCCAACGACAAGAGCCCGTGCCGACCACATGGGCCACACCCAGGGATGGCCAGTGACTCCACAGTGGCGCGAGACGCCCAGCTGCGACAGTAACGGCGCTTCCTAGCGGGCGGACGATCGGCTTGTGCTGTGGATATGACCGACTGCGGCGGGAATGGAACTCTTCATCCAGCTTCTCATCAATGGACTGACGCTCGGCGCGATCTATGGGCTGATCGCCATCGGCTACACGATGGTGTACGGCATCATAGGCATGATCAATTTCGCGCATGGCGAGATCTACATGATCGGCGCCTTCCACGCGATCATCACCTTCCTGATCCTGGGATGGCTGGGGATCAGCTGGGTGCCGCTCGCCCTCTTCATGATGCTGATCGTGGGCGTGCTCCTGACGGCGATGTACGGCTGGACCGTGGAGCGCGTGGCGTATAGGCCGCTCCGCGGCTCGTTCCGCCTGGCGCCGCTCATCTCGGCCATCGGCATGTCGATCTTCCTGCAGAACTACGTGCAGCTGCTGCAGGGCGCCCGCAACAAGCCGATGCAGCCCCTGATCAGGGGGAGCATCCCACTGTCCGGGGAGGACGGCGGCTTCGTCGTTCAGCTCGGCTATCTGCAGATCTTCATCGTCCTGCTGACCGTGAGCCTGATGGTGGTGTTCACCCTGGTCATCACCCGGACCGCGCTCGGCCGGGCGCAGCGCGCCTGCGAGCAGGACCAGAAGATGGCGGCTCTGCTCGGCGTCAACGTCGACCGGACGATCTCGCTCACCTTCGTGATCGGCGCGGCGCTGGCCTCGGTGGCCGGCCTCATGGTCACGCTCTATTACGGCGTGGTGGATTTCTTCATCGGCTTCCTCGCCGGCATCAAGGCCTTCACCGCCGCGGTGCTGGGCGGCATTGGCTCCCTGCCGGGCGCGATGCTGGGCGGACTGCTCATCGGCCTCATCGAAGCCTTCTGGTCCGGATATTTCTCGGTCGAGTACAAGGACGTCGCCGCCTTCGCGATCCTGGTGCTGGTGCTGATCTTCCGGCCCACCGGGCTGCTCGGAAAGCCCGAGATCGAGAAGGTCTGAGTCCATGGCGAGCTTCGTCGACGCCATCGCCCGCGAGCCGGACTCCTTCGCCGGCCGGGTCGCCAAGGACGCGCTCATCACGGCCGCGCTCGTCTTCCTGCTGGGCAGCCAGCTCATCGGCATCCAGACGATCGACAACCCGGCCGGGCTGACTTTCATCACCCGCTACGACGACGTCATCGCGGCGATGATCGTGATCGCCGCGGGACGGGTCGGGCTTCATCTTCTGCGCCAGGGCATCGCGCTGCCGGTTCTGATCGGCGGGCTGCTGTTCGGAGCGGCGGTGATCTTCACCGTGCTGTTCGGCGGGCCGGAGGATTCATTCCACCTGCGCGTCCTGCCGTTCGACAGCCTGGTGGTCCACTGGATCTTCGCCGTGGCCGCGCTCGTCCTCGCCATCCGCGCCGCGGTCGTGATCTCGAAGCGGAGGAAGGGGGCGGGCGGCGCCACGGTCATGGAGCACCTGGCGGAGGAGGCGCATCGCATCGTCCCCTGGGGGGCGGCGCTGCTCATCGTCTTCGCGGTCCTCCTGCCGATGATCTGGACCGACCGCCGGACGATCGACATCGCCATCCTGGTCGCCACCTACTGCATGCTGGGCTGGGGGCTCAACGTGGTGGTCGGGCTGGCCGGCTTGCTGGATCTCGGCTACGTGGCCTTCTATGCCGTCGGCGCCTACGGCTTCGCGCTCTTCGCCGACTCCTTCGGCTGGAGCTTCTGGGCCTGCCTTCCGCTCGCCGGGGCCATGGCGGCGCTGTTCGGCCTCATCCTCGGCTTCCCGGTGCTCCGGCTCCGCGGCGACTATCTCGCGATCGTCACGCTCGGCTTCGGCGAGATGATCCGCGTCATCCTCATCAACTGGTGGTGGTTCACCGGCGGTCCGGACGGCATCCGCGACATTCCGCGCCCGTCCTTCTTCGGCCTGCCGTTCGAGCGCAACGCGTCGGAGGGCGTGGAGACGTTCCACAGCTTCTTCGAGCTGGAGTTCGAGCCGGTCCACCGGATCATCTTCCTCTACTACGTCATTCTCGTGCTTGCGCTCATCACCTGCGCGTTCACCCTGCGGCTGCGCCGCCTGCCGATCGGGCGCGCCTGGGAGGCGCTGCGCGAGGACGAGACGGCGAGCCGGGCGCTCGGCATCAGCCCGCGCAACACCAAGCTGACCGCCTTCACCATCGGTGCGATGCTGGCCGGGTTCGGCGGCGCGTTCTTCGCCGCCCGCCAGGGCTTCATCAGCCCGGAGAGCTTCACCTTCATCGAGTCCGCGGTGATTCGCGCCATCGTCGTGCTGGGCGGG
>DAIMFL010000001.1:135043-136436 GCA_036724615.1 Alphaproteobacteria bacterium | reverse complement strand
CTAGTCGGACCGACCGGCCTGGCGGGCCGCAGCCGTCACGTCGGCGTCATTTCCCTGCCTCAGTTCCGCCGTGTCGGCGCGGTAGCCTTCCCGCCATAGCTCCGGGGGCACGATCCCGGCGGAGCGACCGACAGTGGGGGACGAGTCATGCAGCTGCTGATGCGTTTTCTGGAGACCCTGCGGGCGGCTCATGCCGAGGCCCGGGACCGGCGCCTGTTCGACCGGATCCGGCAGGAGCGGGCGGCACGCCGTCTCGGTGGCTGATCGGCCTTCGGCCCGAGGAGGACGCTCAGGCCAGGATATCGAGCACGGTCCTGGTCATTCGATCCGCCGTCTGGACGGTCCGCAGATTGGCCTCGAAGGCGCGCTGCGCCAGGATCTGCTCGACCCGTTCCCCCTCCAGCGCCACGTTGGGCCGCTGCACGACACCATTGGCGTCCGCCCCGGGATGCTGCGGTTCGAAGCTCGGTACCGTCGCCGGGGTGACGTCCGCCGTGGCGGCCCGGGTGCCGCCGCCCGGCTGGGCCGACTGGACCGTGCGGAGTGGCGTATAGCCGTCGCTGCGGGCATTCACCGTGTTGGCGGCCGAGACCTCCAGCCGGCGCCCTGCCGCCCGCGTCCCGCTGACCGCATTATGGAAGGCTGCGTCCATTCCGAAATTCTGGCCCGCCGGCTCCGGAGCGTCAACATAAATTCCTGATGTTTCAGCGGCTTACAACGAATTTGCCGCAAATTGGCGGCAATGGCGATTGGGGTGCGCGCGCCCTGTCTTGACCGCCCCCGGAGGGATTCGCAGGATGCGCATTCCCATGGACGGGACAGAAGACGAGAAGGATGCAGGACCGCGACAAACAGCTGCCGCGGCGGGCGGAACGGGGCGAGCACCGGGCGGCCGATCGCGAAGCGCGGCTCGCCCGGGCGTTGCGCGACAACCTCGCCCGGCGCAAGGCGCAGCAGCGGGCCCGTGCCGCGACGCATCCGGCGGAGCCGGCGGCCCCCGAGGCGCCGCCTTCGACCGACGGTTGATCGACGGGCGGGAGCGGCGACAGGCGACGCTTGAGAGCGTCAGGGCCTTACAGTAGAACCTCTTCGCAACTGCAAACGGTCCTCGAACCCGAGGGCGGCCGGCAGCCGCACGCGATCCGAGCCGGGCCGCCGCATCGTTCGTCCGCCGAATCCAACAGTCCAGGTTCATCCATGTCCATCATGTCCGACAGCTGGATCCGCGAGATGGCCGTCTCCCGCGGCATGATCGAACCGTTCGTGGAGTCCCAGAAGCGTGAGGGCGTGATCTCCTATGGCCTGTCCTCGTACGGCTACGACGCGCGGGTGTCGGACGAGTTCAAGATCTTCACCAATGTCGACAGCGCGACCGTCGACCCGAAAGAGTTCT
>DAIMFL010000001.1:122215-135033 GCA_036724615.1 Alphaproteobacteria bacterium | reverse complement strand
CCGCAAGACGCCGGTCTGCATCATTCCGCCGAACAGCTTCGCCCTGGCGCGGACGGTCGAGTATTTCCGCGTGCCGCGGGACGTGCTGGTGATCTGCCTGGGAAAGTCGACCTATGCCCGCTGCGGCATCATCGTGAACGTGACGCCGCTCGAGCCGGAATGGGAGGGCCACGTCACCCTCGAGTTCTCCAACACCACCCCGCTGCCGGCCAAGATCTACGCGAACGAAGGCGCCTGCCAGTTCCTGTTCCTCAAGGGGGACCGGCCGTGCGAGGTGTCCTATGCCGACCGGGCCGGCAAGTACATGCGCCAGACCGGCGTCACCCTGCCGAAGCTCTGATGCCGGCGAACACGGCCCGAGGCTGAGCGCGCATGGACAAGATCCGGATCAGGGGCGGCAACCGGCTCACCGGCACCATCGGGATCAGCGGCGCCAAGAATGCGGCGCTTCCGCTGATGGCGGCCGCGCTGCTGACCGAAGAGACGCTGCGCCTGACGAACCTGCCGCATCTGGCGGACATCACGACGATGGCCAATCTCCTCGGCCAGCTCGGCGTGTCGCTGCACATGAACGGCGGGGCGGGCAACGGCGGCCATGCCGGCCGCGTGCTGGAGCTCACGGCGCGGGATATCGTCGAGACCAGGGCCGATTACGATCTCGTGCGCAAGATGCGCGCCTCCGTGCTCGTGCTCGGCCCGCTCCTCGCCCGCTGCGGTCGCGCCGAGGTGTCGCTGCCCGGCGGCTGCGCCATCGGCACCCGGCCGGTCGATCTCCACCTCCGTGGGCTGACGCAGCTCGGTGCCGAGATCGACCTCAGGGACGGCTACATCGTGGCCACGGCGCCGCACGGCCTCACCGGCGCGAAGGTCGTCTTCCCGGTGGTCTCCGTCGGCGCCACCGAGAACCTGCTGATGGCCGCCGCGCTGGCAAAGGGCGAGACGGTGCTCGTCAACGCCGCGCGCGAGCCGGAGATCACCGATCTCGCGCATTGCCTGGGCGCGATGGGAGCCAGCATCGAGGGGATCGGCACCGACACGCTCGTGGTCCGCGGGGTGGAGCGGCTCAGCGGCACCGAGCACGCCATCGTCGCCGATCGGATCGAAAGCGGCACCTATGCCATGGCGGCGGCGATCACCGGCGGGTCGATCGAGCTTCTCGGGGCGCGGCTCGACCTCGTCGGCGCGGTGGCGGAGGTGCTCCGCCAGGCAGGCGTCGAGATCACCGAGTCCGAGAGGGGCCTCACTGTCGCCCGGAACGGGGCGCCGGTGGTCGGCGTCGACGTGATGACGGAGCCGTTCCCGGGATTTCCCACAGATCTGCAGGCGCAGTTCATGGCGCTGATGACGACCGCCAGCGGCGCCGCGATGATCACCGAGACGATCTTCGAGAACCGGTTCATGCATGTGCCCGAGCTCGCCCGCATGGGCGCCAGCATCAACGTGCACGGCGCTTCCGCCATGGTGCGCGGCGTGCCGCGGCTCAACGGGGCGCCGGTGATGGCGACCGATCTGCGCGCCTCGGTCTCGCTGGTGCTGGCCGGCCTGGCGGCCGAAGGCGACACGGTGCTCAGCCGCGTCTATCATCTCGACCGCGGCTACGAGCGGCTCGTCGAGAAGCTTTCCGCCTGCGGCGCCGAGATCGAGCGGATCAAGGGCTGAGCGATGGCCGACCGGCTCAAGCTGCGCGCTCTGGACGACGACGATCTGGCCGTCGTCGCCGCATGCCTCCAGGACGCGCTCCTGCCCATCGGGGACATGAGCTTCCAGCCGCAGGAGAAGCGCTTCGTCTTCGTCGCCAACCGCTTCTGCTGGGAATCCGGAGCCGAGCCCGCCACGGCGGAGGGGGGAACGCTGGACCCCACCGGCGACGCGACCTACGAGGACGACGGCCAGCCGGTCTACCAGCGCACGAATTGCGGCGTCTGGTTCGATGGCGTCCGGGCCGTCCGGACCCGGGGCATCGATCTGCGCGATCGCGGCCGGATCCTCGAGCTGCTGACGCTGCGTCGCGAAGGCGGGGCGGTGCTGATGGTCTTCGCCGGCGGCGCGACGGTGCGGCTCGAGGTGACGGAGCTGCGCTGCTTCCTGGAGGATATCGGCGAGGGCTGGCCGACCCGCTGGCGGCCGGGCCACGACCTCGATTCGCCGGAGCCGGACCGGCCATGAGCGGCCCCAGATCGGCGCGGGGCTCCGCGGCAACGGGCGCGGCGGGAGCCGAGCCGGCGCCGAAGGCGCCGCCCGCCGGGGTCGTTCTGGCGCTGCCGAAGGGCCGTATCCTGAGCGAGGTGATGCCGCTGCTGCGCCGCGCCGGCATCGAGCCGGATCCCGCCTTCGACGATCCCGGCTCGCGCGCCCTCCGATTCGCCACCAACCACCCGGGCTTCAGCATCATCCGCGTGCGCAGCTTCGACGTGGCCACCTTCGTCGCCTTCGGGGCGGCGCAGCTCGGCGTCGCCGGCTCCGACGTGCTGATGGAGTTCGACTATCCCGAGGTCTATGCACCGGTCGATCTCGGGGTCGGCCGCTGCCGCATCGCGGTCGCCGAGCCGGCGGAGATGGTGGCGGGCGACGATCCCGCGCGCTGGAGCCATATCCGGGTCGCCACGAAGTATCCGGCGATCACCCGGCGCCATTTCGCCGCCCGCGGCGTCCAGGCGGAATGCATCAAGCTCAGCGGCGCGATGGAGCTCGCCCCCCAGCTCGGGCTGTGCCGGCGCATCGTCGATCTCGTCTCCACCGGCGCCACGCTCGAGGCCAACGCCCTGGTCGAGGTGGAGCACATCGCCGACGTGACGTCCCGGCTGGTCGTGAACCGCACGGCGCTCAAGACCTATCCGGAGGAGATCGGCGCCTGGATCGAGCGCATCCGAGAGGTCGTCCATGCCGGTTAGGCTCGATATTCGCGACCCCGGCTTCGAGCGCGGCTTCACCGCGCTGCTGGCCGCCAAGCGCGAGATGCAGGAAGACGTCGACCGGGCGGTCGCGGACATCATCGCCGACGTGCGGGCGCGCGGCGACGCCGCGCTGATCGACTACACCCGCCGCTTCGACCGGCTCGAGCTCACGCCGGCGACGCTTCGGGTGACGCGCGACGAGATCCGGGAGGCGGCCGGGCGCTGCGATACGCAGACGCTTGAGGCGTTGCGCCTGGCGGCGGATCGGATCACCGACTACCACCAGCGCCAGATTCCGCCCGATCAGGACTATGTGGATGCCGCCGGAATCCGGCTCGGCGCACGCTGGACGGCGGTGGCGGCCGCGGGACTCTACGTGCCCGGCGGCACTGCGGCCTATCCCAGCTCGGTGCTGATGAACGCGCTGCCGGCGCGGGTGGCGGGGGTGGAGCGGCTGGTCATGACCGTGCCGACACCGGACGGGACGATCAATCCGCTGGTCCTCGCCGCGGCCGAGATCGCCGGCGTCGACGAGATCTACCGGATCGGCGGTGCGCAGGCGGTGGCCGCGCTCGCCTACGGGACCGGGACCATCCGCCCGGTCGACAAGATCGTCGGGCCGGGGAACGCCTATGTCGCGGCGGCCAAACGCCAGGTGTTCGGAACGGTCGGCATCGACATGATCGCCGGGCCGTCGGAGATCCTGGTGGTGGCCGACTCCGCCAACGATCCGGACTGGATCGCCGCCGACCTCCTCTCCCAGGCGGAGCACGATACCGCAGCCCAGTCGATCCTGATCACCGACGATGGCATCTTCGCCGAAGCGGTGATCGTGGCGCTGGAGCGGCAGCTCGCCGCCCTGCCGCGTCAGGCGATCGCCCGCGCCAGCTGGCAGGACCACGGCGCCGTGATCCTGGTCGAGCGGCTGGAGCAGGCTCCCGCGCTGGTCGACCGGGTGGCACCCGAACATCTGGAGCTCGCAGTCGCCGATCCCGACGCGCTCGCCGGCCGCATCCGCAACGCCGGCTCCATCTTCCTCGGCCGCTATGCGCCCGAGGCGGTCGGCGACTATGTCGCCGGGCCCAACCACGTCCTGCCGACGGCCCGCAGCGCGCGGTTCTCGTCGGGGCTCGGCGTGCTCGACTTCCTGAAGCGCAGCTCCCTCATCTCCTGTGACGCCGAAGGGCTCGCGCGGATCGGTCCCGCAGCGGTGCTGCTCGCGCGCACCGAGGGACTCGAGGCCCATGCCCGCTCCGTCGCGGTCCGGCTCGGCGAACCCACGGATTGACAGAGATGGCGGAGTCGGGGGAGGGCGGCCGCCGCATCGTCAACGTCTCGCTGGACGAACGCATGGTCGTTCGTCGCAGCCCCGAGGTGGAGCACGAGCGTGCGGTCGCCATCTTCGACCTGATCGAAGAGAACGACTTCGCCCTGGTCGACGCGACAGAGGGGCCGTACAGCCTGCACCTCTCCATCGAGGAGAACAGGCTCGTCATCGACGTACGGCACGCCGACGAGACTCCGCTCAACAAGGTGATGATCTCACTGAGCCCGTTCCGGCGCGTGGTGAAGGACTATTTCACCGTCTGCGAGAGCTACTACCAGGCGATCAAGCGCGCCTCCCCGTCGCAGATCGAGGCGATCGACATGGGCCGCCGCGGGCTGCACAACGAGGGCTCCGAGCTCCTGCGCGAGCGGCTCGCCGGCAAGATCGAGATGGACGAGAACACCGCCCGGCGGCTTTTCACGCTGATCTGCGTGCTCCACATCCGCGGCTAGATCGCGCGACATGGGCGATCTGCCGGGAAGCGTCCTGTTCTGCTGCACCGCGAATGCCCTGCGTTCGCCGATCGCGGCGGGCATTCTGAAGCAGCTGCTCGGGCACAGGATCTACGTGGAATCGGCGGGCCTGCGGCCGGACGCGCTCGATCCCTTCGCCGTCGCGGTGATGGACGAGATCGGCATCGACATCTCCGGCCATCATCCGAAGACCATCGACGAGCTCGAGGACACGTCGTTCGACCTCATCATCTCCCTGTCGCCCGAGGCGCAGCATCACGCGGTGGAGATGACCCGCACCATGGCCTGCGAGCTCGAGTTCTGGAACACCCTGGACCCGTCGATCGTGGAGGGCAGCCGCGAGACCCGGCTCGACGCGTATCGCCAAGTACGTGATACTCTGATGCACCGCATCCGGGAGCGGTTTCAGGTGTCGGGCGGTCCCACCGTCTGAGGCACCGGCCCGGGAACAATACCGCCGCCCGGCCGGTTCTCCGGTGCGGGACTCACCAGACGAAGACGACGCCGCCGGGGCTGTCGCCCCGGAAGCGGCGTTTTCGTTCGCTCGATTGGTCAGGAGGATCGTAATGCAAGTTGCCCTTCCCGAGCTTCCCTACGCCCTCGATGCGCTGGAGCCGCATGTCTCGAGGAAGACGCTCGAGTTTCATCACGGCAAGCATCACAAGACATATGTCGACAAGACGCTGGAGCTGATCAAGGGGACGCCCCACGAGCGGTCCTCCGTGGAGGACATCGTCCGCGCCGCGGCGAAGGACGGGGGCCCGCTCTTCAACAATGCGGCGCAGGTCTGGAATCATACCTTCTTCTGGCAGTGCATGGCGCCGACCGGCGGCGGAAAGCCGAAGGGTGCGGTCGCGGAGGCGATCGAGGCGGGGCTCGGCGGCTATGACGGATTCCGCAAGAGCTTCGCCGAGGCGGCGACGACGCAGTTCGGCAGCGGCTGGGCCTGGCTCGTCCTCGACAACGGCAAGATCAAGGTGACGAAGACCGGCAATGCCGATACGCCGATCGCGCACGGCCAGGTGCCGCTCCTGACCCTCGACGTCTGGGAGCATGCCTACTACCTCGATTACCAGAACCGGCGTCCGGCCTTCGTGGAGGCGTTTCTCGATCACCTGCTGAACTGGGAGTTCGTGAACGCGAACATGGAATCCGCCGGCCAGCGGAAGGCTTCGGTCGCCTGACCGGGGTCGGGGCGCTCCGCAGGGGGCGCCCCGCTTTCCGGCCCCGGGCGACGGCCCGGACAGTCCGGAAGCGCCGCGCGATCGCCTCAGCGCCTGCGTTGTGGCCGTTCGCCGATGGCGCTATGATCGCGCGCCATATCGGAAGATCGGCAGTCGGTCCGGACAGGCCGCCCGGCGGAAGGGGAGGCGGCGGACCGGCCGTGTTGCCGTTTGCCGAGGAGCGCATGGAGAGTCGATGGCCAAGGAAGACCTGATCGAGTTTTCGGGGACGGTCACGGAACTGCTGCCCAACGCCATGTTCCGGGTGAAGCTCGACAACGATCACGAGGTGCTGGCGCATACCTCGGGCAAGATGCGCAAGAATCGCATTCGCGTCCTGGCGGGGGACAGGGTCAACGTCGAGATGACCCCCTACGACCTCACCAAGGGGCGCATCACCTTCCGATTCAAGTAGCCGGTTTCGGCCGGCTGCGTCTCCACTGTGGCTGTAGCGTCAGGCCCTCGCCGGCTGGTCTTGGCTTCCGCCTCGCCCCGGCGGCTCGAGCTGCTGCGGCAGATCGGCATCGAACCGCAGGCGGTCGATCCGCCGGAGGTCGACGAGACGCCATATCCGCGCGAGCTCCCGGTCGCCCATGCCCGCCGCCTGGCCGAGGCCAAGGCGCGGGAGGTGGCCGGTCGGCATCCGGGTGAGTTCGTTCTGGCGGCCGACACCGTGGTGGCGTGCGGCCGGCGCATCCTGCCGAAGGCGGAGGACGAGGCCACCGCGCGATCCTGCCTGGCGCTGCTGTCCGGGCGCCGGCATCGGGTGCTGGGCGGGGTGGGCCTGATCTGCGCCGACGGGCGCTATCTTCACCGGCTGGTGACGACCACGGTCGCCTTCAAGCGGCTGACCGGGGCGGAAATCGACGCTTACATCGCCGCCGGGGAATGGCATGGAAAGGCCGGCGGCTACGCCATTCAGGGCCGTGCCGCCGCGCTGGTCTCCTGGATCTCCGGCTCCTACAGCAACGTGGTCGGACTGCCGCTCTTCGAGGTGGCCGCGCTGCTCGACGGCGCCGGCCTGCGGTCGTGACGGGGCGTCGGCCCGCCGGCTCGCTGCGCCTCTTCGTGGCGACCCGCAGCGACGGCCGCCATCTCGCTCTGGTGCAGGATCGCGGCCTGCTCGAGTACCGGATCGACCGGCCCGACCGCGCAAGCCGGATCGGCGACATCCATGTCGGCCGGGTGCTGCGCATCGACCAGGCGAATGCTGCGGGATTCGTCGAGCTCGGGCTGGACCGCCCCGCCTTGCTCCCGCTTGCCGAGTGCGGCCGGAAGCCCGTCGAGGGCGATGCCGTCGTCGTGCAGATCACCCGCGACGCGCGCGAGGGCAAGGGCCCCCGCGTCACCGGCCGCCCCGTGCTGCCTGGGCTCTATCTCGTCCTGGATCCGTCCCGGGCGGAGGTTGGAATGTCCTCGCGCATCGCCGACCGGGACGCCGCGGAACGGCTGCGCGCAGCCGTCTGGCCGCTCTGCGGCGAGGGCCTCGGTTTCATCGTGCGCCATGCGGCGCTCGTGGCCGCGCCTTCCGATCTCGCCGAGGAGGCGCAGCGGCTGCGCTCCGCGTGGCGCGACCTCGAGGCGCGCGCGAAAGGGCTCCGCCCGCCGGCGCTCCTTCACCAGGACGCCGATCCGCTCGTGGGGCTTCTGCGCGACGCCGGCGCCGGGATCGGCGAGATCGTCGTCGACAGCCGCGCAGGCGCAGAGATCTTGCGCGAGCGGCTCGCGGCGGATCTGCCGCCGCTCGCCGACCGGGTCGGCTTCGCGGCGCCGCGCGCGTGGATTCCCGCGCCGGACGAGATCGCCGAGCAGCTGGAGGCGGCGCTGGAGGACGAAGTCGCCCTGCCGGGCGGCGGCTTCCTGATCTTCGAGCCGGGGCGCACCCTGACGGCGGTCGACGTCAACAGCGGCGCCCTGCCGGAGGGCCGCTTGCGGCAGCGGACCGAGCGCCGGCAGCTCGACGTCAATCTGGAGGCGGCCGCGGAGATCGCGCGCCAGCTCCGCCTGCGCAATCTCGGCGGGATCATCGTGATCGACTTCATCGACGTGAAGTCTGCCAGAGCGCGCGCCCGCGTGACCGAGGCGCTCGCGGCGGCCCTTGCGGACGACCCGGCGCCTTGCCAAATCGGAGCAATGTCGCGGTTCGGGCTGGTCGAAATGACCCGCCGGCGGCGCGGCCCCTCGCTGTCCGAGCAGCTGACCGCAACCTGCCCGACCTGCGACGGGCGCGGCCGCGTGCGGAAGAGCGCGGCTCCGCCGCCGGGAGAACAGCCATGACCGCTCCGGCCGACAAGATCGAGGATCTCGCCGCCCGCCGTGCCGCCCGGAAGGGCGGCAAGCGCTGCCCGATCTGCAACGCCCCCGCCGTCGCGGCTTTCCGCCCCTTCTGCTCGCGCCGCTGCGCCGACATCGATCTCGGCCGCTGGCTGAAGGAGGGCTATCGCATCCCGACCGAGGAGACCTCCGACCCGGAGGACCAGGAGCCCCGGCGGGAGGAGGATTGACCGGCGCCCTGGGCAGGGCACTGGACGGGCCGGGCTCTCTGGACAGGCCGGGCGGTTTTCTCTATAAGCCGGGGCTGCCGCGCTCGCGGTCGCCGGGCCGGGGCTCCGCCTCCGGCCTTCCGGATGCCCAGGTAGCTCAGTTGGTAGAGCAGTGGACTGAAAATCCGCGTGTCGGTGGTTCGAATCCGCCCCTGGGCACCATTTAACCCATAATTACACCCGATACGCCGGGATCGGCGATTGTTGCGCCCCCGGGAAAACGGGACTGGCGGAACGAGCCCGTACGCGGCCTCGAGATGGCCGGGCGCAGCTTCCGCCATGCGCCTCGAGCGCATCACCGCAGGATCTTCTCGCGGCGCGGATCGTAGGGTGCTCCCGCTATCCGGGTCGCGGGAGAGATCTCCCCGAAGGCCTCGACCGCGAAGTCGTCGGCCATGGCCAGCTCGGCCGGCACGTAGCCCAGCACGAGACTCCGCTCGAGCGTGTGGCCGTAATTGCCGCTCGTCGTGATGCCGACGACGCGGCCCGCCTGCAGGATGGCCTCGCCGCCGAACACCGAGAGCGGCTTTGCGAGGGCGAGGCAGACGAGGCGCGTGCGCGGCCCGGCATCCCCGATCCGGCACAGCGCGTCGCGCCCGATGAAATCGCCCTTGCCGAACGACACGCAGAACCCCAGGCCGGCCTCGACGGGCGTGGTGTCCGGGCCGATATCGGCACCCCAATACAGGTATCTTTTCTCCAGCCGCAGGCTGTCGATCGCATGGTAGCCGGCGTCGGTGACGCCGAGGTCGCTTCCGGCGTCCTCCAGCCGCTCGTAGACATGCTCGGCATATTCCGTCGGGATGTGGAGCTCCCAGCCGAGCTCCCCGACATAGGTGATCCGGATCGCCAGCACCGGCGCATAGCCGATGAAGATCTCGCGGCAGGTCATATACGGGAAGGCGGCGTTGGCGAGATCGGCGTCGGTCACGCGGGCGAGCACCTCGCGCGATTTCGGGCCGCAGAGATTGATGACGGCGCGCGACGAGGTGACGTCGCTCAGGGATGCGCTACCGTCCTCCGGCAGGTGAGAGGCGATCCACCAGCCGTCCCGCACGCCGAACGCGCTGCCGCTCACGATGTAGAACCGGTCCTCGTCGAGCCGCATGACGGTGAGATCCGCCTCGATCCCGCCCCGCTCGTTGCAGAGCTGCGTGTACACGGCCGACCCGGGCGCGCGGTCGAGATCGGCCGCGGCGATGCGCTGCAGTGCCCTGGCCGCGCCCCGGCCGGAGACCAGGAACTTCGTGAAGGAGGTCTGGTCGATCATGGCGACGCCGCTGCGGATCGCCTGATGCTCCGCCCGGCTCGCGGCGTACCGGTCCGACCGCCGGAACGAACGCTCCTCGATCGGCGGGCTGCCGGGGCGGCGATAGAAGTTCGGCCGTTCCCAGCCGAACTTCGTCCCGTAGACGACGCCCTTGTCCCTCAGCCGCGCATGGAGCGGGCTGCGCCGCGCACCGCGGGCGGCGGTCGGCTCCTCGCCCGGCCAGGCGATCGTGTAGTACCGCGCGTAGCTGTCGACGGCCGCCGCCCGGAGATACTCGGGACCGGCATGATGCCGGCCGAAGCGCCGCAGATCGAAGGGCCAGAGATCATGGCTCGGCCGCCCCTCGAGAACCCACTCCGCCAGCGCCCGCCCGGCGCCGCCGGACGCGGCGATTCCGGACGTGAACCCGACGGCCACGTAGAGGTTGCGCAGGCCGGGGACCGGGCCCATGACGGGCTCGCCGTCCGGGGAGATCGGGATGGGGCCGTTCACGACCGTGCGGACCCCGACCTCGTCGAGCAAGGGCAGCCTCCTGCAGGCCGGCCCGGTGATCTCCTCCAGCCGATCGAGGCGCGCCTCGAACAGCTCCTGCCCGAACCCCGCCGGCAGGCGCCCGGTGCCGCAGGCGAGCTCGGTCCTGCGCTCCCAGCCCCCGATGGCGAGCGCGCCCGGCTCGGGCTTGGCGTAGAACGCGTGGTCGGGGTCGCGCATGGTCGGCAGGCGGTCGGGTATCCGCGGCGTCTTCTCCGTCACCAGGTACTGGTGCTCGAGCACGGTGACCGGCAGCTCGACGCCGGCCATTTCGCCGACCTGGCGTCCCCACAGCCCGGCGGCGTTGACCAGGATCTCGCAGGCGACGTCGCCCCGGGTCGTGCGCACGCCCAGGATCCGGTCGCCGCGCCGCTCGATGCCGGTGACGGCGACCTCCTCGACGATCGCGGCCCCGCCCGACCGCGCACCCTTGGCATAGGCCTGGGTCAGGCCATAGGGGTCGACATAGCCGTCCTTGGGAATGAAGGCGGCCCCGACCACCCCGTCGAGCGCCGCAATGGGATAGAGCCGCTTCACCTCCTCCGGCCCGATCAGATGAAGCTCGAAATCGAGCGCCTTCGCCGTGGTCGCGGCCCGCTTCAGTTCCTCCCAGCGCGCGGGCGAGGAGGCGAGCCGCAGGCTGCCGACCGCGCGCCAGCCGACGTCCTGGCCGGTCTCGGCGCCGATCTGCTCGAACAGCGTCGCGCTGTACTTCATCATGCGGGTGAGATTGCTGGTGCTGCGCAGCTGGCCGACCAGCCCGGCGGCATGCCAGGTCGCCCCATGGGTGAGCCGCGACTTCTCGAGCAGCAGGACGTCGCGTTCGCCGGCCCTGGCCAGGTGATAGGCGATGCTGCAGCCGATCGCGCCGCCGCCGATCACGACGATGCGGGCGTGGCGCGGAAACCCTGTCGACATGTCGCCTCTCGATCGATCGGCCGATCCGCCGGAACGGACGCTCAGGCGTTGGCGGCCCATTCTTCGGGCGTGTTGCCGCCGCAGGCAAACGAGATTACGTTGACGGGCGTTAAGCTCAGCTAATGTCCGGTCACGTGTCCGACAGGGGCCCGGTTCTTCCGCCGCTGACCTGGCTGCGCGCCTTCGAGGCGACGGCGCGCCATCTCAGCATGGCCCGCGCCGCGGACGAGCTCGGCGTCACCCCGTCCGCGATCAGCCAGCAGATCAAGCATCTGGAGGGCCTGCTCAGGCGGCGGCTCTTCATACGCCGGGCCGGTACGCTGCGCCTCACCGATGTCGGGCTGATCATGCTGCCGAAGCTGTCGGCCGCCTTCGGGCTGCTGCACGAGGCCTTCGCCGACGCGCAGCCGGCCCGCGGCCGTACGCTGCTTCGCGTCCGGGTGCCGACCTCCTTCGCCAGCCAGTGGCTGGTCCACCGGCTGGACTCCTTCCGCAAGGCGCATCCCGAGATCACGGTCCAGCTTTCGGCGATCTCCGATCCAATCGAGACCGGCCGCGCGACGTCGGATTGCGAGATCCGCTACGGCCATGGGCCCTGGCCCGAGGTGCAGGCGGAGCTGTTTTTGCACGAGGAGATCTTCCCGGTCTGCAGCCCCGGACTGTTGTCGGGCCGCCGGCCGGTCCGGCGGCCGGAGGACATTGACGCCCACGACGTGCTCGACGTCCCCGGCTACCGCGAGGGCTGGCGCGAATGGCTGCAGGCGGCGGGCCTGCGGTTCGACTGGACCGAGCGGCGCATCCTATTCGACCAGTCGATCATGGCGATCCAGGCGGCGATCGAGGGGAAGGGCATCGCGCTCGGCCGCTCCGCCCTGGTCGCCCGCGAGCTGGAGGCGCGACGCCTCGTCGCACCTTTCGACCTGCGCCTGCCCGCCACCGGCGGGTACTGGCTGCTCTACCACGCCGCGCCGGCGCCGCCGCGCAAGGTGCTCGCCTTCAAGAACTGGCTGCTGCGCGAGGCCTCCGCCTATCGTGCCGGGCTGCCGCGCCTCTTCGAGCCGCCGTTAAGCGGCGCTAATCCACCGGCTTAGCAGCGCGAACTTGAGGCGCGGGGCCCGTCCGCCGTCTCCTGGCTAACAGGGCCGGCCGCCCGGCCGGGAACTGCGAAGGAGGCTCCTCATGATCGCGCGCTATGCCGAGCTGCTGACCCGAGAACAGGTCGCGCAGGTCCACGAGGTCTCTCTGCAGATCCTCGAGGAGGTCGGCCTCCTGGTGCGCAACGAGAAGGCGCGCGACCGCTTCCGGCGGTTCGGCTGCCCGGTCGATGCCGATAGGCAGATCGTGCGCATTCCCCGCCGGGTGGTGGAGGAGCAGCGCGCCTCGATCCCGCCGCGATTCACCTTCCACGCGCGGGACGAGGCCTATTCGCGCACCATCCCCGACGATGCCCTGGTGATCGCCACGGCCAGCTCGGCGCCCAACCTGCTGGATCCCGACGGCGGCGAGGAGCGGCGCGCCACGTCCGACGATATCGCGCGAATCGGCCATCTGGTGAACCGGCTCGCCGGCATCGACGTGTTCTCGGTGTCGGTCCTCGCCGCCGACGCGCCGGAGGGGCAGTTCAGCCTGTCGCGCTTCT
>DAIMFL010000001.1:94479-122205 GCA_036724615.1 Alphaproteobacteria bacterium | reverse complement strand
ATCCGGCGCTGAAGAACTGCGCGAAGCCGGTGCGCACTTCGGTCGGCGATCTGCGCGAAGCCCGTCAGGTCATCGAGCTCGGCGCGCTGATCGCCGGCAGCGAGCATGCCTTCCGGGCGCGGCCGTTCATCACCTTCGGCTATTGCTCGATCGTCTCGCCGCTCACCATGGACTTCGATTCCACCGAGATGCTGATGTTCTATGCGGAGGAGGGGCTGCCCGCCTATGGCACCATCGCTCCGATCGGCGGCATCAGCGCGCCGCTGCAGATGCTCGGCATGCTGGCCCAGATCAACGCGGAATGGCTGGCGACGGCGGTGCTGGCGCAGATGTCGCGGGCGGGCACCGCGCTGATCTACAACTTCCTGCCGGTCGTCGGCGACATGCGGACCGGCGCCTATGCGGCCGGCGCCGTCGAGACGGGCATCATGGCCATGGCGGTCGCCCAGATGGCGCGCTTCTACGGCGTGCCCTGCGGCTCGTATCTCGGCCTCACCAACGCCAAGGTGAGCGACGCGCAGGCCGGCTACGAAAAGGCGATGTCGCCGACCCTGGGCGCGGCGGCCGGGCTCGATTTCATCGTCATGGGCGGGCTTCTGGACGCGCTCATGGCATTCGATTTCGGCCAGCTGGTGATCGACGACGAGATCGCGCTGATGATCAAGCGCTTCCGCCAGGATCTGGCGCTCGGCGATCTGTCGGGCTGTCTCGAGGAGATCCGCGCGGCCGGGCCGGGCGGCATGTATATCGGCAACGAACAGACCCTGAGCCTGATGAAGACGGGAGCCTTCCTGCCCGAGGTCGCCGACCGCGAGCGGCGCGAGGTGTGGCATCTGCGGGGGCGACCCGATGCCCATGCCCGCGCGCTGCAGCTGGCCAAGGCCGCGTTGTGTAAGCCCAATCCCGCTGCCTTGGCGCCGGAGACCGACCGGCGAGTCCGGGCGGGCCTCGACGGGCTGGTCGACGGCGAGCCGGTCGTGCCGGATCAGTGGAGGTCTCTGCACGGCATGGATCGCCGGCTGCGGCGTCCGCGTCGTGGAGCCTCGTAGCCGACGACAGGGACGCGTGCGCATCGGCATCGGACGCCGTGAGCCGCCGTGCAGGCACTGCAGCAGCGGCAGGGCGCATCCGGTCGCGATGCAGCATGGACCCGAAGCCCGCATCCGGCCGGTCGAGAACCTCCCGGCCTTCACGACGGCCGAGGCTTTCCGCGTGCATCTCGCCACCCCTTGACATTGGTCAAGGACGGTCGGGGGCGGGTGGCGCTCACTCCCCCGATACCGTTATGCACTTGCGCCCGCAGCGACGGGCAGGACGGGCATGACATGAGCGATGATGGACGATCGCGGTCCCGACACGCGCGCCGCCCGGTGAAACGGGCCCGGTGCAGGCGCGGCGTCGCGCGCGGCGGCTCCCATTGCACCTCGCATCCAGCACACCGCGGCGGTCGCGCTCGAGGCTCCCGCACGCCGGGCGATGGAAAGTCTGCCCGGCCTCTCGCCATCGCTCCGCTATCACGCTGCCCCATCCCTCGTGTCGCGGCGGCAACAGCCGCCGGCACGATAGCCACCCAGGCAGATCCAGCGAAAGGTCCGAACCATGTCCACCAGATCGAAGCCTGCCGATTCGCCGTCGCAGATTCCATTCATGCAGCGCGTGCTCGATAACCCGTTCCTGCTTCTGTTCATCGGCGTCACGATCCCGACGGTGCTCTATCTGATCTGGGGGGTGATGGAGGTGGCGTCGGTCCCGCTCGGCGAATGAACGGCGAATGAACGGGGACTTCATCTAGGGGGAAACGAAATGGCCATTGCGCCTCCGGAAAAACGGGACTGGTGGAACGAACCGGTACACGGCCTCGAGATCGGCTGGATCGTGGTCGCGTTCCTCTGGGGCCTGTTCATGTTCTTCTTCATGATCGCCTGGCACTTCATCGGCGAGCAGAACCTGTCGACCGAGACCTATCGCGTGCAGCCGGCCGCCTACGAGGAGAAGGTCTCGGAATTCGCCGATGCGTACCAGGTCGGCGAGGAGAACGGCGTCCCCGTGGTCCGTCCGCCGGCGGGCGAGGACGTCTACATGCTCGGCCGGCTCTGGGAATGGTGGCCGATCCTCGAGCTCAAGAAGGATCAGAGCTACCGCATCCACATCTCGTCGGTCGATTGGCAGCACGGCTTCTCGTTGCAGCCGGTGAACATCAACCTTCAGGTGCATCCCGGCTACGAGCATGTCCTGACGCTGACGCCGACCGAAGCCGGCGAGTTCGGCATCGTCTGCAACGAGTTCTGCGGCATCGGCCACCACACGATGACCGGCCGCATCCGCGTGACCGAGTAGGGGGAGGACGGCGATGACCGCAATCGACGCCGGCGTTGCCGGTTCCTGGAAGGGGGCAGTCTTCCGCCTCTGCGGCTACACGGGGCTGAAGGTCGACGTCCAGGCCCAGCGGCTGATCAAGGCGAATGCGGTTGCCGCGGTCGTCTTCCTCGCCGTCGGCGGCCTGATGGGCCTCGGCGTGGCCATGACCCGCTGGCCGGCCGTGCATCTGCTGCCGGCCGAATGGTTCTACCTGGTGCTTACCGGGCACGGCGCCAACGTGCTGCTGTTCTGGATCATCTTCTTCGAGATCGCCGTCCTCTACATCGCCTCGGCGGTGCTGCTCAACTCGCGCATCGCCACGCCGTCCCTGGCCTGGCTCGGTTTCGCGCTGATGGTGGTCGGCGCGGTGATGACGAACTACGCGGTCCTGAACGGCGATTCGAGCGTGATGTTCACCTCGTACCCGCCGATGCAGGCCTCGCACTGGTTCTATCTGGGCCTGATCCTGTTCGCGGTCGGGGCGCTCGTCGGGGTGGGCGTGTTCTTCGGCACGCTCGTGGTCGCCCGGGCGGAACGCACCTACGAGGGGTCGATCCCCCTCGTGACCTTCGGTGCGCTGACGGCGGCGATCATCGCCGTCTTCACCATCGCGTCGGGGGCGATCATCCTGATTCCCACCTGGCTCTGGTCGGTAGGGCTGATCGCCAACATCGACACGCTCATGTACCGGGTGATCTGGTGGGGGCTCGGCCACTCCTCGCAGCAGATCAACGTCTCCGCCCATGTCTCCGTCTGGTACCTGATCGGCGCGCTCGTCCTCGGCGCCAAGCCGCTGTCCGAGAAGGTCAGCCGCTCAGCCTTCTTCCTCTACATCCTGTTCCTGCAGCTCGCCTCCGCCCATCACCTGCTGTCGGACCCGGGAATGAGCGCGGAATGGAAGATCGTCAACACGTCCTACATGATGTATCTGGCGGTGCTCGGCTCGCTGATCCACGGCATGACCGTGCCGGGCGCCATCGAGGCGGCACAGCGGCGGAACGGCTACACCCGCGGCTGGTTCGAGTGGCTGACCAAGGCGCCCTGGGGGAATCCGGCCTTCGCCGGGATGTTCCTCTCGCTCGTCATGTTCGGCTTCATCGGCGGCATCACCGGGGTCATCCTCGGCACCGAGCAGCTCAACGTGCTGATGCACAATACGCTGTACGTGCCGGGCCATTTCCACGGCACGGTGGTCGCCGGCACGACGCTCGCCTTCATGGCGGTGACCTATCTCGTGCTGCCGCTGATCTTCCAGCGCGAGATCGTATGGCCGGGGCTGGCGAAGTGGCAGCCCTATCTGTTCGGTATCGGCGCGGCCGGCATCTCGCTGTTCATGATGGGGGCGGGCACGCTCGGCGTGGCGCGCCGGCACTGGGACATCGGGCTCACCGAGGCCATGCATGCCTATGAGTATCCCGCAGCCGCCTATCTGATGATGGGGCTGAACGGCATCTTCGCGCTGATCGCGGCGGCCGGCGGGATCCTGTACGTGGTGATCACCGTCGGGACGGTGCTGTTCGGCAAGCGCCTCGACGGGGCGGAGGTCCGGCCGCTGGCGTTCCCGCTCCACCAGGGCGGGGCAAAGGCGGCGGCGACCTATGGCAGCGACGGCACGTTCAAGCTGCCGGGGACGATCGTCCTGGTCAGCGTCTTCTTCGCCTCGTTCCTGCTCTACTACTTCGTGAACTGGAAGTATCTCAGCGAGCTCTGGCTGTTCCGCTGAGGTGGGGGAGGGAATGGTGCTCTCCGCGGCCCGCATGACCGTCACGCTGCTCAAGCTGCCGATCGGCTTCGCCATCGTCCTGGCCGCGTTGGCGGGCATGATGGTCGCCGAGGGCCCATTCTCCCCCCTCAGGGCGGTGGTGTTCGCCCTCGCCGTGCTGGGCGCCTCCGGCGCGGCGGGGGCGTTCAACCACTATTTCGAGCGGGTCCAGGACCGGCTGATGAGCCGGACCCGCGGGCGTCCCTTCGCTTCGGGCGCGCTGAGGCCCGGCGCGGTGTGGCCGGCGACCTTTCTCGGCCTCCTGGCGGCATCCCTTCTGATGGCCTGGGCCGTGGCGGGATCGCTGGCGACCGTCTTCGTCTTCCTCGGCGCCTTCACCTATGGCGTCGTCTACACCGTCTGGCTCAAGCGCCGAACCGTCTGGAACATCGTGATCGGCGGGCTGGCCGGCAGCTTCGCCATTCTGGCCGGCGCAGCCGCGGTGGCGCCGGAGCTGCAGCCGGTCCCGGTGATCCTCGCGATCGTGATGTTCCTCTGGACGCCGCCGCATTTCTGGAGCCTCGCGGCGGCCAAGGTCGACGATTATCGCGCGGCGGGCGTTCCGATGCTTCCGGCGGTGGCGGCCGAGCGGGTCTGGACGGCGGCCATTCTCGGCCACACCGTGCTGCTGGCGGCGCTGTCGCTGGCACCGCTCGCGCTGGGCCTCGGGCCGGTCTACGGCCTGTTCGCAGCGGCGGGCGGCGGCGTCTTCCTGTGGCGCAGCTGGCAGCTCTACCGCGCGCCGTCCGTGCGGTCCGCGATGGCGAATTTCGAGGCTTCGCTGATCCAGTTCAGCCTGATGACGGCGGGCGTGTTTCTCGACTTTGCAGTGAAATGGGTGCTCTGAGGGTCTGGCTTCCCGCAGTCCTGCTCGCCGGGCTGGCCGCCTCGCCGGCGCTTGGGCAGGGTCTGCTCGATCCGGCCGCGGCGCTCGAGCGCAGCCAGGCGGCGGTCGGCAATGCCGTCGGCGGCCATGTGCTGACCGACTCCCGGGGCGAGGATCTGCCGCTCGCCGCGTTCCAGGGCCGCCCTCTCGTCGTCAGCCTGATCTACACGAGCTGCAGCTCGGTCTGTCCGCCGACGACCCAGACCCTCCTCGACAGGGTGGAGGAGGCGCGGCGGATCCTCGGGGCGGAGGCGTTTTCGGTGCTGAGCGTCGGCTTCGACGCGCGCAACGACACGCCGGCCCGGCTGCGCGCCTTTGCCGCCTCGCAAGGGGTGGATGATCGCGACTGGCACCTGGCTACCGCGGACGGCGAGACTCTCGACCGGCTGCTCGATGACCTCGGCTTCAGCTACAGGGCGGTCGCGGGCGGCTTCCTGCATGTCAGCCAGACGACCATCCTCGATGCGGAAGGCCGGGTCTACCGGCAGGTCTACGGCGACGAGTTTCCCCTGCAGGTGCTGCTGGAGCCTCTGAAGGAGCTCGTCTACGGCACCAGCGCCCGGTTCGGCTCGGTCGAGGATGTCGTCGACCGCATCCGCTTTCTCTGCACCGTCTACAACCCCAGCACCGGCGCCTACGAGTTCGAGTACGCCTACTTCGTCGGCATGGGGATCGGGGGAGTCTCGCTGGTCGTGACCGGCACGATCGTCTACCGCCTGTGGCGCAACAACCGGAGGCTGGTTGCAGCGCAAGGCGCGGGACGGCGCGGGTGAGGTGGCGGCCGGCATGCTGAAGCGAATCCTGAGGCGCGGCTTCGACCGGGTGGAGCGCGGGCTCGATGCGATCTTCGGGTCCGAGTCGAACCCCCTGGCGCAGCTCGGCGCGCTCGGCTGGTTCCTGTTCTGGATCGTCGCCGCGAGCGGCATCTATCTCTTCATTTTCTTCGACACCGGGGTCGACGCGGCCTACGGCTCGGTCAAGTGGCTCTCTGAGGACCACTGGTTCCATGCCGGCCTGGCGCGCAGCTTTCACCGCTACGCCTCCGACCTCATGCTCGCGGTCATGATCGTGCACATGGCGCGGGAATTCTCCCGCGACCGCTATCGCGGGGTGCGCTGGTTCTCGTGGTTCACCGGCGTGCCGCTCATCTGGTTTCTGTATGTCTCCGGCATCACCGGCTATTGGCTGGTGTGGGACGAGCTGGCGCAGTACGTCGCGATCCGGAGCGCCGAGTTCCTGGACTGGCTGCCGGTGTTCGGCGAGCCGATCGCGCGCAATTTCCTCTCCCCCGCGCATCTCTCCAGCCGCTTCTTCACGCTGATGGTGTTCATGCACATCGCCGTGCCGCTGATCCTGCTGATGGCGATGTGGATCCACATCCAGCGCATCGCCCGCGCCCGGGTGAATCCCTCGCGCAAGCTCGGGATCATGGTGCTGGCGGCGCTTCTGGTCGTGTCGCTCGTGCTCCCTGCCAATCTCGAGGCCGCGGCGGACCTGAGCAAGGTCCCGGGCGAGGTCGGCCTCGACTGGCTCTTCCTGCCGCTCTATCCGGTGATGGACCACGTCCCTGCCGGCGTCCTCTGGGGCGGGCTGGCGCTTTTCACCATCGCATTGGGGGCCATGCCGTGGCTGCCGCCGCTCGAGAAGCCGCGGGCAGCGGTGGTGACGCTCGATCACTGCAACGGCTGCAATCGCTGCGTCGAGGATTGCCCGTACAGCGCCGTCGAGCTGGTTCCGCGGACGGACGGCGCCCCGTTCCCGCAGCAGGCGCAGGTCGACCCGGACCGCTGCGTGTCCTGCGGCATCTGCGTCGGGGCGTGCCCATCCTCCTCGCCGTTCCGCCGCACCGAAGCGCTCGTCACCGGGATCGATTTGCCCGACCTGCCGCTGAGGCGGCTGCGCGAGCAGGTGATCGAGGCGGCCGGCGGGCTGGAAAGCCCCGGCCGCGTCCTCACCCTCGCCTGCGAGCATGGTGCAGGGCGGGCGGGCGCGGGCACGGTAATGCTGCCCTGCGTGGCCATGGCGCCGCCCTCGCTCGTCGATTTCATCCTCAGCCGCGGCCATGCGGACGGGGTCGTGATCGCCGGCTGCGCCGAGCGCGGCGGCCAGCACCGCCTCGGCGTCGCCTGGACCAAGGAGCGCTTCGCCGGCACGCGCGATCCCTATCTGCGCGCTCGCGTTCCGCGCGAGCGCATCGCCTGCATCTGGGCCGGGCCGACAGAGGAGGCGCACCTGGAGCGGGAACGGGAAGCCTTCCGCTCGGCCGTCGCCGGGCTGCCGGCCGACCCGCCCCGCGCTCGGCACGCGGCCAAGACTCCTGAAGTCGAGGAGGCGCGGCCATGACCCGCATCGGACGGCTCCTGGCAGCTGCGGTGGTCACCACGGCCGTGGTCGCGGGCGCGGCCCTGGTCTCGGCCTGGCCCTCGATCCGGATCCTTCCGGAGAATGCGGCGGTCGTGAAGCTCAGCTTCTCGCATGGCGGCGAACGTGCCTGTCGAGAGCTGACCGAGGCGGAGCGGGCGGAGCTCCCCCAGAACATGCGGCGCAAGGAGATCTGCGACCGCCAGCGCGCGCCGGTCTATGTCGAGCTCCGGATGGACGGCTCCCCCACCTTCGCCGCTTCGCTGCCGCCCACGGGGCTGGCCGGCGACGGACCGTCCCGCCTTTACGAACAGTTCGTGCTGCCCGCCGGCACCCATCGCTTCGATCTCCGCCTGCGCGATACCGCCGGCGAAGAGGGGTTCACCTATACGGCGCAGCGTGAGCTCACCCTGGCGCCGGGGCAGAGCCTCGCCATCGATTTCGTCCCCGCGCGGGGCGGCTTCACCTTCGATTGACTGCGGATCTGGACCCGGAGGGCGCGCCATGGCCTCGCTGCGATGGAAACCGGAGTACAGCGTCGGCGTCGAGGCGGTCGATCACGAGCATCGCGAGCTCATCGACCTGGTGAATCGCATCGGAAAGACGTTGATCTCGGGACGCCCGCTTTCCGAGGTGGAGGACGAGTTCGGCGATCTCCATCGCGCCATCTCGTCCCATTTCGCGCTCGAGGAGCGCTTCATGCGCGAGCGCGGCTATGACCAGCTGCCCCAGCACAAGGCGGACCACGAGCGCCTGCTCGACGATCTGCGCGAGATCATGGACGGCTATCGCGACGGCCGGAAGGATTCCATGGCGCAGCTGACCGAGGTCGTCGACTCCTGGTTCGCCGTGCATTTCCAGACGCATGACGCCCGCCTCCACGGCCGGCTCGGCGGTCCGGGCGGGGACGCCGGACGGAGCACGCCGTCTCCCATCGAATGATCAAAGCTTGAGAGCGCCGGCTCCCCGCCGGAATGGACGGCGGGCCTCCGCCTCAGCGGCGCCGCTGAGGCCGGACGGCCTTCTTTCCCTTGGCGGCGAGCAGGCCGTCGATGTAGTGCCAGATCGGCGCCATCGCCGTCTCGCGGTCCAGATGGTCGGTGGCGAGCGCAGATTTGAGCCAGCCGCCATCGATCATCATGGCGATGCCGTTGGCCGCGAGGACGGCGTCCTCGGCGGGAAGGAGCTTCCGGAGGTCGAAGAGGAGGTTGCTCACCAGCCGCTTCTGGATCATCCGGATGATGCGCGCGAAGCGTTCGTTGAACGCCGCTTCGCCGGCGCATGACGCCCAGGCCTGGGCGACTTCGCGGCTGTACACCGACATCGCGTAATTGCCTTCGACGACGGCCGCAATGCGCTCCCGGGGCGTTTCGGCGGCGCGCAGCAGCCGAATCACCTCGACCGTGATGCGCGCATTGGTGAGCCGGACCGCGGCCTCCAGCATGTCGGCCTTGGTCTTGAAATAATGATGCACGAGGCCGTGCGACATGCCCGCACGCTCGCTGACGCGCTGCACCGTCGTTCCTTGAAAGCCGTGTTCCTGCAGGGTGAGCAGGGTCGCCTCGGCCAGCTCCTGCCGACGGATGTCGCTGATTCGCTTTCTCATCGGGCTCGCGAGATCTGCAGATGCCCGGGGCGCGCGAAAGGCCCCGGCCGGGGCGGCTGCCCCGGAAACCGGATCCTAGTCCGATTCCGGCGCTCCCGACAATTCGACTGGACAACAAACCAATAAACAGAATAGACGACCAATAACAGATGCAGCTTCGAGGGCAGGGGAGGCGCAGCAATGGACATTCTCGGCACGGCGGACTGGACGTTTCCGGTTCCGATCCATTACGGGCCCGGCCGCGTCGGCGAGCTCGCCGAGATCTGCGCGCGCAACGGCATGCGGCGGCCCCTCCTGGTGACCGATCGCGGGTCGCGTCAGCTGCCCTTCGTCGAGACCTGCCTGCGGTCGCTCAGGGAGGCCGGGCTTGGCGCCGGGATCTTCGCGGAGATCAGCCCCAACCCCACCGACCAGGAGGTCCTCGACGGACAGCGGGCGTTCGAGCAGGGCGGTCATGACGGCGTGCTCGCGGTCGGCGGCGGGTCGGGCATGGACGCGGGTAAAGCGGTCAGCCTGATCGCCGGCCGGCGGGAGCCGCTCTGGAGCTTCGATTTCGATCTCCCGCCGAAGCCGCAGGCGACGCCGTTCGTCCCGCTCGTCTGCGTCCCGACGACGGCGGGGACGGGTGCGGAGACCGAGAGCACCGCGATGATCACGGACACGTCGCGGGGCATCAAGGGATGCGTCTGGCATCCGGCGCAACGGCCGCGCGCTGCCGTTCTGGATCCGGCGGTGACTGTCGGGCTGCCGCCCAAGCTGACCGCCTGGACCGGCTGCGACGCGCTGGTCCACGCGATCGAGGCCTATGCGGTCGACAGCTGGCATCCGATGTGCGACGGCATCGCGCTGGAGGCGATCCGCCTGATCGCCGCCTGGCTCCGGCCAGCAGTTCGCGAGCCGGGCAATCTCGCGGCGCGCGGCGGCATGCTGGCCGGCTCCTGTCTCGCGGGCGTGTCCTTCCTGAAGGGGCTCGGGCTGGTGCATGCGATCAGCCACATGGTGGGCGCGGCCTACGACACCCATCACGGCCTGACCAACGCGATCGTGCTGCCGGCCGTGCTTCGTTTCAACGAGCCCGCCATCGCCCACAAGGTGCCGGAGATCTGCGCCGCGCTCGGCCTCCCGGAGCGCGATTTCGCCGGGCTCCACGGGTTCATCTGCGCCCTGCTCGACGATCTCGCGATCCCGAAGGGCCTCTCCGAGATCGGCGTCGCCGCGGATCGGGTGGAGGAGCTGGCCTTGAAGGCGAGCAAGGACCCGGCGGCGCTCACCAACCCGCGCGCGGCGAGCGTGCAGGAGATCGCCGGGCTGATCCGCGAGGCCGTAGCCGGCGCCCGTTGACCCGCCGCCTGCTTGACCGAAATCAAAATTGGTTGACAAACCAATTTACCGGACTGATAGTTAATGCGGCGGTGCGCAAGGGTGCGCCGCGCGGAACTCACAGACAGGGCGCGCCGGGCAGGCCATGTCCGGCAAGGGAGGGACGGCGATGACGGCGACCGCGGAAGGCGCCTCGACCCTGAAGACCGAGCTGCGGATCGGGCGCGAGAACACGCCGGATTTCAGCTGGCCGACGATCGTTCTGACCGTCGCCCTCGCAGGCTCCTTCGTCGCCGTCTGCTGGCTCGCCGTCGCCGGTCGCATTCCGGACCTGCTCGCGGTCGCCCTCAACAGCATCCTGATCTATGCGTTCTACACGGTGGTGCACGAGGCGGTGCACGGCAACATCAGCTCGCGCCGGCACGCGCTGCGCTGGATCGACGAGGTCTGCGGAACCGTCTGCTGCTTCCCGCTCTGGCTGTTCATGGACCATCACCGCAAGCAGCACATGGTCCATCACGCGCGGGCGAACGCGGAGGACGATCCGGACATCTATGCGCGTGGCAGCTTCCTGGGCTGGATCTTCGTCCGGCTGCCGATCGCCTTCGCGAACTACTTCAACCCGTTCCGGCTCTACGCCGAATGCCGCAAGTTCGGCGTCACGAGGGCCGAGACGCGCCGGGTGTTCGTCACCTTCGCAATCAATGCCGCCGTGGTGATCGGCCTCGTCGCGGCCGGCTACGGCTACGAGGTCCTCGTGCTCTGGTTCGTCCCCTGGTGGATCGGGCAGACCGTGATGCTGACGCTCTTCACCTGGGCGCCGCATCACGACCATTCCGAAACCGGACGCTACCGCGATACCCGGATCTCGGAATGGCCGGGCGGCAACATCCTGCTGCTCGGGCAGGGCTATCACCTCATCCAT
Source organism: Alphaproteobacteria bacterium (assembly GCA_036724615.1). Classification (GTDB taxonomy): domain Bacteria; phylum Pseudomonadota; class Alphaproteobacteria; order Dongiales; family Dongiaceae; genus DAIMFL01. The sequence goes on along the minus strand of DAIMFL010000001.1, from coordinate 110,987 downwards.
CACATGATGCCGGGCGTCCCGTTCTACCGGTACAAGCGCACCTGCGATCAGCTTCGGCCGATCCTCGAAGCCAAGGGGGCGCGGTTCGAAGGGTTCTGGCCGGCGCCGCAGCCGAAGCCGGCCCGTTGAAGGCGGCGTTTCTAACGTCGGAGACGGAAAACCGCATGGTCCGGATCTGCTACATCGAACCGGGAGACGTCCGGCGGGAGGTCGAGCTCGAAATCGGCCAGACCCTGATGCAGGGCGCGATCGCGAACGGGGTCAGGGGAATCGTCGCGGAATGCGGCGGCGCCTGCGTCTGCGCCACCTGCCACGTCTATATGGACGAAGGCGTTCTGCCGGCTCTGGTGCCGGTATCGCCGACCGAGAACGAGATGCTCGACGCCGTTGCGGCCGAGCGCCGCCCGAACAGCCGGCTCGGCTGTCAGATCAAGGCGAGTGACGCCCTGAACGGCGCCATCGTACGTCTGCCGGCGACGCAGATCTGATGGCCGAGCGCACCGTCATCATCGGTGCCGGCCATGCGGGCACGACGCTCGCGGCCAGCCTGCGCGACGAGGGGTACGACGGCGGGATCGTGCTCTTCGGCGCAGAGCCCGACATGCCTTACCATCGGCCGCCGCTGTCGAAGACGTTCCTGACGGGCGAGGCGGATGACGTCCAGCATCTTCGGCCGGTGGGCTTCTACCGGGACAACGCCATCGATCTGCGGCTCGACGAAGAAATCCGGAAGATCGACCTCGTCGCGCGCCGGGTCGTCTCCGCGACGGGCGCGGCCACGTCGTTCTCCCGGCTGGCGGTTGCGACCGGCGGGCGGCCGCGGCGTTGGCGCGGCGAGAATGCTGATGCGCCGGGCGTCGCGTATCTGCGCTCGCTCGACGATGCGCGCCGCATCAAGCGGCAATTGGCGGGGCTGCAGCGTCTCGTCGTGGTGGGCGGCGGCTTCATCGGCCTGGAGCTCGCGGCGAGCCTGTCCGGGTCCGGAGTGGAGGTGACCGTTCTCGAGGCCATGGACCGGCTCATGGCGCGCGCCGTCGCCCCGGAGACCTCGCGTCACTTCTTCGAGCTGCATCGGGGCTGGGGAATCGAGCTGTTGCTGGGAGAAGGGCTGGCGCGGCTGTGCATCGATGCCGCGGGCCGGCTCTCGGGGGTGGAGACGACCGCGGGCCGACATATCGCTGCATCGCTGGCCGTTGTCGGAATCGGACTCGAGCCGGAGGTCGCGCTCTGCCGGACAGCCGGCCTCGCCTGCGAAGACGGGGTGGTGGTGGAGGAATGCCTGACCGCGGGGCGTGACGATGTCGTCGCGATCGGCGACTGCGCCGCGATCCGCCGCGGCTCGGCGGCCCGGCCGACCCGGATCGAATCCGTTCAGAACGCCACGGACCAGGCGCGGACCGCCGCACGCTCGCTGCTGGGACGCAAGGAGCCCTACCGGGCCATTCCCTGGTTCTGGTCCGATCAGCGCCAGACGAAGCTGCAGATCGCGGGATGCTGCGTCGGCGCGGCGGACAGCGTCGTCCGCGGCGATCCGTCCGACGGCCGGTTCTCGGTCCTCCGCTATCGCGGCGACCGGCTGGTCGCCGTCGATTCGATCGACCGGCCCGGCGAGCATCTGGTGGCCCGGCGTCTCATCGCGGCGGGCGTCTCGCCCTCACGCGCGCAGGCGGCCGATCCGGATTTCGACCTGAGAACGCTTCTCGCCGTTGCGCCGGCGCCGGTCGCCGTCAGCGCGAAGTTGCCTGCCGATGAAGAGCCCGGAGCACGAGTCCATGAAAGTGGTGCACGCCGTGCTCGCTGATGTCCGTGCGCTCCGGATCGACGATGTAGCGGCCCTGGTGATAGCCCCGCGAATGGAGGCCGCGCTGGACGCTCTCGACCAGGCCGATATCCTCGACCTGCAGCACCTCGTCCGTGTAGCGGATGGCCTCCATCTCCGCGGCCGTCGGCGTGCTGTCGGCGAAGAAGAAGTCCAGATGCTCCCGGGTGGTCTCCGGCCCCGTCGGTATGATGTGCAGCACCGCGATGTTGGGCGAGCCGGGGAAGGTGATGAAGGTGACGTTCGGCCACAGCCACCAGGCGGCGAAGTCCTTCGCGCCCGTGGCGGCGTCGAAGCTGTAGGCCTTGTTGTCCGCGCGGCCGGGCGGCGAGATGTGGCTCGAGTAAAGGTCGTGACAGACGGTGCGGTAGCCCTTGATCTCGACGAGATCGACGAAGGCCGGGTGGGCCGGCGGGCAGTGATAGCATTCGAGGAAGTTGTCGACGACGTTCTTCCAGTTGGCCTTCAACTCGTAGGTGAGGCGGTGGGCGAACTCGAGCCGGTCGAGCTGCGGCACGTAGGAGCGGATCTCCTGCTCCAGCCGGCCGGCGAGGCCGGCGAGCGAGGGGGCGGAGCGGTCCAGGTTCACGAACACAAAGCCGGCATAGGTCTCGACGGCCAGCGGCTTCAGGCAGAACTCGCTCCTGTCGAAGCCCTCGACCTTCTCGCTGCCGCGCGCCGTCCGAAGGCTGCCGTCCAGCCGGTAGGACCAGGCGTGGTAAGGACAGGTGATGACCTTCGCCGTCCCGCTGCCCTGGAGCAGCTCGTGCGCCCGGTGGGCGCAGACGTTGTGGAAGGCGCGGAGCTCGCCGTCCTTGCCGCGGATGACGAATACGCCCTGGTCCCCGATCCGCGTCGTGACGTAGGATCCGGGCGAGGCGAGCTCGGCCGCATAAGCGACGTAATTCCACGACCTGTAGAAGATCACGTCCAGTTCGCGGGCATAGACTTCAGGATCGAAGTAATAGGGCGCGGCGAGGGTGTAGGAGCGCGCCGGATCGGCGTCGAACCGGTCCGCCGCGGGAGCGAGGGAGACCTGGCCTTCGGGCATTCGCTGCCTCCGTCCGATGCTGCCGCGCGATGCTGTGCTAAAAGCATAAGCGCCGCGCGGGATGTCCACAATGGTGCCTCCGGGAACCATTCGCGATCGCCTTCGGCCAGGACTGGCCGGCCGGGAATGGCCTGACGAGTTCGCCCGGGAACTCCAACCAAAGGGAGACGTCGAAATGAGGAGCACGACCAGGGTTACCTTGCTGGCGGCCATCGCCGTTTCGGGCCTCGCCGTCGGCGAGGCCTATGCCGAAGTCCCGGAGTCGAAGGAGCCGATCAAGCTCGTCCTCAACGAATGGACCGGCCAGCTCATCTCGTCACATGTCTACGGCGGCATCCTGGAGCGGATGGGCTACACCGTCGAGTACGTCACCGCCGGCGCCGTGCCGCAATACACCGCCATGGCCACGGGGAGCCTGACGGCCAATCCGGAGAACTGGGACAACAACACGGGCGACATCTATCCCAAGGCGATCGAGAGCGGCGAGCTGGTCAATCTCGGGCCGCTCGGCATCAAGGCGCAGGAGTCCTGGCTCTACCCGCCCTACATGGAGGAAGCCTGTCCGGGGCTGCCGGACTGGAAGGCGCTGTACGACTGCGCGGACGCCTTCGCCACGCCGGAGACCATGCCGGAGGGCCGGGTGATCGACTATCCTGCAGACTGGGCCGCGCGCGCGGCGCCTCTCATCGAGGCCACGGGCCTGCCCTTCGTCGCGATTCCGGGTGGCAGCGAAGGCGCCATGATGGCGGAGCTGAAGAGCGCCTACGACAGCAAGGAGCCCATCATGATGATGTTCTGGGCGCCGCACTGGATCCATTCCGAGTACGAATTCCATTGGGTCGAGTTCCCGGCCTGGGAGCCGGGCTGCGACACCGATCCGGCGCTCGGGCCCGTTCCCGATGCCGTCAACGACTGCGGGCCGCTGCAGGCCAACGTCTCCAAGGTCGCCTGGTCCGGCATGGCGGAGACCTGGCCCGCGGCGTACCGGGTGCTGCAGGCCTTCACGATCGACAACGCCACGCAGAACCGGCTGATGCTCGAAATCGACAACAAGGGGCGCGACGTCAAGGAGGTCACCGCCGAGTGGCTGGACCAGAACGAAGGCGTCTGGAGGCCCTGGGTCGATGGCGCCATGAACTGATCCGAAGGCCGGGACGGGTCGGCGTCTGCACGCCGCCCCGTCCTGTTCTGCAAGAGTCGGCGGACCCGTCCTCTCCCCGTGCCGTGCCGTTGGGCGGCGGAGGGACGGTCTCGTCGGCCGATGCCTGATGCACGCTTCGGGAGGGGAGACACCGATGGCGCGACATGATCAGCAGGGCGGCGAGGTCAAGCTTTCCTGTCGCAATCTCTGGAAGGTCTACGGCGAACAGCCGGAGAGCTTCTTCGATTCCCGCGGCGGCGCCGTCGCCGACCCCGTCGCCCTGGCAGAGCGGATCCGCGCCTCCGGCCATATCGTGGCCGCCTGCGACGTGAGCTTCGACGTCCGGGTGGGTGAGATCTTCGTGATCATGGGACTCTCCGGCTCGGGCAAGTCGACGGTCGTGCGCTGCCTGTCTCGCCTGGTGGAACCCACCTCGGGCCAGGTGATGCTCGACGGCGCGGATCTGCTGCGCGCCTCGGCCGACGAGCTCATCCAGTTCCGCCGGCACAAGATGGGCATGGTGTTCCAGAATTTCGGGCTCCTGCCGCACCTCAACGTCCTCGACAACGTCGCATTCCCGCTCAGGCTGCAGGGCGTGTCGGTGGCCGAGCGCATCGAGCGCGCGCAGAGGGTGATCGAGCTCGTCGGGCTCAAGGGGCGCGAGGCGGCCTTTCCGAACCAGCTCTCCGGCGGCCAGCAGCAGCGTGTCGGGATCGCCCGCAGCCTCGCGGTCGATCCGGCATTGTGGTTCCTGGACGAGCCGTTCTCGGCGCTCGATCCGCTCATCCGGCGACAGATGCAGGACGAGTTCCTGCGGCTTCAGCAGCTGCTGCGCAAATCGATCGTCTTCATCACGCACGATTTTCTGGAGGCTCTGCGGATCGCCGACCGCATGGCCATCATGCGCGATGGCTCCATCGTCCAGATCGGATCGCCGACGGAGCTGGTGCTCAATCCGGCCGATTCCTACGTTGCCGAGTTCACGAACGAGGTCCCGCTGGCACGCGTGCTGACCGCTGCCGACGTGCTCGACGCCTCCGTGCCGGCGCGGGACGCGCCGCGGATCGACGGCCGCGCGAGGCTCGACGAACTGATGCCGCATCTCGCCGGCCGGCCGGACGGCGTGGCGGTCACGGGGCCTGCCGGCGACGTCATGGGGGTCGCGACGGCGCAGAGCGTCGTCGGCGCGCTCGCCGCCGGCCGGCGCGACGGCGCGCCCGCCGCTCTGCGGCCATGACGACCGTCGCCCTCAAGTCGCCGCCGCCCGGCTTCCCCGCCGTCTGGCTGCTGCTCGCCGCGGCGGCGGTTCTGGGGCCGGCGCTCGCCGCCGCCGTGCCCTGGCTGGTCGCTTTTCCCGACGGGCTGGCTCGCCTGGCTCCTCGGATGGCCGATCGCCTGGGTGCAGGCGATCCTCCATTGGCTGCCCTGGCCGCTCACCATCGCGCTGGCGGCCGTCGTGGCGCACAGGGCGTCCGGCTGGGCTCTGGCGCTCTTCACCGCGCTCGGCATGCTCTACATGGTGGTGGTCGGGTACTGGCCGGAAAGCATGAACACGCTGTCCCTGGTCGCCATCTCCGTGCCGCTCTCCGTCGCCATCGGATTCCTGCTGGGGGTCGCGGCGTTCCGCTGGCCGCGGGCCGAGCGTGTCATCACGCCCAGCCTCGACTTCCTGCAGACCGTCCCGACCTTCGCCTATCTCCTTCCCGTGCTGCTGCTGTTCGGCTTCGGTCCGGTGACGGGGCTGGTGACCAGCCTGCTCTACGCCTTCCCGCCCATGGTGCGCAACACGCTGCTCGGCCTCAGGCGCGTTCCGCTCGAGGTGCTCGAATCGGGGCTGATGTCGGGCGCGACGCCGCGGCAGCTGTTCTGGCTGGTGCGGGTGCCCGCGGCGCAGCGCCAGCTCCTGCTCGGCGCCAACCAGTCCATCATGGCCGCGCTCAGCATGGTGGTGATCGCCTCGATCATCGGCGGCACGCAGGACATCGGGTGGGAGGTGCTGTCGACCATGCGCAAGGCCGCCTTCGGCGAAAGCCTGCTGGCGGGCGTGGTGATCGTGATCATGGCCATGCTCCTCGACAGGATCAGCCGCGGCCTGGCGGCAGGCGGCGGCGGGACGGCCGGTGCGCCGAACGGCGCCGGCCTGGTCGCGCGGCATGGACATCTTCTCCTCGCCGTCCTCCTGGTGCCGGCCCTGCTCGGCCTTGCCCGACTCTTCCCCGCGCTCCAGACTTACCCGGACGACCTCACGATCTATCCGGCGGCACCCATCAACGACCTGATCTCCTGGTTCGTGGTCGAGTTCAAGGGCGCCATCGACTACCTCAAGCAGGTGGCGTTCTACTTCGCCATGCTGCCGATCCGCATCGGGCTGGAGGCCACGGTGAAGCCGTCCACCTGGGGCTTCGCCTGGACCCACTGGCACTCCGTCGCCTATGCCGTGGCGATGGGCGCGGCGGCCACCTGGGCATGGCGGACGCTGTCGAAGACCGTGGGGCTCGGCCTGGTCATCTGGTCGGCAATCTACTTCTTCGGCCTCACCAACATGCCCTGGCCGCTGATCGTCGCGCTGGTGACGGCTCTGGCATGGTCCGCCGGCGGCTGGCGTCTGGCGGTGGGCACGTTCGCGGGGCTGCTCTTCCTGCTGGTCGCCGGGATCTGGGAATACGCCGTGCTGTCGGTGTATCTCTGCGGCCTCGCCGTGCTGCTCTCGTATCTGATCGGGTCTGTCCTGGGCATCTGGGCGGCGCACAGCACCGCCGTCTCCCGGGTGATGCAGCCGGTGAACGACACGCTGCAGACCATCCCGCTCTTCGTGCTGCTGATCCCGATCGTCATGATCTTCAAGGTCGGCGAGTTCACGGCGCTGCTCGCCATCTGTCTCTATGCGGTCGTCCCGGCGGCGCGCTATGCCGAGCACGCCTTGCGCCAGCTGCCCTACGAGGTGATCGAGGCGGCGACCGCCATGGGCTGCACGCCGCGCCAGCTGCTCTTCCAGGTGAAGCTCCCGCTCGCTTTGCCGGAGCTCATGCTCGGGCTCAACCAGACGATCATGTACGGCATCGCCATGCTGGTGATCACCGCCCTGGTCGGCACCAAGGAGCTCGGCCAGCGCGTCTATGTCGGGCTCAGCGATGGCGACTTCGGGGTCGGCATGACGGCCGGGCTCGGCATGGCGATCATCGCCATGATCGCCGACCGCCTGACCCAGGCCTGGAGTGCCAGGAAGCGCCGCGAGCTGCGCCTCGGCTAGCTGGCGGACCGCAAGGGAAAGGGCGCGAGGCGCGCAGGGCAGGGGACCAGATCATGAAGATGAAGGCGGTGGTGCTGAACGGGACCGGCGGTCCCGAGGCGCTGGAGCTCCGGGACGTCGAGATGCCGCGGCTCCGTGCCGCGACCGACGTGCTGGTTCGGCTCCGATGCGCCGCGCTCAACCCGGCCGACAGCTATTTCCGCTCCTCCGGGCCATATCTCCGATCGGACGGTCCCTGCATCCTGGGCCATGACGGGGCTGGCGTGGTCGAGCAGGTCGGCCCTGCCGTCGCACGCCTGCGGCCCGGCGATGCGGTCTGCTTCTGCAATGGCGGGATCGGCGGCGCACCCGGCACCTATGCCCAGTTCGCTGTGGTGCCTGAGTCGCAGCTCGTGCGCAAGCCGGACTCCGTCGATTTCGAGCACGCGGCGGCCCTGCCGCTCGTGCTGATCACCGCCTGGGAGGCGCTGTACGACCGCGCCGATGTGAAAGCCGGCGAGAGCGTGCTCGTTCATGCCGGAGCGGGCGGCACGGGGCATGTCGCCATCCAGCTCGCCCGGCTGCGCGGCGCGCGGGTGGTCACGACGGTCAGCACCGGGGACAAGGCCGCCTTCGTGCAGAGGCTCGGCGCGGAGCAGCCGATCTTCTATCGGAGCGAGGACTTCGTGGTTCGGGCGAAGGACTGGACCGGCGGCGCGGGGCTCGACGTGGCGCTCGACAATGTGGGCGCGGAGCAGATGCAGCGCACGTTCCGCGCCATGGCCCCCTATGGGCGCGTCGTGACGCTGATGGGAACGCCGGGGGACGATCAGGATCAGACCGCCTATGTCATGAATCTGACGATCCACAACGTGATGATGCTGACCCCCATGCTGCTCGGCCGGCAGGATCTGCTCGATGCGCAGGCGAACCGCGTGGAGCAGGGCATCGATCTGCTCGCGTCGGGCAGGCTCCAGCTGCACGTCTCGGACGTGTTCGCCCTGGCCGACATCCGCGCCGCCCATGCGCGGCTCGATGCGGGCGGCACGGTCGGCAAGATCGTGCTTCGCATCGGGGACTGAGCGCCATGCCGCTGGACCTCGACAGCTATGTGCGGCTCGACGCCGTCGCCCTGTCTGCACGCGTGCGTTCCGGGGACGTCACCGCCCGCGAGCTGGCCGGGCTCGCCGTTTCGGCCATGGAGCGGCTCAACCCGAAGCTGAACGCGGTGGTTCTCGCCGACGTCGAGCGCGCTCTTGCGGCGGCCGCGCAAGTCGACCGTTCCGCACCGCTGGCCGGCGTGCCGTTCCTGGTGAAGGATGTCGACGTCTTCGTGGCGGAGTGGCCGACCACCTTCTCGTCCCGCTACTTCGCCGATGCCGCGCCGCGGCCGGACAGCGAGATCGTGCGGCGCTGGCGCGATGCCGGTCTCGTGCTGCTCGGCAAGACGAACACGCCGGAGTTCGCGGGTGAGTTCGTGACCGAGCCGGCCTTCCGCGGCGCGACCCTCAACCCGTGGAATCCCGCCGTGACGGTGGGCGGCTCCAGCGGCGGCGCGGCGGCGGCCGTGGCCAGCGGCATGGTGCCCGCGGCGCACGGCACGGATGTCGGCGGATCCATCCGTGTTCCGGCGGCCTGCTGCGGCCTCTTCGGCCTGAAGCCGACGCGCGGCCTCAATCCGATCGGACCGCATTATCCCGAGCTCGGCGCCGGGCTCGACTGCGAGCATGTGCTGACCCGCACCGTGCGCGACAGCGCCGCCTTCCTGGACGCCACGGCGGGGCCCGAGCCGGGCGGCCGGTATCATGTGCGCCGGTCGGTGCCGTCCTATCTCGACGCGCTGCAGACGCCGGTCGAAGGGCTGCGGATCGCCTGCGTCGCGGCGCCGCCGGGCGGGGCGAGGGTCGATCCGGAGATCGCGGCGGCGCTCGGCTCCGCCGCGGCCCTGCTCGAGCGGCTCGGCCACGAGATCGTAGCCTCGGCGTTTCCGCCGGACCTCCCCGCGCTGGACGAGACGGTGCCGCTCTGGATGATGGACGTGGCGCTGGAGATCCGGCGGCGTGCCGCGGCGATCGGCCGTGTCCCGGAACGGGACGAGCTGGAGCCGCTGATCTGGGCCGTGCTGGAGCGCTGCGAGGGGCTCGACGCCCTCGATTACCTGGAGGCGCGGCAGCGCGCGCATGAGACATCCGTCACCATGGCGCGGCATTTCCGGTCCTTTGACCTGATCCTGACGCCGTCGCTCGCGACCCTGCCTCCGGCCGTCGGACAGATCGACGCCCGCGCGGAGGATTTCAACTACGACCGGTGGAGCCGGGACAGCTACGGCTTCGCACCGTTCTCGGAGATCTTCAACGTGACGGGGCAGCCCGCGGCGAGCCTGCCGCTCAGCGTGTCGAAGGCCGGTCTGCCGATCGGGATTCAGCTGGTCGCGCGTCCGGGCGAGGACCATGTCCTCCTCGCCCTCAGCGCGCGGCTCGAGGCGGAATGCGGATGGACGGAGCGGCATCCGCCCATCTGGGCCGGCCATGGATAGATCCGCACGTTCCACGCCGAACCCGGCCGGGGGCGGTGGCCGTCTGTGGGCGGCGACCTGAACGGAGCCTCGGCATGCGGCTGATCAGCGACCTCGCCTGGAATACCGCCTTGGGCGAGGCTGCGCAGAACATCGGCCATCGCGATTTCCAGAAGACGCTGCTCGGCCTGTTCGGCCGGCTCATTCCCCACGACATGACCTTCATCGCCCGCTACTCGCGCTTTGCGCCGGCGGAGCTCCTGCATCACGACCGCGTGCCCAGCCACATCGTCGGGCTGTTCCGGGAGAGATACCAGCGGCTGGATCCGTTCCACGCCTGGTGGCGCGAGCACGGCGAGCCGGGAATCGTCACCCAGCGGATGACCTCTGTCGGCGCACGGCGCAACGATCGGTACCGGGTGTTTCTGCGCCAGGCGCATATCGCGGACGAGATCGGCATATTCCTTCCGGCGATTGGCGGCGCGACTTTGGCCCTGTTCCTGGAGCGGTCCGGCGGCGTCTTCACCGCGGCCGAGATTGCCCGCGCCAGGAATGTCTTCCCGGCATTCGCCGGGCTGTATCGCGCCCATCTGGCGCGGCTGTTCGTCGCGATGAGCGGCAGCCCGGCGGTCCGGCCGGGCAAGATCCTGCCGCGTCCCATGATGCTCGTGGACCGCAATGGCCGTCGCGTATTCGCCACCCGGGCGTGGCGCGATGCCGAGGCGGCCGGAAAGGAGCTGGCGGCGGCAGCGGAGCGGCTGCGCAGCGCCGGCGCGTCGCAGGTGCCGTTGCCGGACGGCCGGGTTCTCGTCTGCGAGGCGGTGGACGGCGACTTTCCCGTGGCACCCGGCGGGCGGGTCTATGTGATCGAGAAGCAGGCCGCGGCGCCGTCGCCCCTGACGGATCCCTCCGGCGCGGCAGGGCTCCAAGACGGGCTCACCCGGCGGGAGCAGCAGATCGTCGGCCTGATCCTGCAAGGTTATCCGACCGATGGCATCGCGCGGAAGCTCGGCATCGGCCGCGGCACGGTCAAGAACCACCGCCGCCGCCTCTACCTGAAGCTCGACATCACGTCGGAGCGCGAGCTCTTCGTCCGCTACGCCGACGCCCTCTCGACGGCCGCACAAGGCGGACTCGCCGAACGGGGCTAGCGCGCACAGGGTCAGCCCGGCACGATCCGATCGTTCAGCTTCTGCTCTATGATCTGGACCGTGCGGTCGATCTCGGCATTGGGCATGCCGAGCTGATGGGAAATCAGCTTCACCAGCAGGTCGACCCGCTCGATGAACGGCGCTCCGGCGGCGAGCGCCCGGGCCGCCGACGAGGGTTTGAGAAGGCTTTCCGCCGCCTTGGCGTACTTCTCGAACGGTACCTGGTCCTTCGGGTCGGCCCCCAGACGCCGGGCGACGGCATCCACATGGTCATAGATCGACCGCGAGAGCTTCAGATCCTCGTGCACCGCATCGCGGATCGACCGCGGGTCGTGCGGCGTGATGCAGCGGTAGTTTCCGGTCAGCAGCATCGACCACTTGGCCAGGGGGACGAACAGAGAGTCGAACGCCTTGAGCTTCACCGGAACGTCCTGACCGTCCAGCGTCACCGCGCCGATATCCGCTTCCAGCTCGCGGAGCAGCGCGTTATGCGCTTCGTCTGCGAATGTCGCGGCCTTGAAGTTCGTCGGCAGGCCGACATGCAGGACATTGGCCGCCTCCTCCGGCGGGCGGAACGCCTGCGGATCGGGCGAGCAGAGCGACATCAGCCCCGGCTCGAACCGCTCCCACACCTGGGCGTTGGTATAGGCCTCCTCCAGCTCCATTCCCGCCAGCGCCGGGATCCGTTTGAGATAGGGCAAGGGCGGCATGTTCATGATCGAAAGACAGGGCAGCCTCGCCTCCGCGATCTTGATCAGCAGCACCCGGATCGTATGGTTGGCGTATTGCGGCTCCTGCATGGCGAGACAAACGAGGTCATAGCGGGAAAGGTCGACGTCCTCGGGCGTGGTCGCGTCCAGGGTCCTGGGCAGATCGCGCGAGAAGATCGACCGGTGCGCGGGCTCGTCACGCAGCTTGATGCGAACTTCGGTGCCGTCGCGATTGATGAGCTCGGCAGTCTTCTTCCGGCAGACCAGGGTCACGTCGTGGCCGGCCATCAGCAGTTTCGTCCCCAGCAACGAGCCATACGAGGCCCCGAGGATCAGAATGTCGCGCGCCATGCTTCGTCTCCCAGAGATTCCCTAGACGGATTTTCTAATGCTCCACGCCAAGCTGGAACGCGCCGTCGGTCCGGCGGAAGGCACGTCGGTCCGCGCCGGGCTGACGACCCTCTCCTAGACCGCCGCGCGGCGCGGCTTCGCGGCGCTTCCGCGCTCCGCCTGCGCGCGGATCGCCTGGTCGCGGATATAGTCGGTGAGCGACCAGAGCGCCTTCTGCGCCGCTTCCAGGTCCCGCCGCTCCACCGCCTCGCCTATGGCCGCGTGGGCGTCGACGATCGTCCTGCGGTCGCGGACCCGGTTGATGATCTTGTTCAGCACAGGCTGCAGCGCTTCGATGACGCCGGCCATCTGGAACGACAGCATCGCATTCCCCGCCGCATCCACCAGCGTGCGATGGAAGCGCACGTCGGAATCGCAGAACTCCTCGTCGGACAGGTCCTTGCGCCGCTGGCACTCGATCTCCTGGCGCAGCCCTTCGATGTGCTCGCTGGTCCGGCGTTCGACGGCGAAGGGAAGACAGGCCGTCTCCATCACCCGGCGCGCCTCGACCACCTCGGACAGGTTGATCGCGCCCATGCTGACCACGAGCGTGGCGGTCGTGATCAGGAGATCGCGCGCCTGGCTCTGGTCGATCTTGTTGACGAAGCTGCCGCCGGTCGGCCCGCGCTTGGAGTGGATGAGGTTCTGTGCCGCGAGTCTCTTCAGCGCCTCCCGCACCGTGGGGCGGGAGACCCCGAACTTCTCCGCCAGCTCGTTCTCCGTCGGCAGCCGCTCGCCGACCAGGAGCTTGCCGCTGACGATCGCCCCCCGGATCGAGTCGGCGATCTGCTTGGCGAGTCCCTCCTGGTTCAGCGTCCCGTAATCGATCATTCCGTGCCTCGTCCTGTGTCCATACGACAGTAGTGGGAGGTTCGGCGCATTTGTCAATTTGCCTGACCAATATTTGCTTGACATATTTACAAATCGCGCCGAACGTTCGCGACACACAGGACGATGCCTTGCCGATCCCGGCGCAGCGGATATGAGGCCCATGTTCAAAGCTCTCCTGCTCACGAAGCCCGAAGACGGCGCGCCCCAGGCGGCGGAGACCACGGTTTCCGAGGACGATCTGCCGGACGGCGACGTCACCGTCGCGGTCAGCCACTCGACCCTGAACTACAAGGACGGGCTGGCGCTCACCGGGAAGGCGCCGGTGGTGCGCAGCTATCCGATGGTCCCGGGCATCGATTTCGCCGGCGCGGTGATCGAGAGCGGTCATCCGGATTTCTCGCCCGGCGACCAGGTGATCCTGAACGGCTGGGGTCTCGGCGAGACCCGCTGGGGCGGCTATGCGCAGAAGGCGCGGGTCAAGGGCGACTGGCTGGTCCCGCTTCCCGCCGCCTTCTCGCCCGAGCAGGCCATGGCGATCGGCACCGCCGGATACACGGCCATGCTGTGCGTTCTGCGGCTGGAGGATGCCGGCGTTGCGCCCGGTTCGGGGCCGGTGCTGGTGACCGGCGCCTCCGGCGGCGTCGGCAGCGTCGCCGTCGCCGTCCTGGCGCGGCTCGGGCACGAGGTCGTGGCGCTCACCGGACGCCCGGAGGAATCCGATTACCTGAAGGGCCTCGGCGCGTCCGAGATCATGAATCGCGCCGAGTATCTCGGCGACCCGAAGCCGCTGGCGCGGGAGCGCTGGGCCGGGGTCGTCGACACGGTCGGCGCGAAGGTGCTCGCCAACGCGCTCGCCGCCTGCCGGTACGGCGCCACGGTGGCGGCCTGCGGGCTGGCCGGCGGCATGGCGCTGTCAACTTCCGTCGCGCCGTTCATCCTGCGCAACGTCACGCTCGCCGGCGTCGACAGCGTCTATGCGCCCCGGGCCCTGCGCCGGCGCGCCTGGGACCGGCTGGCGCGCGATCTCGATCCCGCGGCCTTGCAGTCGATGACGGAGGTGATCGGTCTCGGCGACGTGATGTCGGCCGCCGGGCGGATCGTCGAGGGCAAGGTGCGCGGCCGGCTGGTCGTCCGGATCGACGGCTGACGAAAGACCACGGCTCCGATCGGGGGAGGCGGCCGGTGTCCGCTTTGGGAGAAGTGATGCGCGATTCGTCTGAGGCAATGGGCGGGTCTTCGCAGAGGGACCGGATGGACGCCCTCATGCGGACCCGCGCCGTGGCGCTCGTCGGCGCCTCGGAGAGGCCGGACAGCCTCGGCCACTCCATGGTGCGGATGGTCCGCGCCGGCGGCTATGACGGCGCCGTCCACGCCATCAACCCACGCTACAGCGAGATCGACGGAATTCCGTGCTACGCGGAGCTGTCGGACCTGCCGGAGACGGTGGAGCACGTCGTCCTCGGCGTCGGCAACGAGCGGCTGGACGCGGCGCTCGACGCCGCGATCGCTCATGGCGCCAGGGCGGCCACGATCTTCGCCTCCTGCGCCCAGCCCCATGACGGCGGCGCGCTCAAGGCACGGTTGACTGCCAAGCTGCGGAACGCCGGCATGGCGCTCTGTGGCGGCAACTGCATGGGGTTCTACAACAACCAGATCGGGCTCAGGATCGCCGGCTATCCCGCGCTGCAGGCGATGGAGCCCGGACCCATCGGCTGGCTCGCCCAGTCGGGCTCGGTCTTCGGCGCGCTCGCGCATAACGACCCGCGGCTGAAGTTCGGCTTCGCGATCTCCTCCGGCGCGGAGATGGTGACCACGGCGGCCGACTACCTGGCCTGGATGGTGGATCAGGACGGCATCCGGGTCGTCGGCATGTTCCTGGAAGCGGTACGCGATCCGGTGGGCTTCGCCCGCGCGCTCGAACGCGCGGCGGAGAAGAACGTGGCGGTGGCGATCCTCAAGGTCGGGCGCACCGCGGCGAGCGCGCAGATGGCGCTCAGCCACACCGGAGCGATCGCCGGCAGCGACGCCGCCTATCAGGCGCTGTTCCGCCGCTACGGCGTCATCCAGGTGGACGACCTGGACGAGCTGGCGGCGACCCTTCTCCTGTTCCAGCAGCCGCGCAAGCCGGCCGCCGGCGGGCTCGTCGCCATCCATGACTCGGGCGGCGAGCGGGAGCTCGCCGTCGACATCGCCGAGCGGCTCGGCATCGAATATCCGGCCCTGGCCGAGCACACGCGCGAGCGGATCGCACGCCATATCGATCCGGAGCTGGTGCCGATGAACCCGCTCGACGCCTGGGGCAGCGCGCAGTCCTTCGAGACCGTCTTCGCCGAGAGCTTCGCCGCTCTCCTCGACGATCCCAACGCCGCCCTCGGCGTCATGTTCTGCGACATCCGCGACAACTACTTCGTCTCGACCGGCTACGCCGCGGCGGCGCTCGCGGCGTCGAAGCGGACGGACAAGCCCGTGGCCGTCGCCACCAACTACGGCATGGTGCGCCATGACGGGCTGGCGCAACGCCTGACCTCGGCGGGCGTGCCGGTGATCGACGGCACGTCCGAGGCGTTGAAGGCCGTGCGTCATTTCCTCGGGTTTCGGGACCGGCGCCCGCTCAGGACCCCGGCCCGTCCCGCCGGCCTGCCGGAAGATGCCGGCGCGCCATGGAAGGCGGCGCTCGCGGCCGGCAAGCCGCTGTCGGAGGACGAGGCGCTCGGCCTGATGGCTGCCTACGGCATCCCGACGCCCGCGCGGCGCACGGTCGGATCGGCGGCGGAGCTGGAGCAGGCGGCGCGCGCGCTGAAATTCCCTGTGGCGCTCAAGACGGCGACGCCCGGCATCCTCCACAAGTCCGATGTTGGCGGCGTGCGGCTCGGCCTCACCGATCCGGAGAGCCTGCGCGACGCCTATGCCGAGATGGCGCAGCGGCTGGGCCCGCAGGCTCTGGTCGCGGAGATGGCGCCCGCCGGAACCGAGCTCGCGCTCGGGGCCGTGATCGACCCGCAATGGGGTCCCATCGTGATGCTCGCGACGGGCGGCGTGCTGATCGAGCTGCTCGCCGACCGCGCCGTGGCGCTCGCGCCGCTCGCGGCGGAGGAGGCGCGCGCCATGATCCGGTCGCTGCAGATCCGGAAGCTGCTCGACGGCTATCGCGGCCGGCCCGCTGCCGATCTCGGCGCGCTCGCGGAGGCGATCGTCCGGCTGGGTTGGCTCGCGAAGGATCTGGCGAGCGTTCTGTCCGAGATCGACGTGAACCCGCTGATCGTCGGTCCGCAAGGCGCCTGTGCGGTGGACGCCCTCGTCGTCCCGGCCGGCACTAAGACGGGAGGGTGAACGGGCCATGGACCTGCGACTGAGCGACGACCAAAAGGCACTCCAGGGGCGCGCCAGGGCCTTTCTCGAGGACGTGCTTCTGCCGATGGAGCCCGTGGTCGAGGCGGCCGGGAAGCTCCCGGTCGAGGACCGGCCGCGGCTGCGCCAGGCGGTGCGCGATGCCGGACTCGCCGGCATCAACCACAGCGTGGCGGATGGCGGGCAGGGGCTCTCGGTCTTCGACCAGTGCCTGGTGAACGAGCAGCTCGGCCGCGCGAGCTGCGGGCTCTGGGCGGTCATGTGGCAGCCGCCGATCTGCCTGCGCCACGGCGCGCCGGAGCAGAAGGAGAGATATCTCCGCC
>DAIMFL010000001.1:56507-94469 GCA_036724615.1 Alphaproteobacteria bacterium | reverse complement strand
GGCACGTCGCGATGGCGGCGGTGTCCGCCGAGGCCGCCAAGACCCGCTTCGGCCCCTTCGCGCTGAACGCGCAGGCGCCCGACGAGGGCAACATGCACACCCTCCTGCACTGGGGCACGCCGGAGCAGAAGGAGAGATATCTCCGCCCGAGCTGCCATGGCGAGCGGCGCGGCTGTTTCGCCATCACCGAGCCCGGCGCCGGGTCGGATCCCGGCGCGGTCGAGGCGCGGGCCGAGCGCGTCGGCGACCGCTTCCGCATCCATGGCGAGAAGTGGTTCGTGACCTCGTGGGAGGCCTGCGACTACGTCATCGTCCACGTCAATCTCGACGGCGATCCGAAGCTGCCGACCCTGTTCCTGGTGGACAAGGGTGCGCCCGGGCTGCGGCACGTGCGCTCGCCGAAGTTCATGCATACATTCATCTTCGATCATGCCGAGCTGGTCTTCGACGGCGTCGAGGTCGGCCCCGAGGCGATGCTCGGCGAGCCGGGAGAGGGCTTCGACCTGACCAAGGACTGGTTCGTCGAGGCGCGGCTGCAGATCGCGGCGCATTGCATCGGCGCGGCGACCCGGGCGGCGGAAATCGCCGACGCCTACGCCACCGAGCGGCGCCAGTTCGGCCGCGCCATTCGCGATTTCCAGGCGATCGAGTTCATGATCGCGGACATGGCGGTTGCCATCATGGCGGCGAAGAGCATGACCTACCGCATCGCCTGGGAGATCGACCATCTGGACGATCGGAAGCTGGTCCATGCCCGGGCGAGCGCGGCCAAGCTGTTCTGCTCCGAGGCGGCCGGGCGCGTGATCGACAGCGCGCTGCAGATCCTGGGCGGCCGGGGCTATATGCGCGAGAACCCGGTGGAGCGGCTCTATCGCGACATCCGCGTGGACCGCATCTGGGAGGGCACCTCCGAGATCCAGCGGGCGATCGTCGGCGGGCAGATCCGCAAGCGCGGTCTCGGCCTCTACACCGACTGGTGACGCGGATGGCGGCGGCGACGGCACTGGATACGGGCATCGGGAGAGGCCCCGGATTGTTGGTCCGGCACAGGCTGGGGACGTTCCTGCTCCTGCTGCCGATGCTGATCTTCCTGGGCTCCTGGTTCGTCCTGCCGATCGGCCAGCTCCTCCTGCTCAGCTTCGATATGCCGGCGGGGCCGTTCGCCGCCTATGCGGAGCTACTGGGAAGCCCGGTCTTCCGCCAGGTCTTCGTCAACACCTTCATTCTCGCCCTGGTCGTGACCTTCTTCTGCGTCGTCATGGCCTGCCCGACCGCCTATCTGCTGAGCCGGATCCGCGGGTTCTGGTTCACGGTCGCGCTCTACTGCGTGCTGGTACCGTTCTGGATCAGCATTCTGGTGCGCACTTTCAGCTGGATGCTGCTCCTGGAGCGCAACGGCCCGGTGAATGCCTGGCTGATGTCGGCCGGTATCACCGATGCGCCGCTGCCGCTGCTGTTCAACGATTTTTCCGTCTATGTGGGCATGGTGCACGTCCTGCTGCCCTATGCCGTCCTGCCGATCTATTCGGCGATGATCAAGGTCGACACCCGCCTGCTCCAGGCCAGCGAAGGGCTGGGGGCATCCGGCCCGACGACCTTCACCCGGGTCTATCTGCCCCTGATCTTCCCGGGCATCCTCGCCGGGGCGGCCTTCGTCTTCCTGCTCGCGCTCGGCTTCTACATCACGCCGGCGCTGCTGGGCGGGCTGCAGAACCTGACGGCGGCCATGCTGATCGACAACTTCGTCAACGAGCGCCTGGTCTGGCCGCTCGCCGCCGCGGCCTCGTTCATCCTGCTGTTCATCGTGCTCGCGATCCTCGCGGTCATGGCGCGCTTCCTGGCGCTCGGCTCCGTGCTGGTGATGCGATGAGGGCGGGCGCGTCTCCGACGACCACTGCAGCGCAGGTTGCCGGCGGCATCGTCCTCGCCTTTCTCGTGCTGCCGATCTTCGCGGTGGTGCCGGCCTCCATCAACGAGGCTTCGTTCATCAAGATCCCGCCGGAGAGCTATTCCACCAGGTGGTACGAGGCCTTCTTCGCGGACGCCGGCTGGATCCGGTCGGTCGTGAACAGCGCGAACGTGGCGCTGCTGGCGACGCTGTTCTCGGTCGTGGTCGGGACGATGACCGCCCTGGCGCTGGACCGTCTGTCCGCGCGGTGGCGCGTGCTGGTGACCGGCCTCGTCATTTCGCCGCTGATCGTGCCCGTCATCATGATCAGCATCGCGCTCTACTACGTGAGCCGTAGGGTCGGCCTCTACGGCACCGTGCCGGGTCTCGCGCTCGGGCACGCGCTGCTCTGTCTGCCCTTCGTGGTGATCAACATCGGCGTGTCGCTGGCCCGGCTGGATCCGTACCTGCTGCGGGCCGCGGCGGGGCTCGGCGCCGGCCCCTGGCACGCCGTCCGCACGGTCACCCTTCCGGCGATCCTGCCCGGCCT
Organism: Alphaproteobacteria bacterium; assembly: GCA_036724615.1. GTDB lineage: Bacteria > Pseudomonadota > Alphaproteobacteria > Dongiales > Dongiaceae > DAIMFL01. The sequence goes on along the minus strand of DAIMFL010000001.1, from coordinate 92,031 downwards.
GTCGGGCGGCGCGGCCTTCGCCTTCGTCACCTCCTTCGACGAGGTGATCATTTCGATCTTCATCGCGGGCTACGGTGCCAAGACGCTTCCGGTGAAGCTTTGGGAGGAGATACGTGTCGAGTTCACGCCGATGGTCGCCGCCGGGGCGACGATCATTCTCGTGCTGACGGTGGTGATGTTCGTCGCCGTTCAGCTGGTGCGCGGCCGGGCCCAGCGCCGCGCCGAGGTGGCGGCCCGGCCATGAGCATCGCGAGCAAAGGCGGCGCCATCGTCTTCGAGCGGGTCGAGAAGCGCTTCGGCAGCGTGACCGCGCTCCACCCCATCACCCTCGAGGTCGAGGCCGGCGAGTTCCTGACCTTGCTGGGGCCGAGCGGCTCCGGCAAGACCACCCTGCTCAACATCGCCTCGGGCTTCCTCGATGCGGATGCCGGGCGCGTGCTGCTCGGCGGGCGCGACGTGACGAAGGTGCCGCCGCGCCACCGCAACATCGGCATGGTGTTCCAGAATTACGCGCTGTTTCCGCATCTGAACGTGTTCGAGAACGTCGCCTACGGGCTCAAGGTGCGGAAGCGTCCGGCCGCCGATGTCGCGGAGCGCGTCGGGGCGGCCCTGCGCATGGTGCGTCTCGAGGGCTACGCGGAGCGCGCCATCCAGCAGCTGTCCGGCGGGCAGCAGCAGCGCGTCGCGCTGGCCCGTGCGATGGTGATCGAGCCCGACCTGTTGCTGATGGACGAGCCGCTCGGCGCGCTCGACCGCCAGCTCCGCAAGCACGTGCAGCTGGAGATCCGCCAGCTGCACAACCAGGAGCCGCGCACCACGATCTACGTCACGCATGACCAGGAGGAAGCCCTCGTCATGTCGGACCGGATCGCCATCATGAGCGAGGGGCGGCTCGAGCAGATCGGCACGCCCCAGGAGCTCTACTCCCGGCCGCACAATGCCTTCGTCGCCACCTTCCTGGGCGAGTCGAACCTGCTCCCCGTCACGATCGCCGGAGTGGCCGGCGGGCAGGCGAGCTTCGCCGTCGACGGGATCGAGGGCCGGTGGAGCGTTCCGCATCATGAAGGCGCACCGAAGCCCGGACCGGCGCTCCTCCTCGTCCGGCCCGAGTCCTTCGAACCGGCCGGAGAGGGCGAGCCGTCGCTGCCCGCCAGGATCGAGGAGATCGTCTATCTCGGCGAGCTCACCGCCACGCGTCTCGGCCTGCCCACCGGCCAGACGGTCTGGATGCGCCGGATCACCGGCCCGGATACCGGATCCATCGGCCAGACCGCCCGGATCCGGTGGAATGCGGAGCAGGTTCGCCTGCTCGAGAGGAGTCCCATGAACGTCAACAGGGAGATGCGACCATGATCTCACGCCGTAAACTGCTCTCGGCCGGTGCCGCCCTCGGCGCCCTGTCGGTGCTGCCTTCCGGTCTGGCGCGCCGCGCCGCGGCCCAGGACCGGCCGTTCACCTTCTGCTCCTGGGGCGGCGCCCTGTCGGAGACGGAGAAGCAGGCGTTCATGGACCCCTTCGCCGAGATGAAGGGGATCGAGATCGCCAACGTCTCGCCCACGAACTACGCCAAGATCAAGGCGATGGTGGAGGCCGGCGCCGTCGAGTGGGATCTCGTGGACGTGGGCGGCCAGTTCATCTACCAGGGCCGCGACGCCGGGGTGCTCGAGCCGATCGACTACTCGATCGTGAAGGCCGACCATCTGGAGCCGTACTGGCGGACCGAGTACGGCGTCTACACTAGCACCGGCGCTTCGGTCATCGGCTACAACACCCAGGCCTTTCCGGCGGGGTCGGAGCCGCAGTCCTGGAAGGACTTCTGGAACGTCACCGACTTCCCCGGCCCGCGCAGCCTGTACTCGCGCTTCTACTACAACTACGAAGCGGCGCTGCGTGCGGCCGACGTCCCGGCGGACGAGATCTATCCGGCGACCGACGAGAAGGTGAAGCTCGCCTTCGAGAAGCTCGCCGAGATCAAGCCGCATGTGAGCGTCTGGTGGACGGCCGGGGCGCAGCCGCCGCAGCTTCTGGCGACCGGCGAGGTCGTCATGGCGCTGGCCTGGAGCGGCCGCATCTTCGATGCCATGAAGGAAAGCAGCGCCGTCGCCATGACCTTCAAGGACGCCATCGCCTGGGGCAATGCCTATGTCGTCCCGAAGGGCACGCCCTACCGCGACCTCGCGATGGAGGTGATCAGCTACTGCATCACCCAGGAGGCGCAGGAGCGGCTGCTCCCGATCGGCACTTACGGCCCGGCGCTCGGCGCGGCCGCGGCCGAGGCAACGCCGGAGCAGGCGAAGAGCATGGTCACCCACCCCGACAACATCAAGCACGCGGTCATCTTCAACGACGAGGAGGTCGCCGCCTACGTCACCAAGTGGGAAGAGGAGTGGCAGAAGTTCCAGCTGGGCTGATGCCGGGGAGCGGGGCCGGCCGTACCTGAGCGGCCGGCCTCGCTCGGACTCCGAGGCGGCTTTCAGGATCAGATCAGGCAGTGAGGAGACGCAGGATGATTACACGCCGTAGGCTGTTGTCCGCGGGAGCCGCCATGGGTTTCGCGTCGGCATTCCCTGCACTGCTGCAACGATCCGTGCACGCGCAGGACCGGCCGTTCACCTTCTGCTCGTGGGGTGGCGCCCTGTCGGAAACGGAAAAGTCGGCCTTCCTGGATCCGTTCGCGACTGCCCGCGGTCTCGAGATTTTTCATACCTCGCCGACCAATTACGCGAAGATCAAGGCGATGGTCGATGCGAATGCGGTCGAGTGGGATCTCGTGACCGTGGGCGGCTACTACATCTTCCAGGGTCGCGACGCCGGCCTTCTCGAGCCGATCGATTACTCGATCGTCAAGGCGGACCACCTGGAGCCGTTCTGGAAATCCGAATACGGAGTCTACACGACCACCGGAGCCTCGGTGATCGCGTACAACACCAACGCCTTTCCCGAGGACGCGGCGCCGCGCTCCTGGAAGGACTTCTGGAACGTAAAGGATTTCCTGGGTCCCCGGGCCCTGTACTCGCGCATCTGGTACAATTACGAGGCGGCGCTGCGGGCCGCCGACGTCCCACGCGAGGAGATCTATCCGGCGACGGACGAGAAGATGAAGCTGGCCTTCGCCAAGCTGACGGAGCTGAAGCCCCATGTGTCGGTCTGGTGGACGGCGGGCGCGCAGCCGCCGCAGCTTCTGGCGACGGGCGAGGTCGCCATGGCGCTGGCCTGGAGCGGGCGCATCTTCGATGCCATGAAGGAGAATGCGCCGATCAGCATGACCTTCAAGGATGCGCTGGCCTGGGGCAACGCCTTCGTCGTTCCGAAGGGAACGCCTTACCGCGAGCTCGCCATGGAGGCCATCAGCTACAGCATCACGCCGGAGGCGCAGGAACGGCTGCTCCCGATCGGGACCTACGGGCCGGTGCTCGGCGCGGCGGCCGAGAAGGCCACGCCGGACCAGGCCCGGAACATCGTGACGCATCCGGACAACCTGGCCGACGCCTTGATCTTCAACGACGAGGCGGTCGCCGAGTACGTGACGAAGTACGAGGAGGAATGGCAGAAGTTCCAGCTCGGCTGATCACGTAACTCCATCGACGGTGGGCCGGACGGAGACTCCGGCCCGCCGCGTCACCGCCCTTCCATCTCGATCAGGACATCATGACCGCAAGCCCGGATTTCTCCACGATCCGCTACGACGTCGCCGACGGCGTCGCGCGCATCCGCCTCGACCGGCCGAAGGTGCTGAACGCGATCGACCCGCAGATGCTGCGCGAGCTCAACGCCGCGATGGATCTGGTCGAGGGCGATCCGGCGGCGCATGTGGCGGTGATCTCGGGCGAAGGCCGGGCTTTCTCCGCCGGGTTCGACCTGAAGGCCTCCGCGGCGCGCGGGCCCATGGGTCCGGCCGACTGGCGCGAGGTGCTCGAGGCGGATCTCGACCTCATCATGCGCTTCTGGGATTGCCGGAAGCCGACGATCGCGGCGGTGCACGGCTATTGTCTCGGCGGCGGGTTCGAGATCGCGCTCTCCTGCGACATCACGGTCGCCGCTCACTCCGCCCTCATGGGCGAGCCGGAGGTGCGCTTCGGGTCGGGCATCGTCGCGCTGCTGCTGCCCTGGATCACCGGCCCGAAACAGGCGAAGGAGATGCTGCTGACCGGCCAGGACCGGCTGCCCGCCCAGCGCGCGCTCGAGCTCGGCATCGTGAACCGGGTGGTCCCGGACGAGGAGCTCGAGGCCGCGGCCCTGTCGCTCGCGCAGGAGATCGTCGCCGCGGCGCCCGCGGCGGTGCGCATGACCAAGCAGGCGATCAACCGCAGCTACGAGATCATGGGCATGCGCCAGGCGCTGCTGCAGGCCATGGAGATCGACATCTTCATCGAGTCGAGCGGCGGGCCGGAGCGCGCGGAGTTCAACCGGATTCGCCGCGAAGAGGGGCTGAAGGCGGCGATCGCCTGGCGCGAGTCGCGCCGGGTGACGTGACGAGAGCGCTCTCCGCCGTCCTGGCGCCGTTGGCCGCCGGGACGCGCATCGCCGACGGCCGGTTCACGCCGCCGTCGATTCCTGCTCGACGCAAATAGCGCGGCTGTCGATCTCGGAAAGCGGCTCGTCGAGCAGCGCGCAGTGATGCGGCGTGCGTGACGCCGGCCGGACCTGGGCACGGAAATGCCGGCATGAGAAGCAGGCGTCGAAAGCCCGGCCGCTGTTGCGGGCGATGGCGTTCCTGAGCGTTCGTCTGAGGCCGTCGAGCAGAGCCGCGGCATCGCCGCCGGTCGCCTGCTCGATATCTGCGGCCAGGGCGAGCAGCGGGTCGTGCTTCAGCGCCTGCTCCGCCTCGCGTGTGAGGGCGAACTCCACCGACCGGCCGTCCCGGGCGCTGGGCTTCCGCGTCACGAAGCCTTTCGATTCCAGCGATGCTAGGGTCCGCGACACCGTGCCCCGGGTCGAGGCGAGATAGTCGGCCAGCGCCGCCGGCGTCCGCGAGAACCGGTTCGCGCGCGCGAGATACCGGAGCGCATCCCATTGCGCCGGGTTGAGCCGGTCCGCCAGCTCGCCGCTGCGGGCCAGCCGCTCCAGCCGGTCGATCAGATGGGCGGCTTCGAGGGCCTCGGAGGAGAGCGGCATGATTGCTACTCGAAATGGTGTTGACGATGGCGGGTTGGCGGCTGCAAGCTGATGATAGCTAGTAGCAACTATCGGGCGCAATATGAAAGGGAGGGCCTCCTCGTGACCGCCAGCTCCGTTCCGGGCTACCGCCTCGGCGACCCGACGCTTCCCCGATCGCCGCTCACGATGGACGACCTCGCGACGCTCAAGGCGTCGATGTCGTTCGGAGAGGAAGACGTTGCCGCTCTGCGCAAGGCGCATGACGTCGTCAAGGATCAGGTCGAGGCGATTCTCGACGTCTGGTATGGATTCGTCGGCAGCACGCCGCATCTCCTCGCCTATTTCAGCGACCCGGAGACCGGCCAGCCGGTCGGTGCCTATCTCGACGCGGTGCGCAAGCGGTTCGGCCAATGGATTCTCGACACCTGCCGCGCCGATTATGATGAAGCCTGGCTCGCCTGGCAGGACGAGATCGGACGCCGCCATCATCGGGGCGGCAAGAACCGGACGGACGGGGTCTCGGCGGCGCCCCATATCGCCATGCGCCACGTGCTGGCTCTCGTCGTGCCGATCGCGGCGACGATGAAGCCGTTCCTCGCCAAGAAGGGCCATGCGGCCGCCGAGGTCGAGGCGATGCACGCCGCCTGGTCCAAGGCCGTGCTGCTGCAGGCCATCCTGTGGTGCCGGCCCTATGTGAAGGAGGGAGACTTCTGATGACGGAGCTGCGCCTCGCGCCGGACTGGCAGATGGAGCACTGGCTCAACGTGTCGTCGCCGGTCACGCTGGCATCGCTTCGCGGCCGGGTCGTGCTGGCGACGGCGTTTCAGATGCTCTGCCCGGGCTGCGTCAGCCACGGGCTGCCCCAGGCCAGCCGCGCCCGCGAGGCATTCCCCGTCGGCGACCTTGCCGTGGTCGGCCTGCACACGGTGTTCGAGCATCACGACGCGCAGGGCACCCCCGCCGCGCTTGCCGCCTTCCTGCACGAGTATCGCATCGGCTTTCCCGTCGGCATCGACGCGCAGGATCCGGCGGGCGGCGTTCCGCGGACCATGCGCGCCTATGGCATGCAGGGCACGCCCACGACCCTGCTGATCGACCGCGAGGGATATCTGCGCGTCCACAGCTTCGGCCATCTCGACGACATGCGCCTCGGCGCAGCCATCGCCACGCTGATCGCAGAAGGGGCGATGCCGGCCCTTCGGGACGAGCGGGCAGGGACGGCAGGATGTGACGACGACGGATGCCGGGCCCCGGCCGATACCCTTGCGTGACCTTGATGGACGCGAGCCGGGACCGGGTGCGGGGACAACGGCCGGGTGCGGGCGGGACCAGCTCTACTCGGCGCGGTGTCTGAAATCCACCTCGTAGGTCGCGTTGTCGAGCGTCAGGCGGCTCACCGCCGGCGGAGCCTCGGCGATCACGCGGCCGCGCCGGATCACCAACAGCCGGGTGGCGCGAAGGCGCAGCGCCTCGACCGGATCGCCGGCCTGCAGCACGACGAAATCGGCGTGGCAGCCGGGCTCCAGCCCGTAGCCCTCGAGCCCCAGCACCTTCGCGCCGTTCACCGTCACCGCGTCGAACATGCGGCGCATTTCCCGGGTGCCGGTCATCTGGCCGACATGGAGGCCCATATGGGCCACCTCGAGCATGTCGTGCGAGCCGAGGCTGTACCAGGGGTCCATCACGCAGTCATGGCCGCAGGCGACGTTGAGCCCCGCCGCCATCAATTCCTTCACCCGGGTCATGCCGCGCCGCTTCGGGTAGCTGTCGTGCCGCCCCTGCAGCGTGATGTTGATGAGCGGGTTGGCGACGACGTTGAGCTCCGCTTCCGCCATCAGCGGGATGAGCTTGCTCGCATAGTAATTGTCCATCGAATGCATCGAGGTGAGATGCGAGCCCGTCACGCGGCCCTGGAGGCCCAGCCGCGTGGTCTCGGCCGCCAGGGTCTCCACGTGGCGCGACAGCGGATCGTCGCTCTCGTCGCAATGCATGTCGACGCAGAGGCCCCGCTCGGCGGCGAGCTCGCAGAGTGCGCGCACGGACGCCGCTCCGTCGCCCATGCTGCGCTCGAAATGGGGAATGCCGCCGACCACGTCGACGCCCATGTCGAGCGCGCGGAGCAGCGTCTTCCGTGCATGCGGCGCGCGCAGATAGCCGTCCTGGGGAAAGGCGACGAGCTGCAGGTCGAGAAAAGGCGCCATCTCGCGGCGCACCTCGAGCAGGGCCTCGACCTCCAGCAGCCGCTCGTCGCACACGTCCACGTGGCTGCGGATGGCGAGCGTGCCCCGCGCGATCGACCAGCGGCACAGCGCGAGGGCGCGCTCCTTGATCGCCGCGACGGTCAGATGCGGCTTCAGCTCGCCCCAGAGCTGGATGCCTTCGAGCAGCGTGCCGCTCTCGTTGAGCCGCGGCAGGCCGAGGCTCAGCGTCGAGTCCATGTGGAAATGGGCATCGACGAAAGGCGGGGTGACCAGAAGCCCGGCGGCGTCGATCACCCGCCCGGCCGGCGCATCGATCGCGGGACCGACCGCGGCGATCCGGCCGCCTTCGACGGCGATGTCCAGTTTGCGGCGCCCGTCCGGCAGGGTCGCGCCGCGGATCAGGAGATCGAGCATCAGCGCTCCTCCTTGCGATAGGGCGTCAGCAGCGCGGCCGGCGCGCGTGCATTGCGCGACACCAGCGCCATCGCCACGATGGTGAGCAGGAACGGCAGCATCAGGAAGACCTGATACGGCAGCACGATCGCGCTGCTCGCCTGGAGCCGCAGCTGAAGCGCGTCGATGAAGGCGAAGAGCAGGGCGCCCAGCGCCGAGCGCCACGGGCTCCACTGGCCGAACACGACGAGCGCGATGCAGACCCAGCCGCGGCCGGAAATGACGCCGAAGGTGAAGGCGTTGAACTGGGCGATCGCCAGGAAGGCGCCGCCCACGCCCATCAGCGCCCCGCCCAGCAGCAGCGCCTGATAGCGCGTCGCCGCGACCGAGACGCCGGCCGAGGCTGCCGCCTGCGGGCTTTCGCCGACCGTGCGCAGGCCGAGCCCCCAGGGCGTGTGATAGAGCAGCAGCGCCGAGACGGGCACCAGCAGCATCGCCAGATAGACGAGGGCGAACTGGTCGAACAGCACCGGGCCGAGCCCCGGGATGTCGGAGAGGAGCGGAATCGCGATCGGCTGGAACGGGGTGACGCTCGGCGGCACGGAGGGCTGCCCGAAGATCAGCCGATAGAAGAAGAAGGCGAGGCCCGAGGCGAGCAGCGTCACGCCGATGCCGGACACGTGCTGGCTGAGGCCGAGCGTCACGGTGAGCAGCCCCATCAGCGCGCCGAGCGCGAGCCCGGTCGCCGCCGCGGCCGCGACGCCCAGCCAGAGGCTGCCGCTGAAATAGGCGGCCGAGAATCCGGTCATCGCCGAGAGCAGCATGATGCCCTCGATGCCGAGATTGAGCACGCCGGCGCGCTCGCTGAACATCTCGCCCAGCGTGGCGAAGAGCAGCGGCGTGGCGATGCGGATCACCGCGGCGAAGAAGCCGACCTGCAGGATCTGCGCGAGGATCTCATCCATGGACGGGACGCACCACCCGAATGCGATAGCTGGTGAACAGGAGTCCGGCCACCATGCAGAGAAGCGCGGTGCCCTGGATCACCTCGGCGAGGAAGACCGGCACGCCCGTGGCGCGCGACATGGCCTCGGCCCCGGTCACCACCACGGCGAAGAACAGCGCCGCCGGCAGCACACCGAGCGGATTGAGCCGGGCCAGCATCGCGATGACGATCCCCGTATAGCCGTAGCCCGGCGACAGCCCGGCCATCACCTGGAAATGCACGCCGGCGACCTCGCCCACGCCGGCCAGTCCGGCGAGGGCGCCGGACAGCGCGGCGCTGATCAGCATCACGCGGGGCACGTCGAGCCCCGCATAGGCGGCGGCGCGCGGGTTCTCTCCCACCGCGCGGATCGCGAAGCCGAGCGTGGTGCGGGTGATCAGGAACCAGATCAGCGGCGCCGCCAGCACGGCCAGGAGAACGCCGAGATGAAGGCGGGTGCCCGGGAGCAGGATCGGAAACTCGGCCTCCATCGAGATGTCGGGCGAGTCGGGATAGCCGCTCAGCGGATCCTTCCAGGGCCCGTCGAGCAGCGCCGTCATGGCGTAGAAGATGACGAAGTTGAGGAGCAGCGTGGCGACGACGTCGTCCACCCGGTAGCGGACCTTGAGCGCGCCGGGCACGAGCGCGGCGGCGCCACCGGCGAGGGCGCCGGCCGCGATCATCAGCGGGACGTAGCTCCAGACGGGCAGCGCCAGCCCGCCGACGAAGGCGGCGGCCATGGCCCCGCAGAGGAGCTGTCCCTCCGCGCCGATGTTCCAGAACTTGGCGCGGAAGGCGACGGCGACGGCGAGCCCGGTGAAGACCATGGGCGCCGCCTTGACCACGGTCTCGACCAGATTGAACCGGCTGCTGCCCGCGCTCAGGAACAGCTCGCCATAGGCGTCGAGCACGTCGGCGCCGGCCAGCGCAATGAGCCCGCTGCACAGCACCAGCGTCGCGACGATCGCCCCGACCGGCAGCGCGGCGCCCAGCCAGGCCGGCATGCGCTCGCGCTGCTCCAGGCGCAGCCGGATCATGCGGCCTCCTTCGCCCCGGCCATCATGAGGCCGATGCGATGCACGGTCGCCTCGGCGCGGGGCAGGGTGCCGACGATCCGGCCTTCGTACATCACCGCGATGCGGTCGCAGAGGGCGAACAGCTCCTCGAGGTCCTCCGAGATGACCAGCACGGCGCGGCCCGCGGCCTGACGCTCCAGGAACAGCCGGTGCACGAACTGCGTCGCGCCGATGTCGAGCCCGCGCGTCGGCTGGGCCGCCAGCAGGATCAGCGGATCCCAGGCGAGCTCGCGGGCGAGCAGCGCCTTCTGCAGGTTGCCGCCGGAAAGCGTGCCGGTGCGCACCATCGGCCCGGCCGCCTTGATGCTGAACCGCGCGATCTGCGTCTCGCAGAACGCGCGGATCGCGCGCCGATCGAGCAGGCCGAACCGGCTGAACGGCGTGGCGCTTACGCGGGTGATGGCCATGTTCTCGGCGAGCGGCAGGGCGGTCACCAGCCCGGTACCCATCCGGTCCTCGGGCACCCGGCCGATCCCCAGAGCCTGCATGCGTTTCGGCGTGGGCTCCGTCACCACCGTCCCGTCCACCTCGATCGTGCCGGCGCTCGGGGGCAGGACGCCCGCGATGACGTCGGCGAGCGCGCGCTGGCCGTTGCCGGACACGCCGGCGATGCCGAGAATCTCTCCGGCCCTGATCTCGAGCGCCACATCGCGCAGCGGCGGATGGCCGCGCGTGGTCGACATTCCGCTCAGCCGCAGCAGCGTGCGTCCCGGCCGGAAGCTCGGCTTTTCCGGCGGGGTGATCGGGTGGCCGCACATCAGCTCGGCCAGCTCCCGCTCGCTATGCGCGCGGGTGTCGTCGAGGGCGGCGCTCACGCGGCCGAGCCGCAGGATGACGACCCGGTTGGTGATCGCCCGGACCTCCTGCAGCTTGTGGCTGATGAAGATGATGCCGATGCCTTCGCGCGCCAGGGCGCGCAGCGCGGCGAACAGCGCCTCCGTCTCCTGCGGGGTCAGCACGGCGGTGGGCTCGTCCAGGATCAGGATGCGCGCGCCCCAGAACAGCGCCTTCAGGATCTCCAGCCGCTGCTGCTGGCCCACGCTCATCTCGCCGACGATCGCATCCGGATCGATCGAGAGGCCGAAGGACTGGGCGAGCTCGGCGAGCCGTCGCCGTGCGCCGGCCCGGTCGAGCAGGCCCCGGCGCCCCTTGTGGCCGACCAGCAGGTTCTCGAGAACCGTATGGCGCCCGACCAAGTGGAAATGCTGATGCACCATGCCGATGCCGAGCGCCAATGCGACGGCGCTGTCGCTGATGTCGACCGGCTTCCCGTCGATCGCGATCGAGCCCAGGTCCGGCGCATAAGTGCCGAACAGGATGTTCATGAGCGTGGTCTTGCCGGCGCCGTTCTCGCCGAGCAGGCCGAGGATGTCGCCCCGGCGCAGCGTCAGGTCGATGCCGTCATTGGCGGGCACGGCCCCGAAGCGCTTCGAGATGCCGCGCATGGCGAGCAGCGGGGGCGTTGCCGTCATGGCCGATCTTTCCGGGGACGGCTGCCGGGGCGCTGGGCCCCGGCGGCCACGGAAAGCCTGTCGATCAGTCGGATTGCGGCGTGGCTTCGTTGACGTCGACGCGGAACGTCCCGGCGAGGATCTCCTCGGTCCGCTCCGCCACCATCTGCTTGACGTCTTCCGGCAGCTTGTCCTCCCACCCGTGATAGGGCGCGAGATAGGAGCCGCCCTTGCCCATATACGAGAACCCGCCGAAGTCCTGCGCGGTGAAGACGCCGGCCTTCACCTGCTTGATGACGTGGTTGACGGTCGGCCACATGTCCCAGACCGGGCCGGTGATGACGGTATCGGGCGCGAGCTCGTGCTGATCGGACATGTTGGAGATCGCCAGCACGCCCTTCTCCGCCGCCGCCTCGATGACGCCGAAGCGCTCGGCATAGACCACGTCGACGCCGGCCTCGATCTGGGCCAGCGCCGCTTCCTTGGCCTTCGGCGGATCGAAGAACGAGCCGATGAAGGAGAAGCGGCATTTGACGTCCGCATTCACCTCCTTGGCCCCGGCGCAAAAGGCATTGGACAGGCGGTTGACCTCCGGGATCGGCATGGCGGCGACGACGCCGATGATGTTGGACTTGGTCATCTTGCCGGCGATCATGCCGGACAGATAGGCAGGCTCGTGGATCCAGTTGTCGAACACGCCGAAATTGGGCTCGGCCGGACCGATCCCGGAGCCGAAGACGAAGGCGACGTCGGGGTAGGCCTGGGCGGCCCGGCGCGCAATCCGCTCGGCGCCGAAGGAATCGCCCATGATCAGCTGGTAGCCCTTCTCGGCATATTCGCGCATGACTCGCTCGAAATCGGCGGATTTCACGCTTTCCGACCAGACATACTCGATGCCGAGCTCCTTCTCCGCCCGCAGCAGCGCCACGTGGATCTGGTTGACCCAGGGCTCCTCGATGGGCGTCTCGAACACGGCGGCCACTTTGAGCGGGTCTTCCGCCCGGGTCGGCGGACTGCCGAGTGCCGCCAACGCGAACGCGCCGGCGGCGAGAGCGAGTGCCAGCCGCCGGGCGACCGCCCCGCCTCGGCGGCCGCCCGTGACGTCGCTGCTGCCAGACATGCCTACCTCCATCTGTCGGTGTTTTATTGCAGGTGCGGAACCCGCCGTGTCGGATCCGCTGCCGCTCGCGGAAGGAGCCGGGCCGGAAGCCGCCGACGGAAGCCGGAGACGATCTTTGTCGAAGGACGCCGAAATATCCAGCCGGTGAATCGCCGCAGACGGTCAGCCCGGCAAGATCAGCTCGGCTTCGAGCCCGGACGCCGTCGTGCGGATCTCCAGCCTGCCGCCCCAGGCCTCGGCGATGTCCTGGACGATGGCCAGCCCCAGCCCCGCGCCGCCCCCCGATTCGTCCACCCGACCGCCCCGCGCGAGCGCGTCCTGCAGGCGTTCGGGCGGGATGCCGGGGCCGTCGTCCCGCACCAGGATCCCGGTCCGTCCGGCGCCGCCGGTCGCACTGATCCCGACGGCGGAGCGGGCGTGACGGGCCGCGTTCTCCAGGAGATTGCCAAGAGCTTCCGCAAGATCGTCGGGATCGATCCGCGCGACGAGCGCGGGGTCGATCTCCACCCGCCAGCCGAGTCGCGCCCCGTCCGGCGTGCGGGCGACCACGGCGGCCACCCGCCCGGCGACCTCCGCCACCTTCGCCCGGGCATTGGGCGCGCCGGCCGCCATCCGGGCGCGGGCGAGCTCGCGGTCCACGTGACGGCGCATGGCCGTCGCGACCGCCTCCACGTCGGCTGCGAGCTCGATCTCGCCCATCCGGCGCAACCGCTCCACGTCTCCGGCCAGGACCTGCAGGGGCGTCTTCAGCCCATGGGCGAGATCGGCCGCCCGGGCCCTGGCCTTGTCCAGCTGGGCTTCGCGCGCCTCGAGCAGCGCGTCGACCTCCGCGGCCAGCGGAAGGATCTCGTCCGGAAAGCTCCGCCCCAGCCGCCGCGCGGCGCCGCCCCCTATGGCGGCAAGCCGGTCGCGCACGGCTGCGAGCGGCCGGAGCCCGACCGCCACCTGCACATACGCCGCGGCGATCAGCAGGGCGCCGACGATCGCGAGATAGGGCAGCAGGTCGGCGGCGAAGGCCCGGCTCGCCGCCGCGATCTCGGCCCGGTCGACCGCCACCACCGCGCGCGCGGCGCCGCCCCCGAGCCGTGCCGGCAGGCCGACACGGCGCTCGACCGCCAGCAGATCCGCCCCTCCCGGGCCGGCAATGCGATGCTGGTGGACCGCTCCGTCAGCCAGCTCGTCTGCCGGCAGGGTGAGCGCCGCGTCCCAGAGGGAGCGCGACCGCAACAGGCCGGCTTCCGTCTCGACCTGCCAGTAGAGCCCTGACAGAGGCCGGGCAAAGCGCGGGTCGGTGGGGTCGGCCGAGACGGTAAGGCCGCCGTCCGTGTCCGGCTCGATCGCGCCGATGATCCGATCGAGATGATGCTCGAGCTCCGCTGCGACCCGGCGCTCCACGTGGCGCTCGAACAGCAGGGTGAGGCCCGCCGCCGAGAGGGCGAGCGCGGCAGCGACGGAGAGCACCGCCGCGACGAGCAGCCGCAGCCGGAGCGAGCCGCGCGTCATCCGCGTCCGTCGGGTATCAGGTAGCCGAAGCCGCGCCGGGTCTCGATGAGCTCCGGACCGAGCTTCTTGCGCAGCCTGGTCAGCACCGCCTCGAGCGCGTTCGCCTCGCGCGCATCGTCGTCGCCATAGAGATGCTCGAGCAGCTCGGGCGCCGGCACGACACGTCCCTTGTGGTGCATGAGATAGGCGACCAGGCGATATTCCAGCGGCGAGAGCGTCGCCGGGACCTCGTTCACGCTGACGCGCATCTGCCGGAGGTCGAGGCTGAGCGGCCCGGCCTCGATGACGGAGGCGGCATGCCCCGCCGCCCGCCGGATGAGCGAACGTGCACGCGCCACCAGCTCTTCCATCCGGAACGGCTTCGGCAGGTAGTCGTCGGCGCCGGCATCGATCCCCTCCACGCGCTCGGCCCAGGCGCCGCGGGCGGTGAGCACCAGCACGGGCATGGTCCGGCCGGCGGCGCGCCAGCGCTTCAGCACGCTGAGCCCGTCCATCCCGGGCAGGCCCAGATCCAGGACGATCAGATCGTAGTCCTCCGTATCGCCGCGGAACCAGCCGTCCTCGCCGTCCGTCGCCAGGTCGACGACATACCCGGCGGCCTCCAAGGTCGTCCTGATGTCGGCCGCGATCCGCGGCTCGTCCTCGACCAGGAGGATGCGCATCACTCGTCCTCGATTTCGAGAATCTCCGCCGTGGCGGCGTTCACGGAAATCTCGCGCAGCCGCCCGTCGGGAGACACGACGTCGAGCTCGTAGACATAGAGCCCGTCATCCCTGTCGAACTCCACGTCCACGACCTCGCCGCCGATCCGGTCCTGCAGGCGCTCCAGAATCTCGGCGAGCGGCAAGGCGCGGCCCCCCTCGACGGCGCGGCGCGCCGCCTCATGGTCATCCTCGTCGCCGGCCAGGGCGGGGCCGCACGCGCAGGCGAGCGCGAGGAGCGTCGACACGGCCAGGCGGCTGCAGCGGCTTCTCATGGACCGGATCATTGCCCGAGCGTAGCTGACATCTCGCTGACATGGATCATCAGACTGGGATCAGCTGCGGTGAGGCAGGGTGCGATCGATGGACGGCCAGGGCCGTCCCCATGAACAGAAGATGGAGACCCCATGATGCGCAAGTTCCTGATCCTTCCGGCCGTGGCGTTCCTGACCGCGGCAGCGGCCGGCGCCAGCCTGGCCGATGATCGTCCCCTGACGGATGCGCCGCGCGACCAGTGGCTGAGCGTCCAGCAGCTCGCCGAGCGACTGGAATCCCAGGGCCTGCAGGTGCGGGAGATCGAAGAGGACGACGGGGCCTACGAGGTCGAGTATGTCGACCGGGAGGGCCGGTCGATGGAGGCAAAGGTCCATCCCGTGACGGCCGAGATCCTGAGGAGCGGGACGGACGACTGAAGCGGGTCGAACACGGGCGCCGGCGCAATGCCGCCGGCGCCCGAGGACAGGCGGCAGCCCTGCTATTTGTCGAGGTCGCGGAATTCCCGGTTGAGCTTGAACTCGCGCGAGGTGACCCAGCTTTCCATGGCGCGCAGCCGGCGCTCCATTTCGCGGAAGCGGTGGCGCAGCTCGCGCACGGTCTGGGTCGGCTCGGTGCGCACCGAGCGCCAGAACTCCTCCTCCTCTCCGCTGGTGTAGAGGTCCGGCGGACGGCGCGGGATCAGCGCCGCGGCGATGAAATAGGCGAGGAAGGTCGGCACGGTGAAGACGAACAGCGCCACGACCGCCAGAAGCCGGACGGGCAGTGGGGTGATGCCGAAATAATCCGCGATCCCGGCGCAGACGCCGAGGATCATGCCCTTGCGCGGGTCGCGGTAGAGCTTGTTCGGGCTGTACTGGCGCTCCGCTCCGAAGCCCGTCATATCTGTTTCCTCCAATCCGCCGCCTCGGCGTCCAGAATCCGCTCGAGATTGTTGATGCGGCTCTCCATCTTGTCGACGCTGCCCCACAGCTCGGCGAGCAGCTTCTCGTCCTCGGACGACAGCATGCGCGTCTGCCGCCAGCGCGTGATGTAGTGCAGCACGATCCAGATCGGCGCGACGAAGACGACGAACAGGATCAGCGGGACGAACAGGATCCCGAGAATGTCTTCCATGGATCAGGTCCGTGCAGTGCCGCGACTGGCCTGAACCCGCGCCTTCAGCTCCTCGAGCTCCTGCTCGACCGCCTGGGAGGCTTCGAGCTCGGAGATCTCCTCGGCCAGTGTCTTGCCGCGGCCGAGATCGTAGGATTCGACCTCGCCCTCGAGATTGTCGAGGCGTCGCTCCATCTGCTCGAAGCGCATGAGAGCGTCGTCCATGCGCCGGACATGGACCTGCTGGCGCACCTTGAGGCGGGAGCTCGCCGTCTCGTGCCGGGCCAGGATGGTCTTCTGCTTGGTCTTGGCTTCCTTGAGCTTGGCTTCCAGCTTCGTGATGTCCTCCTCCTGCTTGGCGAGGGCGTCGTCGAGAAGCTGCAGCTCCTCCTCCAGGATGCGGGCGGTCTCGGCCAGCCGGGCCTTCTCGATCAGCGCGCCCTTGGCCAGGTCGTCCCGGTTCCTGGTCAAGGCGAGCTCGGCCTTGCGCTGCCATTCCGCCTGGCCTTCCGCCAGCCGGGTGAGCCGGCGCCGGCCTTCCTTCTTGTCGGCGATGACCCGCGCCGCGACGGTGCGCGCCTCGACCAGCGTGCCCTCCATTTCCTGGATCATCAGGCGGATCATCTTCTCCGGATCCTCCGCCCGGTCGAGGATCGCGCTGATGTTCGAATTGATGATGTCGGCCAGGCGCGAAAAGATGCTCATGTCGTTCTCCTTCGAAACTGGGTCTTCTGCCGCAACCGGTCGCGTCCTCAGCCGAGCATGGCGCCGAGCGCCAGGCCGGCCAGGAACATGATCCAGTGCTCCGCCTTGCGCGACTTCACCCAGGCGAGCGCCGCCTCGCCCAGGCGCTGTGCGCCGCTCAGGCGCTCGCGGTGCAGGTGGTCGTAACCGTATCGATCCATGTCTTCGCGTCCTCCTGATGTCCGGCCCGGCCGGACAGTTTCCGAGTCAGTCGCACGTATCGTGCCAGGCGCAAGCTTCGGCTAAGCCATTGAAATCGCGAGGTGGAGTTGCAAGGTATCCGAAGAGCGTGATAACAATTGTCAACGAGTGTCGAAATTATCTCATTAAGTGTGACTGAGCGGTATGGCTGACGACGATCTCCCGCCGCTGATCGGCAGCGCCCCGGCCTTTCTCGAGCTGGTGGAGCAGGTGTCCCGGGTGGCGCCGCTCGACCGCCCCGTGCTGGTGGTCGGGGAGCGCGGCACGGGCAAGGAGCTGATCGCCGCGCGGCTGCACTACCTGTCCGGCCGCTGGCAGCAGCCTTTGGTCAAGGTGAACTGCGCCGCGCTGGCCGAGACCCTGTTGGAAACGGAGCTGTTCGGGCACGAGGCGGGCGCCTTCACCGGCGCGGTACGGCGGCGGATCGGACGGTTCGAGCTGGCGAACGGCGGCTCCCTGTTTCTGGACGAGATCGCCGAGGCCAGCCTCACCGTCCAGGAGAAGATCCTCAGGGTGAGCGAGTACGGCGAGTTCGAACGGGTCGGCAGCAGCGCGACGCAGAGCGTGGACGTGCGGCTCATCGCGGCAACGAACGCCGATCTTCCCGCCCTGGCCGAGTCCGGCCGCTTCCGGCACGACCTGCTGGACCGCCTGGCGTTTGACGTATTGACCGTCCCGCCCCTTCGCGCCCGCAGGGAGGACATCCTCCTTCTGGCGGAGCATTTCGGCCGCGCCATGGCGGCGGAGCTGGGCTGGCCGGCATTTCCCGGTTTCGCGGCGGCGGCATTGGAGCGCCTGCTGGCCTATCCCTGGCCCGGCAACGTGCGGGAGCTCAAGAACGTGGTCGAACGTGCGCTCTATCGCGCGCCCGACCCGGGCCGGCCGGTCTCAGAGATCGTCTTCGACCCCTTCGCCTCGCCGTTCCGGCCGGCCGCGGCGCCGCCTTCGAAGGCGGCGCCGGTCGGCGCGGCGCCTGTCCCCATCGAGGCGACCGGTCCGCACGACTTCGCAGCGGCCGTGGCAGGGTTCGAGCGACGGCTCATCGAGGGAGCGCTGCAGGCCACGCAGTTCAACCAGCGCGCCGCCGCAAGGCGGCTCGGGCTCGAGTACCACCAGCTCCGCCACCTCCTGAAGAAGCACCGGTTGAGCGGCAGATCTTCTGATGTCTGAAACATGTCTATTTACATGTGAAGCCGTCATAGCGATATTCCAGATCGCAGAACTCAGAGATCATCCGTGGCTCACCCATGATCACCTCCGCCCAGATGCGCTCCGCGCGCGCCCTGCTCGGCATCGACCAGCGGCAACTGGCCGAGCTTTCCGGTCTTTCCGTTCCGACCATCCAGCGGATGGAGGCGAGCGAGGGCGTGGTGCGGGGCAACGTGGATTCCCTGATGAAGCTCGTCGCAGCCCTCGACGCAGCCGGGCTGGAGCTGATCGGGGAGGGGGCGGTCAGCCAGGGCGGCGGCCGCGGCGTGCGCCTCAAGACGCCGGTGGCGGAGACCGCCGCCGAGGCTGACAAGGGTTCCGATCGGGACCCCAACCTGCCGTCGAAGGTCGCCTGAGGGCCGAGCGATGTCGACCGCCGCCGTACTGTCGTGCGTGGCCGGTCTGCTCGCGGTCTCGGTCTGGGCCGTGGCGGTCGGACGCCGGCGGGGCGCCGGTCCTTCGGTCTACGGCGCGACACTCGTTCTCACGACGATCGCCCTCGTCGCCGCCGTGTCGCATCTGATCGCGGCGCCGGCGGAGCGCCCGGACGTGGTGCTGCCGCTCGGCCTGCCCTGGCTCGGCGCGCATTTCCGGGTCGACGCGCTCGCCGCCTTCTTCCTCGCCGTCGTCAATCTCGGGAGCGGCGCCGCCAGTCTCTACGCCATCGGCTATGGACGGCACGAGGCGGAGCCCGTCCGGGTCCTGCCGTTCTATCCCGCCTTCCTCGCCGGGATGAACCTGGTGGTGCTCGCGGACGACGCCTTCACCTTCCTGCTGTGCTGGGAGTTCATGTCGCTCGCCTCGTGGGCGCTGGTGCTGGCGCATCACCGCGAAGGCGACAACATGAGGGCGGGCTATGTCTACCTGCTCCTCGCGAGCCTCGGCACGCTGTCGCTCCTTCTCGCCTTCGGGCTGCTCGCGGGCCCGGCGGGAGGCTACGGGTTCGACTCCATCCGTTCGGCTCCGCATTCGACGCTGACCACCATCCTCGTTCTCGCTCTCGTGCTGCTCGGCGCGGGATCGAAGGCCGGGCTGGTGCCGCTCCATGTCTGGCTTCCGCTCGCCCACCCGGCGGCGCCGAGCCACGTCTCCGCGCTGATGAGCGGGGTCATGACCAAGGTGGCGATCTACGGCTTCGTCCGGGTCGTCTTCGATCTCGTCGGCGCTCCCGCCTGGTGGTGGGCCGCGCCGCTGCTGCTGCTCGGCGCCGCCTCGGCCGTGCTCGGCATCCTCTACGCCATGTGGCAGACCGACCTGAAGCGCCTGCTCGCCTACAGCACGGTGGACAACGTAGGGGTCGTGTTCATCGCCCTCGGGCTCGCGCTGGCCTTCGAGGCGAACGGCATGGGCTGGGCGGCGGCGCTCGCCCTCACCGCGGCGCTGTTCCACGTGCTGAACCACTCGGTGTTCAAGAGCCTGCTGTTCTTTGGCGCCGGCGCGGTGTTGAACGCGACGCATGAGCGCAATATCGAGCAGCTGGGCGGACTCATCGGCCGGATGCCGCTCACCAGCTTCGCCTTTCTTGCGGGATGCGCGGCGATCTCCGCCCTGCCGCCGCTCAACGGCTTCGTCTCGGAATGGCTGATCTTCCAGACGATCCTGCAGAGCCCGGCTTTGCCGCAATGGGGTCTCAAGATCATGATTCCCGCCGCGGGCGCCCTGCTGGCTCTGGCGGCCGCGCTCACCGCCGCCTGCTTCATCCGGGCCTTCGGCGTCACCTTTCTCGGCCGGCCGCGCAGCGCGGCGGCGCGGGAGGCGTCCGAGGCCGACCGTTTCTCGACCGGCGCCATGCTCCTGCTGTCTGGGCTGTGCCTGGTGTTGGGAATTCTGCCCGGCCTCGTCATTGACGCCCTGGCCCCGGTCGCGCAGCTCCTCGTCGGCGGACGCATGCCGGTGCAGACGCAGCTGGACTGGCTCTCCATCGTGCCGATCGCCGAGGGGCGCAGCTCCTATAACGGGTTGCTGGTCTTCCTCTTCATCGTGGTCTCGGCGTCGCTGGCCATCGTCGCCATCCACCGCTTTGCGTCGCACGCCGTGCGCCGCTCCGCGCCGTGGGACTGCGGCTATCCCGATCCGACCCCGGCGACCCAGTATTCGGGCGGCGGCTTCTCGCAGCCGTTCCGCCGCATCTTCGGCACGCTGCTCTTCCGCGGGCGGGAGCAGGTGGACATGCCGCGCCCCGGCGATCTGCGCGCGGCGCGCTATGTCGGCACGCTCCACGACCTCGCCTGGGACTGGCTCTATGCGCCGGTCGCGCGGGCGGTGGCGTATGCGGCCGACCGGATCAACGCGATGCAGTTCCTCACCATCCGGCGTTACCTGAGCCTCGTCTTCCTGGCGCTGGTGGGACTCCTCCTGGTGCTGGCGCTATGGTCCTGATCCGCGATCTCGCCGTGCAGGGCGCCCAGATGGCGCTCGTGCTGCTGCTCGCGCCGCTTCTCACCGGGGTGGTGCGCAAGGCGAAGGCGCGGCTGCTGCGCCGCCGCGGGCCGTCGGTCCTGCAGCCATATCGCGACCTGCTGCGCCTGCTCCGGAAGGAGGTGGTGCTGGCCGAGAACGCCTCCTGGCTGTTCCGCGTCACCCCGTATCTGATCTTCGCCGCCACCTGGGTCGCGGCCGCCCTGGTGCCGACCTTCGCCCGGGGCCTTCATTTCAGCTGGACCGCCGACCTCATCGCCATCACGGCGCTGCTCGGCAGCGCCCGGTTCTTCCTGGCGCTGGCCGGCATGGATGTCGGCACCAGCTTCGGCGGCATCGGGTCGAGCCGCGAGGCGATGATATCGTCGCTGGCCGAGCCGGCGATGATCATGATCGTCTTCACCCTGGCGCTGGTGGCGGGATCGACGCAGCTCTCGACGGTCGCGGCTTACATGGCGTCCTTCGAAGGAGGGCTCCGGGTCTCGCTGGGCCTCGCCCTGGTCGCCCTCGTGATGGTCGCTATCGCCGAGAACAGCCGGATCCCGATCGACAATCCGGCGACCCATCTCGAGCTCACCATGGTGCACGAGGCCATGGTGCTCGAGTACTCGGGCCGGCACCTGGCGGTGATCGAGCTCGCGGCCTCGCTGAAGCTCCTGCTCTACATGTCGCTCATCATCTGCGTCTTCGCGCCCTGGGGCCTGGCGGCGCCGGGCAGCAGCCTTCCGGTCTATGTGACCGGGGGCGTCGTCTACGTGCTGAAGCTCGGCCTCGGCGCCCTCCTCCTGGCGCTGCTCGAGACGGCGATCGCCAAGATGCGGGTGTTTCGCGTGCCGGAGTTCCTGGGCGCCGCCCTCATGCTCGGGCTGCTCGGCGCACTCCTCCTCTTCGTGTCGCGGAGCCTGTAGGTGAACGGCCTCGTCTTCGATATCGCCCATCTGCTGGCCGGCGGTCTGGTGCTGGTGAGCTTCCTCATGCTCTACCAGGACCGGCTCTACGCACTGCTCAACGTGTTTGCGCTGCATGCCGTCGTGCTTGCGCTCTCGGTGGCGTGGCAGGCCTTCGTCCAGGACGCGTCGCATCTCTACGTGACGGCGGCGATCGCGCTGGCGTTCAAGGGCATCGTCATCCCGGTCGCCCTGCATCGGATCATCGCGAAGCTCGGCATCCATCGCGAGATCGAGACGGTGGTCGGGATCGGCCCCACCATGCTGGCCGGGATGAGCCTCGTCGCCCTTTCGATGGTGGTCATGCTGCGGATCACGCCGGAAGCTGACCCCCTGGCCCGCGAGGATCTCGCCTTCGCGCTCTCGGTCGTGCTGCTCGGCCTGCTCACGATGGTGACGCGCCGCAACGCGGTGAGCCAGGTGGTCGGCTTCATGTCGCTGGAGAACGGGCTGGTGCTGGCGGCGACCGGCGCGAAGGGGATGCCGCTCGTCGTCGAGATCAGTGTCGCCTTCTCGATCCTGATCGCCTTCATCGTCATCGGGATCTTCCTGTTCCGCATCCGCGAGCGCTTCGACACGGTCGACTTGAACGCGCTCGACCGCTTCCGGGGAGAGCGTCGTTGACCGGGCTCGCCGACCACGCCCTGACCGCCATCCTGGCGATCCCGCTCTCGGCGGCGATCCTCCTGGCCCTGTTGCCGGGATACCGGCTGACCGCGCGGCTCAACGTGGCGGCGAGCCTTCTCGGCTTCACCGCGGCGCTGGCACTTCTGGCGACGGATCGGCCGGCGCCGGGCGGCTATCTCCTCGTCGACGATCTCAACATCGTCTTCGTCGTGCTGAACACCTTCGTGGGCTTCACCACCAGCGTGTTCAGCGCCAGCTATATCGGCCACGAGATCGCCATAGGCCGGCTGACCCCGGCCTATCTGCGCTTCTACCACGCCATGTATCAGGTGCTGCTGTTCGCCATGAACCTGGCGCTCGTGGCGAACAATATCGGTCTCATGTGGGTGGCGGTGGAGGTCGCGACGCTCACCACCGTGCTCATGGTCGGCGTCTACCGCACCCACGAGGCGCTGGAAGCCGCCTGGAAGTACTTCATCCTGGGCAGCGTCGGCATCGCCCTCGCCCTGTTCGGCACGATCCTCGTCTACATGGCGGCCCTGCCGGTGGTGGGGGAGGGCAGCAGCGCCATGGTCTGGACGGTGCTGGTCGAGCGCGTGGCCGAGTTCGATCCGGCGCTGCTCAACCTCGCCTTCGTGTTCCTGCTGCTCGGCTACGGCACCAAGGTCGGGCTCGCGCCGCTTCACGCCTGGCTGCCCGACGCGCATGCGGAAGGACCGACGCCGATCTCGGCGGTGCTCTCGGGGCTGCTGCTCAACGTCGCCCTCTACGCGGTGCTGCGCTTCAAGATCCTGCTCTCCGCCAATCCGGACGCGCTCGCGCCCGGCCCGCTCATGGTGACGATGGGGCTGAGCTCGCTCATATTCGCGGCGCTCATGCTGTATCGCCGGCGCGACATCAAGCGCATGTTCGCCTATTCGTCGATCGAGCACATGGGCATCATCGCCTTCGCCTTCGGCATGGGCGGTCCGCTCGCCAACTTCGCCGGGCTGCTGCACATGACCATGCACAGCCTGACCAAGTCCGCGATCTTCTTCGCCGTCGGCCATATCGCGCAGGTCAAGGGAACGCAGAAGATCGCCGAGGTGCGCGGGCTCACCGCGACGCATCCCTGGCTGGGCTGGGGCCTGGTGCTCGGCGTCGTCGCCATCGCCGGGCTGCCGCCGCTCGGCATCTTCATGAGCGAGTTCCTGGTGGTGACCTCGACCTTCCCGCGCGCGCCGCTGCTGGCGGTGCTGCTCGTCGCCGGCCTGCTCCTCGCCTTCGGCGCCCTGATGCTGCGGGTGACCGGCCTGGCGTTCGGCGCGCCGCAGGGAAGCCGCGATCCGGTCGAGGCCTCCTACCTGCCGATGTTCGCGCATCTGGCGCTGGTCTTCGTGGCCGGGATCTACCTGCCGCCGCCGCTGGTCGCGTGGTTCCAGCACGTGGCCGAGCTCCTCGGCTAGGCAGGGAAGGGGATCGACATGCCCACTCTCGCCGAGCTGATGCGGAAGGGCCGTCCGGTCGTGGAGCGCCGGCCGCTCTGGTCGCGCTGCCTGGCCGGACCGGAGCTCTGGGGTGAGGCCGCCGAGGGGCTCGCCGAAGGGCGCTGGACCTTGGCCGGGCTCTGGGGCGAGCCGGCCGCCGTCCACATGGCGATCCTCGACGAGGCAAACGCCGAGCTCGGCATCGTCAGCTACGCGTGCCCGGACGGAAGCTTCCCGTCGGTCGGGCGCCGCTCTGCGCCGGCGATCCGGCCGGAGCGCGCGATCGCCGACCTGTTCGGGCTGCGGGCCGTCGGCGCGCCCGACCCGCGGCCCTGGCTCGATCACGGCAAATGGGGCCTGCGTCATCCGCTCGGCGCTGCCGGTCCAGGCGATGCCGCACCGGCCCCCTATGCATTTCTCCCCGTGGAGGGCGAGGGTCTGCACCAGGTGGCGGTCGGCCCCATTCACGCAGGCATCATCGAGCCCGGACATTTCCGCTTCACCGTGAGCGGGGAGACCGTGGTCCGGGTGGAGCAGCGCCTGGGCTACGCCCATAAGGGGACCGAGGGGCTGATGGCCGGCAGGAACCTCACCGATGCGGGCCGGCTCGCGGGCCGGGTATCGGGCGACAGCACGGTCGCCTATGCCCTTGCCTTCGCCCGCGCCGCGGAATCGGCCCTGGGCCTCGAGGTGCCGCTACGTGCCCATTGGCTGCGCGCCCTCATGGCCGAGCTCGAGCGGCTCGCCAACCATCTGGGCGATATCGGCGCGATCTGCAACGATGCCTCCTTCGCCCTGATGCACGCCCATACCGGCGTGCTGCGCGAGCGCGTGCTGCGCGCTGCCGACCACGCCTTCGGCCACCGGCTGATGCGGGACCGGGTGGTGCCGGGCGGCGTCGCCGCCGATCTCGACGAGGAAGCGTTCATCACCCTGCGCGACCTGCTGGCCGAGCTGCGGCGGCGCTTTCCGAGTCTCGTCGGTCTCTACGACAACACGACCTCGCTGCAGGACCGCACCGTCGGCACCGGCATCGTCGATCCGGCGCTCGCCCGGCAGTTCGGGGCCGGCGGCTATGTCGGCCGCGCCTCGGGGCGCGGCTTCGATGCGCGGAAGGCCTTCGCCTATGCGCCCTACGACGCGCTGCGCTTCGAGGTGCCGGTGCGCCAGGAAGGGGATGTGGACGCCCGCGTCTGGATCCGCATCCGGGAGGTGGAGGAGAGTCTCTCTCTGGTCGAGCAGATCCTGGACGGGCTGCCGGGCGGGACGGTTCGCGTCGATGCCCGCTCCGGCGGACAGGGCGAGGGACTCGGCCTCGTCGAGGGTTTCCGCGGCGACATCCTGGTCTGGCTGCGGCTGGCGCCGGACGGCACCGTCGCGCGCTGCCATCTGCGCGACCCGTCCTGGTTCCAGTGGCCGCTGCTGGAGGCGGCGATCGAGGGCAACATCATCGCCGACTTCCCGCTCTGCAATAAGTCCTTCAACTGCGCCTATTCGGGCCACGACCTCTGACGGCAGGACCGCCATGCGCAAGCTTCTCCTCCAAGGTCTCCGACCTCCGCTGACCGAAGCGGCGCCGAAGCCCGGCGACCAGGCGCTCTCCGAGCTCGCCGCGTCCCTCGATCGCGCGGCGCGCCGGCGGCTCGGCCGCAGCCTTGCCATCCGCGAAGTCGACGCCGGGTCCTGCAACGGCTGCGAGCTCGAGATCCATGCGCTCAACAACGCGTTCTACGACCTGGAGCGCTTCGGCATCCGCTTCGTCGCGAGTCCGCGCCACGCCGACGTGCTGCTGGTGACCGGTCCCGTCACCAGGAACATGCGCGAGGCGCTGGAGCGCGCATGGCGCGCCACGCCGGACCCGAAATGGGTGGTGGCGGTCGGCGACTGCGCGGTCGACGGCGGAATCTTCGCGTCGAGCTATGCGGTCGAGGGCGGGGTCTCCTCGGTGGTGCCGGTCGACCTGCACATCCGCGGCTGCCCGCCGCGGCCGCAGCAGATCCTGGAAGGATTGCTCGCCTTGCTCGAGGCGCAGGACACTCCCGCGGCACGGTAGCGCGAGGCGCGTTTCGTCAGCGGTCCTGCCGTGACCCCTCGGAGTCGTCGTCGCGCTCGGGTGGCGCCAAGCCGAAGACCGCGTCCGCCACGTCCGGGTCCAGCCCGTCGCAGTCCTCGGTGTCCCAGGGCAGCGCCGTCGCGACGTCGTGGATGCCCAGCGCGGCGAGCTGGTGCGGCACGCCTTCTCCGTATTGCACATGGCCCTGGCCCATGATGCCGATGACGAGCGGGGCCGCGCGGCCCGGCTGCGCGCGTGCGGCGACCTCGCCGATCGGCTCCGCCATCGCCCGGTCCCAGAACAGCTGCGCCTCGACGAAGCGGCGGAATTCCCCGGACTCGGCGCTGGGCCTCTCGCCCTCCTTCGCATGCGTCAGGAAGATTTCGAACAGGCGCGCACGATAGGCGTCGGCGGCCGGCGCCGGATCGTCGACGCCCTCGCGCTCGGCGGCGGACAGGGCGGCAAGCCCGTCGGAGGCGATCCGCCGGCTCACCGCCCGGTCGACGTTCAGCGCGAGCATCGGCACGCGATGCATCCGCGCGAAATGGAAGAGGGGCATGTAGAGGTCGGAATCCATGCCCCAGGCCTTCCGCCAGTCGACCTCGCGCAGGAAATCCGCCTCGTTCAGCTCGCCCGCGACCCAGCGGTCGAGCACCGGCTGGACGCGGCGCGGGAACATCTCGAAGCCGAGCACGATGTCCCGCCGGTGGCCGTGCAGGGCGGCGATGGTATGAAGCTGCCAGCGATGATGCTCCGCCGCGTCGTGCGATTCGCCGAGCAGCACCACGCTGCGCCCGGCGAGCGCCGCCGGCATGTCCGCCCGCCGCTCGCCGCTCGCCGGATCCACCCACGCGCCGACGGGCACGCAGCCTTCCGCCTCGGCGGCGCCGAGGCCGGACGGCGAGGCCATGCACAGCGCGAGGCCGAGCAGGGTCGAGAATCGGTGGATCGATTTCCGGCGCATGGGCGCTTATTGTCACGGGCAAGCAGGACCGGAAGGGATAAAGCACATGTCGCCCCTGAGCGTCATCCTCAACATACTCTGGGTCGTCACGGGCGGCATCTGGATGGCGGCCGGGTGGCTTCTCGCGGCGGTGATCATGGCGATCACCATCGTCGGGCTGCCCTGGACGCGCGCCGCCTTCAACATCGCGAGCTATGCCCTCCTGCCCTTCGGCCGGACCGCGCTCTCCCGGGAAGAGGTGAAGGGGCGCGAGGACCTGGGCACCGGCCCGCTCGGCGTCTTCGGCAATCTCGTCTGGCTGCTGCTCGCGGGATGGTGGCTCGCCCTCGGCCACATCGCCACGGCGATCGGCTTGGCGGTCACCATCATCGGCATTCCGTTCGCCTGGGCGCATCTGAAGCTCGTGCCGATCTCGCTCTGGCCCATCGGCAAGATGATCGTCACCAACGAGGAGGCGGAGCGGCTGCGCCGCGGCCTCCCCGGCCCCGGACGCCCGTAGGCTCCGGGCACCCCGACCTGGGGGAGAGCTGAAACCGGTTCGCCTCTCGGGAGTTTCACTGTGGTCGCGGTCTCCCGCATCGCCCCGGACCTCCCTCATGGCCCAGCAGCCCCCGCGTCAGACGTCGCCCATCGTCGGCCACGGCGCATCGAGCCTGCCGTCGGTCGAAATCCGCAGCTACAACCTCGAATCGCGGGACGAGGACGGCTTCGTCGGCGACCGGGCGACGAGCGGAGTCTTCCGGGAGCTGCTGGACGACTGGCGGAAACGGCTGCGCGAGACCGGCGAGGATCCGCTCGGCGACACGCCGACCGAGGAGATCAGCCGGAAGCAGCTGGACGAGCTGCTGAAGGGCGGCGATTCCGACGCCGCGGGGATCATCCAGACCGCGGTCGAGGATTTCGCGAAACGGCTCTGCGGCGTGCTGCGGCGCTTCCTGCGGTTGAAGAGCTGGCGCGACACGCAGCGCGTCGCGATCGGCGGCGGATATCGCGGCAGCCGCATCGGCGAGCTGGTGATCGGCCGGGCCGAGATGATGCTGCGCGCCGACGACATGGAGATCGATCTGAGGCCGATCCACCACGATCCGGACGAGGCCGGTCTCGTCGGCTGCGCCCACCTGGCGCCGAGCTGGATGTTCGCCGGCCATGACAGCATCGTGGCGATCGACATCGGCGGCTCCAACATCCGCTGCGGCATTGTGGAGCTGAACCTCAAGAAGGCCGCGGACCTGTCGAAGGCTGCCGTCTGGAAGTCGAAGCTCTGGCGCCACGCGGACGACGAGCCGGCGCGCGACGAGGCGGTCGACGAGATGTGCGAGATGCTCGAATGGGCGATCGCGGCGGCCCGGAAGAAGAAGCTCGCCCTGGCCCCCTTCATCGGGGTCGGCTGCCCGGGGATCATCGAGGAGGACGGGTCGATCCGCCGCGGCGCGCAGAACCTGCCCGGGAACTGGGAGAGCAGCCGGTTCAACCTGCCGGCCATCCTGAAGGAGAAGATCCCGACCATCGGGGATCACGACACCGCGGTCGTGCTCCACAACGATGCGGTGGTGCAGGGCCTGAGCGAAACGCCTTTCATGCAGGATGTGGAGAACTGGGCCGTGCTCACCATCGGCACCGGTCTCGGCAACGCCTCCTTCGCCAACAGGAAATAGGCCGCCTGCGGCGAAGGAGAGCTCTTTCCGCGCAAACCGCTTCCCCCTTCCGCCCTTCGAGACGCGACCTGCGACGGCGTCTCGGAGGACGGGGAGGGGGTGAGCGGAACGCGTGAGTGACGCCGCTCCTAGAACGCGACGTCGTCGCCGCCCTTCAAGGCCAGCATGGCGCGCGCCTCCGCCGGCGTCGCGACCTCGAGCGAGAGGCCCTCCAGGATGCCGCGGATGATCGAGACCTGCTCGGCGTTCGACTTGGCGAGCCGGCCTTTGCCGGCATAGAGGCTGTCCTCGAGTCCGACCCGGACGTTGCCGCCCAGGATCGCGCTCATCGTCACGAAGGGAAGCTGGTGGCGTCCGGCCGCCAGCACGCTCCAGCGATAGTCCTCGCCGAACAGCTTGTCGGCGATGCGCTTCATGTGGAGCACGTTCTCGGGATCGGCGCCGATCCCGCCCAGGATCCCGAAGATGCTCTGCACGAAGAGCGGCGGTTTGACGAGGCCGCGGTCGAGGAAATGGGCCAGCGTGTAGAGATGGCCGACGTCGTAGCACTCGAACTCGAAGCGCGTGCCGCAGCCTTCGCCGAGCTGCTTCAGGACCCCCTCGATGTCCTTGAACGTGTTCTTGAAGATGTAGTCGCGGCTGTTCTCGAGATGCTTCGCCTCCCAGGGGAACTTGAACTCCTTGAACTTGTCGAGAGCCGGGTAGAGCCCGAAATTCATCGATCCCATGTTGAGCGAGCACATTTCGGGTTTCGCCCGGAGCGGCGCGGCCAGGCGCTCGGCCAGCGTCATGCCCGCCCCGCCCCCGGTGGTGATGTTCACCACCGCGTCGCTGTTCTGCTTGATGCGCGGCAGGAACTCCATGAACACGTCCGGGTCCGGCGTGGGGCTGCCATCCTTCGGATTGCGCGCATGGAGATGGATGATGGCCGCGCCCGCCTCGGCGGCGGCGATCGACTCCCGCGCGATCTCGTCCGGGGTGATCGGCAGATAGGGGGACATGGTCGGGGTGTGGATCGACCCCGTCACCGCGCAGGTGATGATGACCTTGCTGTTCTTGGCCATGCTGGCGTTTTCCTCGTACTTGGGCCGCCCGGTCGGCCGGGCGCCGCACAATAGCAGTTTCTCGGGCAGTTTCTCGTGCGCAGAAACGAAACGGGCCCGGCCGACCGGCCGGGCCCGTGCATGGGGCCGCCGCCGCTTACAGGTTCGGCTGCGGCGTGATCCGGAGATAAGGCTTCACCTTCTTGTAGCCCTTCGGGAAGGTCTTGTCGGCCTCCGCGTCCGGCATGGACGGCACGATGATGCAGTCCTGCCCGTGCTGCCAGTTGACCGGCGTCGCCACCTAGTAGTTGGCGGTGAGATGCATGGAATCGATCACACGCAGGATCTCGTCGAAATTCCGCCCGGTGCTCGCCGGATAGGTGATGGTCAGCTTGATCTTCTTGTCCGGGCCGATCACGAACACCGACCGCACGGTCAGCGTGTCGTTCGCGTTCGGATGGATCATGTCGTAGAGGTCCGACACCTTCCGGTCGGAGTCGGCGATCAGCGGGAAGTTGAGCTTCGCGCCCTGCGTCTCCTCGATGTCCTTGGACCAGGCCTTGTGGTCCGGCAGCGGATCGACGCTGAGCCCGATCACCTTCACGTTGCGCTTCTCGAATTCGGGCTTGAGCTTCGCCACTTCTCCGAGCTCCGTCGTGCAGACCGGGGTGAAGTCCTTCGGGTGCGAGAACAGGACGGCCCAGCTGTTGCCGATCCAGTCATGGAAGTGGATCGACCCTTCCGTCGAATCCTGCACGAAGTCTGGCGCCGTATCGCCGAGTCTCAGTGCCATGGCTCTTTCCTCTCCTAGCTCTCTCCCGGGGTCTCGATTGGGGTTGCGCGGGATCGCTGGCGCGTGATCGCCACGAAGAGCGACCATTCTACAGCGCCCGCTGTGCTTTTTTTGATGGCACAAAGTTACCAAACGGCCCCTCGGGCGACAAGCGGTGCAGGATCCGGCTGTGCCGGACGTCACCGGGCCGATGGTACACGTTGCTCAATGGCCGAGTTTTTCGACGAATTGTTCCTCGGGGCGTTTAATCCGCTCTTTACGGCGGCCGGGTGTAATTCGCCTGTGACGATCGGCCCGTCGGCTCGGAGGGTCGGCCGATGCTCGCGAAGGTCTCCGCTCTGCTCGCCGCCGGCCTGGTCGCGGCGCTTTGCCTGGAAGTGGTGTTCGGCGTCCGGCTCGGAATCGGCGCCTGGCTGCACCGGGCCTTGTTCGTGTCCCCGATCGAGTTGCCGCTCCAGTAGCTCCGATGCGCAAACCCCACTCCGGTTGACGGGCATAGGCAAGCCGTCTAAAGCCTAGCTGAGCGTCCCTTCGATCGGCATCAGATCCTTCCCGTGTCCCTCCATCTCGGTCTCGATACCGGCGGCACCTACACCGATGCGGTGCTGTTCGATCCCGCCATCGGCGTGACCGCCGCGGCCAAGGCGCTCACCACCAAGCACGACCTGTCGCTGGGTCTGGCCGCCGCGGTCGAGGCGATCCTTCCGCAGGCGACAAGGCCGGTCGATCTCGTCTCCGTCTCGACCACGCTTGCCACCAATGCGCTGGTCGAGGGCCATGGCAGCCCGATCTGCCTGCTGCTCGCCGGCTACGACACGAAGGCGCTGGAGCGCGCCGGGCTGCGCGAGGCGCTGCGCGGCGATCCGGCGGTGTTCATCGCCGGCGGCCATAGCGCGAGCGGGGACGAGCAATGCCCGCTCGACCTGGCGGCGGCGCGCCGCGCCAGCGACGAGCACGCACCCCGCGCCGCCGCCTTCGCGGTTTCGGGCTTCTTCTCGGTCCGCAACCCCGCCCACGAGATCGCCCTCAGGTCGCTGGTCCGGGAGATGACGGGGCTGCCGGTCACCTGCGGCCACGAGCTGACCTCGAAGCTCGACGCGCCGCGCCGGGCGCTGACCGCAGCGCTCAATGCCCGGCTCATCCCGCAGCTGCAGCAGCTCGTCGACGCGGTGCGGCGCCTGCTCGCCGCGCATCGGATCGCCGCGCCGCTGATGGTGGTGAAGGGGGACGGCTCGCTGATCGAGGCCGAGCTGGCGATGAGCTGCCCGGTCGAGACCATCCTCTCCGGCCCGGCGGCCAGCGTCGTCGGCGCGCGATACCTGTCCGGCGAGGGCGAGGTCTTCGTCTCCGACATGGGCGGCACGACCACCGACGTGGCGCTGCTGCGCGACGGCCGGCCGGTGCTCAACCCCGCTGGCGCGGTGGTGGGCGGCTGGCGCACCATGGTCGAGGCGGTGGCGGTGCACACCTACGGGCTGGGCGGCGACAGCGAGATCCGGCTCGACGAGGCCGAGGGCCTGGTCGCCGGCCCGCGCCGCGCCATGCCGCTCAGCCTGCTCTGCCACCAGCACCCGGAGGTGCTGGACGTGCTCCGCGCCCAGCTGGAAGCGGAGCCGAAGCCGGCCCATGGCCGCTTCGCTCTGCGGCTCAGGGCCCTCGACGCCGGCGAGGACAGCCTGAACAACACGCAGCGCCAGCTCTGGAAGCGTTTGGCCGAGGGGCCGCTGCCGCTCACCGAGATCGATACGAGCTATGCCGTCTCCCAGGCCCTGATCCGGCTGGCCGATCGCGGGCTCGTCATCATCGCGGCGTTCACGCCGAGCGATGCGGCGCATCTGCTCGCCCGGCAGTCGTCCTGGTCGGTCGACGGGGCGCGGCTCGGCGCGGCGCTGTGGCTGCGGCGCAGCCCGGCCGGCGGCTGGGTGCCGCCGCCATCGCCGGAGGCCTTCGCGACACAGGTGGCGGAGGCCGTCATCGTGCAGTCCGGCCGGGCCATCCTGTCCACGGCGCTCGCCGAGCTCGGCGATCCGCCGATCGCCGGGGTGGGCAGCCTGGGCCGGCTGCTGGTCGACCGCGCGCTGGCCGGCCGGACGGACGGGGCGCCGCTCTTCGCGCCCAGGCTGGAGCTGCACCGGCCGGTGGTGGCCATCGGCGCCCCCGTCGGCGCCTATTACGCCGAGGTCGCCCAGCGCCTCGGCACGCGCTCGATCATTCCCGCCCATGCCGACGTCTGCAACGCGGTGGGGGCGGTGGCCGGCGGCATCATGCAGACGGTGAAGGTCGTCATCACCTCGCCGGCCGAGGGGCGCTTCCGGACGCATCTGCCCGACGGCGTCGCCGATTTCGCCGAGCTCGAGACCGCGGCGCGCCATGCCGAGAAGATGGCGGCCGCGCTCGCTCTCGATCAGGCGCGCCGGGCCGGCGCCGACGACCCGCAGGTCCAGGTGACGCGGGAAGACGACATCGTCACCGACAATGTCGGCGGCAGCATCTTCGTCGAGAGCCGCGTCACCGCAACGGCCGTCGGCCGGCCGAGATTGGCGTTGAGGTAGAGCGGCTCGGCGCCTGCGCGGCGACCCTCATGGTTCGACGGGTTCACCATGAGGACTTCTGGCAGGGACCTCGTCCTGAGCCCGTCGAAGGACGAGAGGCCGGGCGCCTACTCCGTCAGGACCAGCGTGTCGGCCGGCGTCCAGGACAGCCAGAGCTCGTCGCCGATGGCGACGGCGGGGGTCGTGCTGCGCCGGTCGTTGGGCAGGTTGGCGTTGATCACCACGCCGGTGGGGTTCTCCACGAAGATGTGGCTCTCGTCGCCGTAATAGGCGACCTCGCGCACCCGGCCGCGGATGCGGATGCGCCCGCCGTCCGGCTCGTCGCGGGTGACCAGGATCTTCTCCGGCCGCACGGCGATGCCCACGCTGCCTGAAGCCGACCCGTCGAACGGCACCGCGATCCGCTCGAGGCCATTCACGTCGATCTGGACGCTGCCGTTCCCGGCGCCGCTGACGCGTCCCTCGAACAGGTTCATCTTGCCGATGAAATCTGCGACGAAGCGGCTGTTCGGGAACTCGTAGAGCTCCGCCGGCGGCGCGATCTGGCGTACCTTGCCGAGCTCCATGACCGCGATGCGGTTGGCCATGGACAGCGCCTCGTCCTGGTCGTGGGTGACGATCACGAAGGTGATGCCGACGGATTTCTGCAGCCTGACCAGCTCGAGCTGCATGGCCTCCCTGAGCTTGGCGTCGAGCGCGGACAGGGGCTCGTCGAGCAGCAGCACCTTGGGCCGCTTCACCAGCGCCCGGGCGAGGGCCACGCGCTGGCGCTGGCCGCCGGAGAGCTGGCTAGGCATGCGCCCGGCATACTGCTCCATCTTCACGAGCGCCAGCGCCTCGCGCACCCGCGCCTCGGTCTCCGCCTTCGGCACGCCGGTGACCCTGAGGCCGTATCCGACGTTGCGGGCGACCGTCATGTGCGGGAACACGGCGTAGGACTGGAACACCATGTTGACGGGCCGCCGGTTCGGGTCGACCCCTTCCATGCGGTGGCCGTCGATCACGATCTCCCCTTCGCTCGGGGTCTCGAAACCGGCCAGCATGCGCAGCAGCGTGGTCTTGCCGCAGCCCGAGGGGCCGAGCAGGGCGAAGAATTCGCCCTCCGCGATCTCCAGATTGGCGTCGTCCACGGCGACGACGCTGTCGCCGAAGCGCTTGGTGACGTTGCGGATCGAGATGATGGGTCGTTTCTCAGCCATGAGCGATCGATTGCTTGCCGGCGCGCGACTGGATCCACATGGCGGTGACGGTGAGCGCCAGGGTCACGACGATGAGCACCGTCGAGGCGGCGTTGACCTCGGGCGTCACGCTGAAGCGCACCATGGAGTAGATCTTGACCGGGAAGGTGGTCGAGCCCGGGCCGGAGGTGAAGAAGGTGATGACGAAATCGTCGAGCGACAAAGTGAGCGCCAGCAGTGCCCCGGCGACCACGCCCGGGACCATGTAGGGGAAGGTGACGTTCCAGAACGTCTGCCACTCGTTCGCGCCCAGGTCGCGCGAGGCTTCCTCGAGCGACCGGTCGAATCCGGACATGCGGGACCGCACGACGACCGCGACGAAGGGGATCGAGAAGGCGATATGGCTCACCGTCACCGTCATCAGCCCGAGCGGCATCTGAACCAGCGCGAAGAAGGCGAGCATCGCCACGCCGAGGGAGATCTCCGGAATCACGATCGGCAGGTGCATCCAGCCGTCGAACGCATCCTTTCCGGGGAAGCGGAAGCGGTGCAGCAGGAGCCCCAGCATGGTCCCGAGGATGGTCGAGACCACCGTGGACCAGGCCGCGATGATCATGCTGTTCAGGAAGGCCTCGTGCAGCGACGCG
Source organism: Alphaproteobacteria bacterium (assembly GCA_036724615.1). Taxonomy (GTDB): domain Bacteria; phylum Pseudomonadota; class Alphaproteobacteria; order Dongiales; family Dongiaceae; genus DAIMFL01. The sequence goes on along the minus strand of DAIMFL010000001.1, from coordinate 57,639 downwards.
TTGTTGAAGGCCTGCACGTAATATTTCAGGGTGAAGCCCTGCCAGGTGATGTTCCGCTTGCTGTCGTTGAAGCTGAACGCCACCAGCGCGACGATCGGGAAGTACAGGAAGATGAAGCTTCCCGCCATGACCAGCTGAAGCCACCGCTTCCGGCCGTACTCGAGCGGGGTCGCCCGGTCGCGCCGCCGCCGGCGCGCCAGGGTCCTGACGGCGGGTTCGCCGGCTGCCGCGGTGGTCGCCATCAGTAGCTCACCCCGCCTTCACGGCGCGACGCCACGGCCTTCACCCACAGGAAGATGAAGGTGGCGTAGATCAGAAGGAACGAGAGCGCCGAGCCGAACGGCCAGTCGCGGGCCTGCCCGAACTGCTGCGCGATCAGGTTGCCGATCATGATGCTGTCGGGGCCGCCCAGCAGGTCGGGCGTCAGGAAGGTGCCGAGGCTCAGGATGTAGACGAGCAATGTGCCGGTGACGATGCCCGGCAACGAAAGCGGCACCATGACCAGGAACAGGGTCCGCCACTGTCCCGCGCCGAGGTCCAGGCTCGCCTCGAGATAGGACTTGTCCAGCTTCTCCAGCGTCGCATAGAGCGGCAGCACCATGAACGGCAGGTTGACGTAGATCAGGCCGACGATGACCGCGGTCTCGTTGTAGAGAAGCTCCAAGGGCTGGAAGGTGCCCAGCGCCCCGGCCGCCCCGAACAGCCCCAGCAGGGCGCCGAGCTTTTCGTGCAGCCATTCGAGCGACATGTTCACGTAGCCGCGGGTGCGCAGGATCGCGATCCACGAATAGGTGCGGATCAGCAGGTTGGTCCAGAACGGCAGGATGACGAGAAGCAGCAGGACGTTCCGGTATTTCGCCGGAGAGAAGGCGATCCCCATGGCGAGGGGAAAGCCGACGATCAGGCAAAGCGCCGTCGTCACCACGGCGATCCAGGCCGACTTCAGCAGGATCGACAGGTTGATCCACTCGACCGCCCGGAGATAGTTGTCGAAGGAGACCGCGAGGATGGTCTCGCCCAGCGGGCCTCGCTCGCCGAAGCTGTAGACCCAGACGATGGCGAGCGGCAGGGTGAAGAACAGCACCAGCCAGCCGGCCGGCACCCGCCGCCGCGAGGCCGGCAGACCCACCAA
>DAIMFL010000001.1:45046-56497 GCA_036724615.1 Alphaproteobacteria bacterium | reverse complement strand
GCGGCCGGGGGCAGGAGCAGGATGCCGAAAACCAGCTTGTTCTGTCGCCAATCCTGCATGATGCCCCCGGTGCCGCCCAGCCGTCGTCCATCCGCCCTCAGGCGGCCTGGATCTCCGTCCAGGCCCGGTCGTAGACGGGCGTGAACTCCCCGACATCGATCAGGGCCTCGGACTTGGCCACGACCTCGGCCGGCGGGTAGATCGCCGGATTCGCCAGATCGTCGGGGTTGATGAACTCCTTGGCCGCCTGGTTCGAGGTCGCGAACTGGATCGTGTTGGCGATCTCGGCGTTCACCTGCGGGTCATGGAGATGGTTGATGAACGCGTGCGCGTTCTCCGGATGCGGCGCGCCGGTCGGGATGCAGATGTTGTCCATCCAGACATTCGTGCCTTCCTTCGGCACCACATAGCTCAGATCGTCGTCCTCCTGCATCGCGGAAACGATGTCGCCGTTCCATTCCATGCAGATGTCCACTTCGCCCGAAAGCAGGAGGTCCTGGCCGTTGTCTTCGGCGAAGGTCTTGATATGCCGCTTCTGCTTGATCAGCAGGTCGCGGGCCTCCGCGATCTCGGCCTCGTTCGTGGAGTTCATGCTGTAGCCGAGATATTTGAGCGCAATGCCGATCACCGTGCGCATGTCGGCCAGCAGGGCGGTACGCCCGCTGTACTGGTCGCTGTCCAGCACCGCGGCCCAGGAGGTCGGTGTCTCCACCTTCGACTTGCGATAGCCGATGCCGATCGTGCCCCACATGTACGGGAGGCCGTATTTCAGGCCGGGATTGAACTTCGGGTCGGTGAAGATGGGATCGCGGTCGATGATCGCCATGTTGGGAATCTTGGAGTGGTCGAGTTCGACGAGCATGCCCTTGGCGATCATCGTCGCGACCATGTAGTCGCTGGGGAAGATGACGTCATAGCCGGGATTGCCGGTCTGGAGCTTGGCGAACAGCTCCTCGTTGTTGGCGTAGAGATCGTACTGGACCTCGATCCCCGTCGCGTCGGTGAAGCTCGACAGCGTGGTCTCGCCGATATAGGTGTCCCAGTTGTAGACGTTGAGCTTCTTTTCCTCTTGTGCCCAGCCGCGCCGCGCCGCGCCGGCGAAGGTGACGCCGACCGCGGCCGCGCCGGCGCCTCTGATGAAGCTGCGCCGGGAGAACCGGGAAAAGTGCTTCGTCATCGCTGTCTGCCTCCTTGCTCCTGTTGTAGCTGCTCGTCCACGCGGCCATCAGGCCCGCGGCCGGGCCGGCCGCTGCGTCGCGAGCGCGATGTATGTCTGCCGTTTCGGCACGGTCCGCCCGCGAGCCGGTCGGTCCGTGACGTCCCCACTGCGATCGCCCCGGCAATTGGAAGCATACCCGTAGGAGCCTGACAAGTGCCGATACGGCTTGGCTTTGCCGGTTCTTGCCTGCCGCCGCGCCCCTCACGCCTCCGTGGACTTCAGCCGGGTCCGGGCCAGTTCGCCGGCCGCGTCCAGGATCGGATAGGCGACCGAGGTCAGGTGCGAGTTGATCCGCTTCAGATCGCGGATCACGTCGAGATGCAGGCTGCTGGTCTCGATGCTCTCGATCTTGCCGCTTCTGAGCCGGATCAGGTGGCCCTCCGACGCGCGGCGCTCCAGCTCGCGGAAGGCGACCTTCTCCTCCAGCAGCTGGCGGGCCATCTTCACGTCCCCGGCGATGAAGACGTTGAGCGCGAGCCGCAAGTTGTCCATCAGCCGCGCGTGCATGCCGCAGATCTCCTCCAGCCCCTCGGGCGAGAACTGCAGCCGGTTGCGGATCTTCTTGCTGGCGAGCTCCATCAGGTTCTTGTCGACGATGTCGCCGACATGCTCGAGATTGGTGGTGAAGGTGATGACGTCGATCGCCCGCCTGTTGTCTTCCGGGTCCAGCGCCTCGCGGCTCACCTCCGAGAGATAGAGCTTGATCGCCTCGTGCAGGCGGTCCACCGCGTCGTCGAGATCCTCGACCTCCTTCAGCAGCCTGCGGTCGTCGTTGCGGAAGACCTCGAGGGTCTGCCCCAACATGCGCTCGATGATGTCGCCCATCCGCAGCGTCTCGCGCGCCGCGTTGGCGACCGCCACGGCGGCCGATTCCTGCGACGTCGACCCGAGATAGCGCGGCTTGCCGAGCTCTTCCGGGACCGGGCGGTCGGGCAGCAGCCGGGTGCAGAGCCACGCCGCGGGACCGACGAAGGGCAGGAAAACGATGGCGAGTGCCAGGTTGAAGGCCGTGTGGAAATTGGCCACCTGGCGCCAGGGCTCCGCCTCGATCAGCGCCACATAAGGCGCGACATAGGGCAGGACCGCCACCAGCGCCAGCGCGCCGGTGGTGCGGAAGACCAGGTTGCCGAGGGGCACGCGGCGGGCCTCCGGCTCCGAGCCCAGCGTGGCGAGGAGCGGCGTCACCCCGGCGCCGAGATTGGCGCCGAGCACGAGGGCGAAGGCGAGCGGCAGCGCGATCACCCCATGGCTGACAAGGGAGATGATCAGCAGGATGACGGCGAGGCTCGAGGTGGATACCACCGTCAGCAACGCGGCGACCAGGAGGGCGATCACCGGCTCGCCGCCCAGCGCAGAGAGCACCTCCGCCAGGACCGGCGACTGGCGCATCGGCTCGGCCGTGCTGGCGATCAGCCGGAGCGCGAGCAGCACGATGCCGAGCCCGACGGCGGCGCGGCCGAGGTCGCGCAGCCGCGTGGCCTTGACCGCCATGAACACGACGACGCCGACCAGGATCAGGACCGGCGACATCCAGCCGAGGGGCAGGGAGAAGATCTGGGCCACCAGGCTGGTGCCGACATCGGCGCCCAGCAGGATGGCGAGGGCCGCGCCGGTCGAGACCAGCCCCTTCGAGGCGAAGGAAGCCGTCATCAGCGCGGTCGCCGTGCTGCTCTGCAGCAGAACCGTGACGCCCAGCCCCGCCGCGAAGGCGGAGAAGCGGTTGGCCATGCTGCGGCCCAGCCGCCGGCGCAGGTCGCCGCCATAGGCGCGGAGCACTCCCGTCCGCACCATGCGCAGGCCCCAGATGAGCAGCGCCGCCGCCCCGAGCAGGCTCACCAGAAAATGCGTGCCGTTGATCTCAGCCTCCGGGACTCTCGCGGGGCAGGCATCCGGGCCGGCCGCCGATTCGGCCGGTCAGTGTCATGAAACCGTAACATAAGGGCAAGTCGGAAAGCCGTCCAACAAAGGCCCCGGCCAGGGAAATCGACCGCCCCTGACGAAATCCACCAGACCGGGGCACGGTTGCCCCGGCTGCGGCTGACTCAGGCCCGCCCCGGCCGCCGCTCCACGACGCCCTCGGCGGTGAGCATGGTGTTGGCCAGCACGCGTTCGGCATGGGTCATCCGCCAGGAGAGCATGGTCCGGGCATAGTGCAGGAGCTCCGCCTGGCGGGCCGGATCGTCAGCCAGGTTGCGGGTCTGGTGCGGGTCGGTCCGGAGGTCGAAGAGCAGCGGCGGCAGGCCCGCGAAATGGACGTACTGCCAGTCCCGGTCGCGGATCACCGCCAGATAGCACTGGTCGCTGGTGAGCCCGAGCGCCGTCTCCGGCCCCTGCCGGACCACGTCGCGGAAGTCGTATTCCCAATGCACCTCCTGTCGCCACCCTGGCGGGCTTTCTCCCTCGAGGAAGGGAAGGAGGGAGCGGCCGTCGCATTGGGCGGGCAGGTCGAGCCCCAGCCAGTCCAGGATCGTCGGCATGAGGTCGACCGCCTCGCTGAACGCCTCCACCACCCGGCCGCGGGCGGCATCGGCGACGCGGCGCGGATCGCGGATGACGAGGGGGATGTGGTAGGCCTTGTGGAAATAGCCTTCCTTGCCCCACATCCAGTGGTCGCCCAGCATCTCGCCATGGTCGCAGGTGAAGACGATCAGCGTGTGGTCGTACTCGCCGGTGGCCTTCAGATGCGCGACGATCCGCCCGACCTGGTCGTCGACCTGGCTGATCATCCCGTAATAGGTGGCGCGGATCTGCCGGACCTCGACCTCGTCGATCTCCTGCAGGCTCATCGGGTGGTCCGTGTACCAGCCGATCTCCTTCTGGGCCTTGAGCGTGTAGGCGAGATAGGGGTGCTGCGCCGCCTCGGCCTCGGGCGATTCGGCGCGCACCGGCAGGTCGACCTCCGCCGGGTCGTACATGCGGTTGTACGGCTCCGGCGCGATCACCGGCGGGTGCGGCCGCAGGAAGACCGGGTGGACGAACCAATTCTGGTCGCGCCGCGTCGAGAGGTGGCGCAGCAGCGCATCCGCCAGGAACTGCGTCTCGCTGTCCTCGGCCTTGAACACCGGCGGGCGATAGCTATGGCCGCGCCCCTCGGCGCCAGGATAGCTCGCAACCGGCTGGTACACGTCGTGCCGCCCCGTCACCGGATAGCCCTTCGCCTTCAGGTCGGCGATCCAGGGCGCCATGTGGTCCGGCAGCAGCAGCCCGATGGTCATGCCCGGCAGCACGCCTTCGTATGTCCTGACCGCCGGATCGCCCGGTGGGTAGCGCCGCGGATCGACGCTGGTGTCGGTGTATCCGAACAGGGTCGGGTCGTAGCCGGCCTTGCGCGCTTCCAGCGCGAGATTGGTGTGACGCGCGTCGAGCGGCGTGCCGTTGCGCCCGCTCCTGTGGTTCATCAGGTACATGCCGGTCAGCATGGAGGTGCGCGACGGGCCGCAGGGCGACGCCTGGCAGTAGTGGTTGCGGAACAGCACGCCGTCGGCGGCCAGCGCGTCGATATTCGGCGTGCGGACCACCTTGTGGCCGACCGCGGACAGGCAATCGCCCTGCCACTGGTCCGCGGAAATGAACAGCACCTTGCGCAGCGGCGACTCGCCCATTCTCAGCTCCCTCTCCCGCTCAGCCCCCCATCGGCTACGCCTTCACGCGCTCCATCCTGGGGTCGTAGAGCGGGGCGAGGTGGAGCGTGGCCGGGACGCGCTCGGTTGCGACCTCGAGCTCGTAGCTGCCCGAGGTCAGATACTCGGTCGAGACGCCCTCGGGATTGCGCACGTAGCCGTATCCGATGCTCTTGCCGACGGTGTAGCCGTAGCCGCCGCTGGTGAGCCAGCCGACCTGCCGGCCGTCGCGGAAGATGGTCTCGCGGCCGAGCAGCACGATCTCCGGATCGTCGACCGTGAAGCCGGCGAGCCGTTTCCTGAGCGGGCGCCCCGCCTGCTCGGCCAGGGCGGCGCGGCCCAGGAAATCCATGTTCTGCTTCATCTTCACCGCCCAGCCGAGCCCGGCTTCGAAGGGCGTGTGGTCCGGGCCGATGTCGGAGCTCCAGGCGCGGTATCCCTTCTCCAGGCGGAGCGACTCGATGGCCCGATAGCCGGCATTGGCGATGCCGTGCGGCGCGCCCGCCGCCATCAGCGCGTCGTAGACGGCGCCGGCCCGGCCGATCGGCATGTGGAGCTCCCAGCCGAGCTCGCCCACATAGGTGACGCGCAGCGCCCGGACCTCGGCGCCCGCGATGCGGATCTCCCGCGCCCGCCCGAACGGCCAGGCGGCGTTCGAGACGTCGCCATCCGTGACTGCGCTCAGAACGTCGCGCGACCTCGGGCCCATGAGGGAGAGCACGGCGTAATCGGCGGTCACGTCGCGCAGCCTGACGTCCGCCCCGGCGGGGATGTTGCGCTCGATCCAGCTGAAGTCGTGGGTGGCATAGCCGGTGCCGGTCACGACGTAGTAGCGGTCCTCCGCCAGGCGCGAGACGGTAAGGTCGCATTCGATCCCGCCGCGGCTGTTCAGCATCTGGGTGTAGACGATGCTGCCGGGCGCCTTCGCCACGTCGTTGGCGCAGATCCAGGTGAGCGCCTTCTCCGCGTCGCGGCCGGTCAGCAGGAACTTCGCGAAGGAGGTCTGGTCGAACACCGCGACGCGCTCGCGGCAGGCGCGATGCTCCTCGCCGACCGCGTCGAACCAGTTCTGCCGGCCGTAGGAGTATTCGTCCTTCGGCTCCGTGCCGGGCGGGGCGAACCAGTTCGGCCGTTCCCAGCCGAGCTTCGATCCGAAGGAGGCGCCTTGCGCCTTCAGCCGCTCATAGAGCGGGGAGACGCGCAGCGGGCGGCCGCTTTCGTACTCCTCGTGCGGCCAGGCCATGGTGTAGTGCTTGCCATAGGCCTCCAGCGTGCGGGTGCGCGTCCAGCCGTCGTCGCGATGCAGGGCGGCGAAGCGGCGGATGTCGACCGGCCAGAGATCCATCGGCGGCTCGCCGCCGGCGATCCATTCGGCGAGCGCCTTGCCCGCGCCGCCGCCCGAGGCGATGCCGAAGGCGTTGAATCCTGCGCCGACATAGAAGCCGGCGAGCTCCGGCGCCTCGCCCAGGATGAAGTTGCCGTCCGGCGTGAAGGATTCCGGGCCGTTGACGAGCTGCTTTATGCCGGCCGTCTCCAGCGCCGGCACGCGTGCCAAAGCCTGCGCCATCAGCGGCTCGAAATGATCCCAGTCGGATTCGAGCAGGGCGAAGTGGAAACCCTCCGGAATGCCGTCGAGCGCCCAGGGGATCGGGTTCGGCTCGTAGCCGCCCATGACGAGCCCGCCCACCTCCTCCTTGAAGTAGATGAGCCGGTCGGGGTCGCGCAGCGTCGGCAGGTCGCGGGCGACGCCTTCGATCGGCTCCGTGACCATGTACTGGTGCTGCACCGATTGCAGCGGCACCGACACGCCGGCGAGCCGCCCGACCTCCTTCGCCCACTGGCCGCAGCAATTGACGACGACCTCGCAGGCAATCTCGCCGCCGGCATGGGCGACGCCGGTCACCCGCCCGTCCTTCGACCGGATCGCGGCCACGGCGCAGTCCTCGAAGATCTGCACGCCGCGCGCCCGCGCGCCCTTGGCCAGCGCCTGGGCGATGTCGGACGGATTCGCCTGGCCGTCGGTCGACAGGAAGGCCGCACCGACCAGGTCGGAGACGTCCATCAGCGGCCAAAGATCCCTGGCTTCGGACGGCGTCAGCAGATGCATCTCGAGTCCGAAGCTGTGGGCGGTGGTCGCCTGGCGCTTGATCTCCGTCATGCGCTCCGGGTTACAGGCGAGGCGCAGGCCGCCATTCATCTTCCAGCCGGTCGCCTGTCCGGTTTCCACCTCCAGCCGGCCATAGAGCTCGACGCTGTACTTCAAGAGCTGCGTGATGTTGGCCGAGCTGCGGAGCTGCCCCACCAGCCCCGCCGCGTGCCAGGTCGATCCGCCGGTGAGCTTCTGGCGCTCGAGCAGCACGACGTCCGTCCAGCCCAGCTCCGCCAGGTGATAAGCCGTGCTGCAGCCGACGATTCCGCCGCCGATGACGACGGCGCGGGCGTGGGAGGGTGGGGACGCCATGATGCTCCTCGGATTGCTCAGAACTGCCGCAGCTCGGCATAGGCCCGCTCGAAGCGGGCCATGTTGTCGGCCGTGTAGGCCACGTAGTCGAAGTCGAGGGTCGAATGGAGCTCGGAGACCATGCTCCACATGGTCTCGCGCAGCAGCGACGCGCATTTCATCGCCTCGTAGCTGCGCCGCTGCGCGCCCGAGAGCGGGCTGCCGAAATAGGTTTCCAGCAGCCAGGTCTCGTCCTCGGGCGCCACCTCGTTGTTCGAGCAGAGATTGCCGAGGTCGAAGAGCGGGCTGTTGAACCCGGCATAGTCCCAGTCGATCAGCCAGAGCCGCTCGCCGTCGTCGAGGAAGTTCGCCGCGAGCAGGTCGTTATGCCCGAACACGATGCGGGTCGGCCCGACCAGCGCCTCGAGCTCCTCGGCGATGCCGAGCAGGCGCGGCAGCTCGGGCGTCATGCGGCTTCCGCCGTCGCGCAGGGTGCCCGCGTAGTCGCGCAGCACATGGAACACCCAGAACATCAGGACCGGGCCGCGCACCACGTTCGGCATGTCGCGGTGGCAGCGCGCGACGAGCGGCAGGATGCGCTCCAGCATGGGACGCCGGCGCACCGCCTCCGGCGTCAGGGTCTCTCCCTGGATGTACTGCAGCACGAGCGCGCCCGGCTCGTGATGCACCACCTCGGGCGACAGGCCGGCGGCGAAGGCCGCCCGGCTCGCGGCGAGCTCGTTGAAGCGCATCACGCCGTGCACCGGGATGTCGTCCCCGATCCGCACCACGAAGCGCCGGCCGCCGTCCTCCACGACGTAGTTGGCATTGGTGATGCCGCCCTTGAGCGGCTCGGGGTCGACCGCTCCCGACCAGCAGCGGAGCCTCCGGATCCGGGTGACGTGGTCTGGGACGGGCTTCAGGGCTGTCATGGGATTACGCGAGGCCGTAGCGGGCCTTGAGGCGGTTGCTCCAGGCGCCTATCATGCGATCGGCGATGATGGCGATGCAGGCGACGCAGAGCCCGGCGACGATGCCGCGCCCGGTATCGGCCTTGGCCAGGGCGATATAGGTCTCCTGCCCCAGGTCGCGCGTGCCGACCAGCGCGGTGATGACCAGCATGCTGAGCGCCATCATGATCGTCTGGTTGATGCCGAGCATGAGCTCGGGCAGGGCGAGCGGCAGCTGGATGCGCCACAGGATCTGCCGGCGCGTGCAGCCCTGGGCCACGGCCGCCTCGATCAGGGACGGCGACACCTGCCGGATGCCGTGCGCGGTGTAGCGGATCGCCGGCACGACCGCATAGGCGACGATGGCGATCATGGCGGTGAAGTCGCCGACGCGGAACAGCATCACCACCGGGATAAGATAGACGAAGGAGGGCAGGGTCTGCAGCGTGTCGATGACGACCTGCACGACCTTGTTGACCCGCGCGTTGCGCGCCGCCCAGAGGCCGATCGGCATGCCGATCAGGCAGGCGATCACCACCGAGACGCCGACCAGGTACACGCTCTCCATCGCGTTGGCCCATTGGCCGTTGACCGCGATGAACAGGCTGAGCGCGGCGGCCAGCGCCGCCAGCCGCGCCCCGCCGAGCTGCCACCCGCCGAGGGCGAGAAGCGCTACCACCCCCGCCCAGGGCAGCGCCAGGAGGAAGCGCTTGAACTGGATCATGAAATTGAGCAGGAGGAAGGTCTTCACCGCCTCCAGCGCGTCGAAGAAATTGACGTTGATCCAGGTGATCAGCCGGTCCCAGTAGGGCGCGGTGGTGACGGCCAGCGCCTCCGGGAAGGTCTGGATCGCCGGCACGGCGAAACCCGCGACCCAGCACAGCGCGACGAAGCCGAGCGCGGCGGTGAGATGCAGGTGACGCCGGATCCAGCGCTCCTCCGCGCGATGCCGCGTCGCCGACTTGGCCGCCACCGCCTGGCTCAGCCGGTCGAGCGCGATCGCCAGCACCACGATCGCGACGCCGGCCTCGAGCCCGACGCCGATCTTCTGGGCGCGCAGCGCCGTCAGCACGTCGTAGCCGAGCCCGCCCGCGCCGATCATCGAGGCGATGATCACCATGTTGAGCGACAGCATGATGACCTGGTTGACGCCGATCATCAGCCCGTTGCGGGCGGCGGGGATGCGCACCAGCCAGAGCAGCTGCCGTCTCGTGCAGCCGGCCATGTTGCCGAAGTCGATGATCTCCCCGGCCACCTGGCGCAGGGCGAGCATCGTCACCCGGACCATGGGCGGCATGGCGTATATGATCGTCGCGATCATCGAGGCGACCGGCCCGAAGCCGAACAGGAACAGCGCCGGCACCAGATAGGAGAACACCGGCACGGTCTGCATCAGGTCGAGGAACGGCGATATGACCTGCTCCGCCCGGCGCGATCGGAAGCCGAGAATGCCGATGAAGAGCCCGCCCACCACGCCGAAGGGCACGGCGATGGCGATGGAGGACAGCGTGACCATGGCGCTGTCCCACTGCCCGAACACCGCCAGATAGCCGAAGCACAGCGCGACCAGAAGGGCGAGCTTCCGGCCGCCGGCGTAATGGCCGATGGCGGCGGCGATGCCGATCACGGCGAGCCAGGGCAGGCGCGGCCACAGCTCCACCGCCTGGCTTCCTTCGCCCAGGCGGAAGCCGTGGGCGAGCAGGCTGCTCGCGAACTGCAGCGGCCAGTCGAGCAGCCAGGCGACCGACCGGGTCAATTCCTTGAACGTGAACAGCCCGAAGGAGAGGTTGTTGATCAGCCACGCCATGAAGTCGCTGATCCAGAAGCGCAGCCGCACGACCGCGGCCTTCGGGTATTCGACCGCCCAGGGCAGGATGTCGGGTGCGAAGAACAGCGCGGTGGTCGCCCCGACGACCACCGCCCAGGCGATCAGGTGATAGCCCGTCTGGGGCGCCCGATGAGGCCGCGTGCCGGTGAGCGAGGTCACCGCCGCGCATCCCGCCCGCTCTCGCCGTCCGAGAGCAGCACCTCGAACACGCTGTCCCGCGTCACCTCGCCGATCGGGCGGCCCTGGTCGTCTATCACGGCGATCCTGCCGTCCCGGAAGGTGCGGCGTGCCAGGTCCTTCACCTTGGTGCCGGCAGGGACTCCGTCCGCGGCAATGGTCGCGGCGGCAACCGGCGTCATGATGGAGCGGGCGGTCAGGATCTTGGCGCGCGAGGCGTCGCGGGTGAACTCGGCCACGTAGTCGGTGGCCGGCTGCATCACCAGCTCCTCCGGCGTGCCGATCTGGATGATGGCGCCGTCCTTCATGATGGCGATGCGGTCGGCCAGCCGGATCGCCTCGTCGAAATCATGGGTGATGAAGACGATGGTCTTGTGCAGGACGCTCTGCAGCCGGATGAACTCGTCCTGCATCTCGCGCCGGATCAGCGGATCGAGCGCCGAGAACGGCTCGTCCAGGAACCAGATCTCCGGCTCCACGGCGAGGCTGCGGGCGATGCCGACGCGCTGCTGCTGGCCACCCGAAAGCTCGCGCGGGTAATAGCCTTCGCGCCCGCTCAGCCCGACGAGACGCACCATCTCGGCCGCGCGGGTTTCGCGCTGCGCCTTGCCCACCCCCTGGATGAGCAGGGGGAATGCGACGTTCTCGATCACCGTCAGATGCGGCAGCAGGGCGAAGTGCTGGAACACCATACCCATCTTGTGCCGCCGGATCGAGATCAGCTCCGGCTCCTTCGCCTTCAGCAGGTCGATCCCGTCGAACAGCACCTCGCCCGCCGTGGGCTCCACCAGGCGCGACATGCAGCGCACCAGAGTGGACTTGCCCGAGCCCGACAGCCCCATGATGACGAAGATCTCGCCGTCCCGCACCTCGAGCGTCGCGTTGCGGACCGCGCCGATGAGGCCCGCCCCGGCGAGCTCGGCGGGGCCCGGCTCGTCGGCGCGGCCGGCGAGAAAGCGCTCGGGCTCGGGGCCGAACAGCTTCCAGACGCCGCGGCAGACGAGCTTGGCGCCCGCTCCGCCCGGGGTGACCGATCCGTTGGCCGATATAGGTTGCATGCTGCCGTCGCCCGGAATTCGAGAAGACGCCGCCGCGGCAGTTGCGGCGGCCCATGGCGCGGGCCCCCCCAAACCAAAAGCGGCCGGCCCCGCCCCGGAGAAAAAAAAAACAAAAACGTACAAGGCATAAAAACGGGCAAAATAGCGGAGAAAACCAAC
>DAIMFL010000001.1:5686-45036 GCA_036724615.1 Alphaproteobacteria bacterium | reverse complement strand
GCTTGCTGCCGCCGCCCGTAATTCTATATGACGCCGCCGCGGCTGTGGCGGCGGCCCTTGGCGCGGGCCCGCCTTGCCCCCTGGCGGCGGCCCCGGCCCGGTCGATCGTAAAGCCTACTCCGTCCAGGGCTTCCAGACGGACTCGTTCGCGTCGATCCACTCCTCGGCGACTTCGTCGACGCTGCGGCCCTGGTTGTCGACCTGGTCGATCAGCCGGCCGATCGTGTCGTTGTCGATGGTGAAGCCGCGCACCGCCTTGATGGCCTGCGGCCATTTCGCTTCCGCGCCGGCCCAGCCGACCTTCTTGATCCAGCCATAGGGCTTGCCGCAGTCATAGGCGAGGTCGGGGTTGGTGCCCCAGCTCGGGTCCTCGTAGCACTCGTCGGTGTACTCCGGGAACTCGACCCACTCGCCCTCGTACAGGATCGGCGCCCAGTGCGGCGCATAAATCCAGCCGATGAACGGCGCCTTGCGCTCGATGGCGGACTTCAGCTCGGCGAACAGCGCCGCGTCGGTTCCGGCATGGACCACTTCGAAGTCCAGCTCGAGCGCCTCGACGCGCTCCTCGTCATATCCGCCCCAGGTGACCGGCCCGCCGAGATAGCGGCCGGCCGGCGCGGTCTCCGGCGTGGAGAACAGCTCCGCGCATTTGTTGAGCGCCTCCCAGCTGGGCAGGCCGGGGCACTGCTCCTTCATGTAGAGCGGATACCACCACTCTTCCTTGGCGAACATGCCGGTCTCGCCGAGATCCACCGTGTTGCCGGTGGCCAGCGATTTCTCCATCGCATCCTTGCCTGTGGTTTCCCACATCTCCATGGCGACGTGGAGATCGCCCGATTCGAGCCCGGCGAACTGGGCCAGATAGTCCGCCTGCACGTATTCGACGTTGTAGCCCATGCGCTGCAGGATGCCGCCCATGATCTTCGTGTTGATCAGCTGGCCGGTCCAGTCGTGCAGGGTGAGCTTGATCGGATCGTTCGATTCGACCGCGGCGGCCGGGAGAGCCGTCGCCATTCCGGCTGCGACGGCGCCCGCCACGGCGGCCATTCTGAGGCTGTTCAGCATTGGTGCGCTCCCTGTTTGGATTCGCTGCCCGGCGCTCGGACGGCACCGTCGGCCAGGGCCATTGGATGTTCGCCCGCATTGAACTCCGCAAGCGATTTTGCAACTATCCCACACAAATCCACAAAGATTATGGCCAACCCCATTCACTTCCACAACAAGCCCCGGCGGCCCTGTGGAAGTCCGCGGGGAGGGGGCGAGGGTTGCACTATCTGGAGCGTCGGCAGGAGATCCTGCGCCGGGTGGCCGAGAACCAGTCCTGCCGCGTCGTCGACCTGGCGCGGGAGCTGTCGGTCTCCGACGAAACCATCCGGCGCGACGTCAAGCGGATGGTGGCGGAAGGGCTCGTCAGCAAGGTGCATGGCGGGGTGCTTCTGTCGGACCCGCTCAGCGAGCCGGAGTTTCACCAGCGCCTGGTCCAGCATGTCGAGGCGAAGAAGAAGATCGCCGAGCACGCCGCCCGGCAGGTCCGCAACGGCGACTCCATCATGCTCGACACCGGCAGCACGACCGCCTTCGTGGCGCGGGCGCTGCGCCATCATCGGAATCTCCTGGTCGTCACCAACTCGGTCGACATCGCCCGGAGCCTGGCGACACGCAACGGCAACCGGGTGTACATGGCGGGCGGCGAGCTGCGCGCCGGCGACGGGGCGGCGCTCGGCGCGTCGGCCATCACCTTCATCGAGCAGTTCCGGGTCCGGCTGGCGCTGCTGTCGATCGGCGCCATCGATCTGCATGACGGGCTGATGGACTACAATCTCGACGAGGCGGAGTTCTCCCGCGTCGCCATGCAGCGCGCCGACCGCACCGTCATCGTCGCCGACCATTCCAAGTTCGGGCGCCGGGCGCTGGTCACCGTGGCGGGGCTCGAAGCGGCGCAGATGCTGATCTCGGACCGGCCGCCGCCGCCGCCCTTCATGGAGCGCCTGCAGCGCAGCGAGGCGATCGTGCTGGTGGCGAGCCGGAACGGCCTGGAGGCCGCGGCGCGCTGAGCTCAGGCGAGGCCGCGCCGCTCCCGCGCCCGGGTGCTGGCGGCGCTGATCAGCCGGTCGGCAACGATGCCGATGAAGGCGACGGTGAGTCCGGCGACGAGGCCGCGGCCGGGATCGGCCTTGGCGAGAGAGATGAACACCTCCTGGCCCAAATCGCGCGTGCCGATCATGGCGGCGATGATGTCCATCGCGATCGCCAGCATCACCACCTGGTTGATGCCGAGCATGATCTCGGGCAACGCCAGCGGCACCTGGACGCGCCACAGCAGCTGGCGGCCGGTGCAGCCGGAGACCTTGGCCGCCTCCACCATCTCGGCCGGCACCTGGCGGATGCCGTGGCTCGTATAGCGGATCGCCGGGGTGATCGCGTAGAGGATGATGCCGATCATCGCCGACACGTCGCCGACGCGGAACAGCATCACCGCCGGGATCAGGTAGACGAAGGCCGGGATCGTCTGCAGCGTGTCGACGATGACCGTCAGGATCTTGTCGGCCGTGTCGTTGCGGCCGGCGAGCACGCCGAGCGGGATGCCGATCAGGCAGGCGATGACGGTGGAGACGCCGACGAGATAGACCGTGACGATGGTCTTCTCCCACAGGCCGGTCACCGCGGGGAACAGGGTGAGGACGACCGCGAGCGCCGCCAGCCGCCAGCCGCCCAGCTGGTAGCCGGCGAGGCCGAGCAGGCCGACCACGGCGACCCAGGGCAGGTCGAGCAGGAGATTCCGCAGGGGATTGAGCAGATAGAGCAGGACGAAGGTGCGGAACACCTCGATCGCGTCGAAGAAGGTGACGACGATCCATTCCAGCGCGGCGTCCCAGAGCGGCGCCGTGGAGACGGTGAGCGATTCCGGCACGGTGTGGAGCGCCGGGACGAAGACGCTCAGCACGGTCGTCGCCAGCAGCACGGCGGCGGCGAGCAGGAGATAGGGGTGGCGCTGCCAGAGGCCGCGCTTCGGCTCGCCCATCGTCGGCTTCCGGTCGGCGGCGGCCTGGCTGATCCGGTCGAGCACGATGGCGAGCAGCACGATCGACATGCCGGCCTCGAAGCTCTTGCCCACGTCGAGCCGGCGCAGCGCCGTCAGCACGTCGAAGCCGAGCCCGCCGGCGCCGATCATCGAGGCGATGATTACCATGTTGAGCGTCATCATGATGACCTGGTTGACGCCCACCATCAGCAGCGGCCGGGCCGAGGGCACCAGCACGCGCCACAGATGCTGCCGCCGGGTGCAGCCGGCCATGTGGCCGAACTCGCGGATCTCGTGCGGCACCTGGGAGAGCGCCAGCGTGGTCGCCCGCACCATCGGCGGCACGGCATAGACCAGCGTCGCCAGCATCGCCGACACGGGATTGTTGCCGAACAGCATCAGCATGGGGATGAGATAGGCGAAGGCGGGCGTTGCCTGGGCGAGGTCGAGCGCCGGAACGATCGCGGCCCGGTTGAAGACAGGCGCGCGATACCCGGCGATGCCCACGGCGAGCCCGATCGCGACGCCGAGCGGCACGCAGATGACGACCAGCGCCAGGGTCTTCATGGCGCTGTCCCATTGGCCGAAGAGGGCGAGATAGAGAAAGCAGAGCCCGCCGACCGCCGCCAGCCGCACGCCGCCATAGACGTAGCCGATGATCGCCACGGCGGCGGTCACGCCGACCCAGGACAGCCGCGGCAGCACCGGCGAATCCGGCGTGTCGCCCAGCCTGAAATCGCGGCTCAGCAGGTCGAGCGCGAAATCCATCGGCACCTGGAGCACGGCGCTGATCGCCCGGGTGACGTCGAAGATCGCTTTGATCAGCCAGCGGATGATCTCGCTGACTTCCCGGGCGAGCGGCAGTTCCCAGGATTTCGGATACTGGTTGAGCCAGTCGATTTCCGAGACCGCTACGACGGCGGTCGCCGCCAGCGCGGCGAGCCAGATCCACAGCCAGGGCGAGGTCGGCCGCCGCTCGAGCTCGGGCGCGGCAACCGCAGCGGTCATCGCTCGCGGCTCCGTCCGGCCAGAAGGTCGATCACCTCCGCCCGGTCCACATGGCCGATCAGCCTCCCCGTCTCGTCGACCACGCCGAACGGCTTGTCGCTGCCGACGATGTCGGCGGCGAAGGCGGCGACCCGGACGTCCGCCTTCACGCTGCCGCCGGTGGGCAGGGCCGGGTTCGCCGGGCGCATCAGCGCGCGCGCCGAGATCACCTTCGCGCGCTGCACGTCCCGGGTGAAATCCGCGACGTAATCGGTGGCCGGCCGCACGACGAGCTCTTCCGGCGTCCCCACCTGGATGATCTCGCCGTCCTTCATGATGGCGATGCGGTCGGCCAGCCGGATCGCCTCGTCGAAGTCATGGGTGATGAAGACGATGGTCTTGTGCAGGACGTTCTGCAGCCGCATGAACTCGTCCTGCATCTCGCGCCGGATCAGCGGATCGAGCGCCGAGAACGGCTCGTCCAGGAACCAGATCTCCGGCTCCACGGCGAGGCTGCGGGCGATGCCGACGCGCTGCTGCTGGCCACCCGAAAGCTCGCGCGGGTAATAGCCTTCGCGCCCGCTCAGCCCGACGAGACGCACCATCTCGGCCGCGCGGGTTTCGCGCTGCGCCTTGCCCACCCCCTGGATGAGCAGGGGGAATGCGACGTTCTCGATCACCGTCAGATGCGGCAGCAGGGCGAAGTGCTGGAACACCATGCCCATCTTGTGGCGGCGGATCTCGATCAGCTCGCGCTCGCTCGCCTTCAGAAGATCGCTGCCCTCGAAGACGATTGCGCCGGCCGTCGGCTCGATGAGCCGCGACAGGCAGCGCACCAGCGTCGACTTGCCGGAGCCGGACAGGCCCATGACGATGAAGATCTCGCCCTCGTGGACCTCGAGCGTCGCTCTGCGGACCGCGCCGACGAGGCCCGCTTCGAGCAGCTCGGCGTCTCCGGCATCCGGCCGGGCGCGCATGAACTCCTCGGCGCCGCGGCCGAAGACCTTCCACACGTTGCGGCAGGCGAGCTTGACGGGGCGGATCGGGTCGCTCCGTGCCGCAGGCGCGGCGGCATGCTGATGGACGACGGTGCTCATCCGATGGACGCGGCTCCCGGGCAACGCGGCGCGGCGGGGGACGATCGCGCCCGACCGCCGGCTCCCGCCGATGAGGCGATGCGGGACGGGCGGATGTCGCGGTCCGCCCGTCCCTGCTCGGTTCGGCACATGGCGAAGGCGACGAGGCCGTCGCCCTTGCCGCTCAACCCCTCACTCGGCCCAGGCGCGCCACGTGGCCTCGTTGTCCTTCACCCACTGCGCGGCGACCTCTTCGATGCTCTTGCCCTCGAGGTCGACCTGGCCGCCCAACGTGCCGAGCTCCTTGGCGTCGATCGTGTAGTTCTTGGCGACCTTGTACGCGACCGGCCATTTGTCCTTCATGCCGATCCAGGCATATTTCCAGATGTCGCCGCGCGGCTTGCCGCAGTCATACGCCATGTCCGGGTTGATGCCGGCCGACGGGTCCTCGTAGCACTCCTTCGAATGAGGCGGGAACTCGACCCACTCGCCCTCGTACTTGGTCGGCGCCCAATGCGGCGAATAGATCCACAGCATGATCGGCGCCTTGCGCGAATAGGCGGATTCCAGCTCGGCGAACATCGCCGCATCCGTGCCGGCGTGGATCACGTCGAAGGGCAGGCCGAGCGCCTCGACGCGCTCGTCGTCGAACCCTTCCCAGGTGACCGGCCCGCCGAGATAGCGGCCGCGCGGCGCCGTCTCGGGCGTGGAGAACGCCTCCGCGCAGGCGGGGTCCTTGAGCGCCTCCCAGTTCGGCAGGCCGGGACATTTCTCCTTCATGTAGATCGGGTACCACCACTCCTCGATGGCCTGCGCGCCGAGCGAGCCCAGCCGCTCCGTCATGCCGGTGGCGTCGGATGCCGCCATGCCTTCGCCGGCGGTGGTGTCCCAGAACTCCAGGCCGACCGTGATGTCCCCGGTCGTGAGCCCGGTGGTCAGGCTCGAGATGTAGTCGGCGGTCACGTACTCGACGTTGTAGCCGAGCTCGGTGAGGATGCCGCCCAGAATATGGGCGTTGACGTTGACGCTGGTCCAGTCGAACAGCGCGATCTTGATCGGGTCGGTCGATTCCGGCACCTCGGCCAAAGCCGTCGGAGCATGCACGCCTGCCGCCAGGCCGAGTGAAACGACCGATGCAGCGGCCAGGGTCCTGAAGCCTCTCACCATCTGGATGTCTCCCGCGATTTCGTTGACGCACCCCCTTTGGCGCCGTTTCTCGCTCGCACAGGTCGAGCGGATCTGCGCTCTTTTGTCGCAGAATGAAAGCCCGGATCGCGGGCATGCGCAAGACCGATCAGCCGCCGTTCTGCACCGGCGGCCCACTCCGATCCTGCAATTGGTATGAAAGCGGTACGGCGCGCTAGACGAGTTCCGGAGCGATCGCGAGCGTGCTGTCGCCGCCGTCGGTGACCTGGCTCGCCAGTCCCGGCGCGGCGCAGAGCAGGTTGTCCGCATAGAAGCGCGCCGTCGCGATCTTGTTCATGAGGAACTGCTGGTCGGCATCGCCATCGGCGGCGGCGAGCCGCATCGCCGCCTGCGCCTGCCGGGCGAGTGTCCAGCCGCCCGCGACGGTGCCGAAGAGGGTGAGATAGGGCGACGCGCCGGCGAGTGCGAGATCGGGATCGCGCGGCAGCGCCTCGAGGAGCCAGCGCGTGGCGCGGTCAAGCGCCTCCGTCGCGGCGCCGAGCCTGCCGCCCAGCGCCCGGCCCGCATCGCCGTCGGCGGACAGCGCGTCCGCGGTCGAGCGCAGCTCCTGCAGGAATGCGCGCGCGGCCGCCCCGCCGTCGCGCATCAGCTTGCGGCCGACGAGGTCGTTCGCCTGGATGCCGTTGGTCCCTTCGTAGATCGGGGCGATGCGCGCGTCGCGCAGATGCTGGGCGGCGCCGGTTTCCTCGATGAAGCCGGTGCCGCCATGGACCTGGATGCCGAGAGAGGCGACGGCGACGCCCTGGTCCGTGCACCAGCCCTTCACCACCGGAATGAGCAGGTCGACGACCGCCTGTTGCCGCAGGCGCTCCGCATCGTCCGGATGGCGCTTGGCGCGGTCGAGCGCGCCGGCCGCGTAATAGACCAGGCCGCGCATCGCCTCGACGCTCGCCCGCATGGTCATCAGCATGCGCCGCACGTCGGGATGCCGGACGATGGCGACCGGCTCCGCGCTGCGCGCCCCGGCGGCGCGGCTCTGGACCCGTGCCTGCGCATAGTCGCGGGCCTGCTGGAAGGCGCGCTCCCCGATCGCCAGACCCTGCACGCCGACGGAGAGGCGCGCGTTGTTCATCATCGTGAACATGTACTCGACGCCGCGGTTCTCCTCGCCGACCAGATAGGCGCGGGCGCCGCCGTCGTCGCCATACGACATGACGCAGGTCGGGCTGGCCTTGATGCCCAGCTTGTGCTCCAGCGACACGCACCGCAGGTCGTTGCGCCGGCCCGGCCGGCCCCCGGCATCCGGCAGATGCTTGGGCACGATGAACAGCGACACGCCCTTGACGCCGGGCGGCCCGTCCGGCGTGCGCGCCAGCACCATGTGCACGATGTTCTCGGCGAGATCGTGCTCGCCATAGGTGATGAAGATCTTCTGCCCGACGATGCGGTACCCGTCGCCGTCGCGGACCGCGCGGGTGCGGATCGCGCCGAGATCGGTGCCGGCCTGCGGCTCCGTCAGGTTCATCGTGCCGGTCCAGCGGCCCTCGACGAGCGGCGCGAGATAGGTGCGCTTCTGCTCCGGGCTGCCGTGGATCTGCAGCAGCTCGACCGCGCCCTGGGTCAGGAGCGGGCAGAGGGCGAAGGACATGTTCGCCGAATTCCACATCTCCTGCAGCGCGATCGCCACCGTCCAGGGCAGGCCCTGGCCGCCGTGCTCCGGCTCGAACGGCACCGCGTTCCAGCCGCTCTCGACGAATCCGCGATACGCTGCGGCGAAGCCGTCCGGCGTGCGCACCACGCCGTTCTCCAGCCGGCTCGGCGCCGCATCGCCGGGCCGGTTGAGGGGCGCGAGCACTTCGCCGGCGAATCGCGCGGCTTCGGTCAGGATCTGCGACACCAGATCGGGGCTCGCCTCGCCATAGCCGGGCAGGGCGGCCACGTCCCCGAGTCCGGCGACCTCTGCCATCACGAACTGGATGTCCAGGACCGGAGCCTGATACGCCGCCATGCCGCCGCCTTCTCTGTCTGCCGTGATCGTGGCCGGTCTGCCGGCCGAAAGAAACGCGCGACGTTTCTCGGCAGATGCCGGGCCGGCATGCTAGCATCGCCGCCGTCGCCTTCACAGCCACGTGCACCGGGGGCGGCAGGGCCGTCAAACTCCAGGGGAATACCTATGCTCGCGCGTCTTGTGCTCGCCGCCGCCATGGTGGCTGCCAGCATGTCACCTGCCGTTGCCGGGCCGGACGAGATCGTGACCGCGCTCAAGGGCACGCCGGCCACGCTGTTCGATCTCGGTCTCGCCCGCCTCGAGGCGCATGTCGGCGCCGACGGGGTGGCGGGCGGCTACAGCGCCTTCGTCCACTATCAGGACCGCGAGATCCTGATCTATGCCTACGACATGGAGGCGGCGGGGGACGAGGCGGCGGCACGCACCCTGATCGCCCGTCTCAAGGTCCTGGCCGACGTCGATCCGGCGACGGGCGCGCCGAACCAGCAGGCCTCCACCTTCGCCAGCATGCTGTCCTTCCCGACGCGCATCGACGAGTTCACCGTCGACCCCGCCTACATGGAGACGCTCGATTCGATGTTCCGGCTCAAGGTCGTGCTCGGCGTGTCCGGCGACGGCGACGCCGTGGTGTGCTCGGGCAAGCTCCTGTCGACCGAGGTCGTCTGCGTCCAGGAATAGATCCTGGGGCTCTGGGCCCCGTCAGAGCGGGACCACCTTGCCGGGATTCATGATGCCGTCGGGATCGAGCGCCGTCTTGATGCGCCGCATCAGCTCCAGCTCGACGGCGGGCTTGTAGCGCGGCAGCTCGTCGCGGCGCAGCTGGCCGACGCCGTGCTCCGCGCTCACCGACCCGCCGAGCCGCGCCACGATGTCGTGCACCAGGCCGGAGATGTCGCCGCGCCGCGCCAGGAAGCCGGCGTCGTCGCCGTCCGCCGGCCGGTTCAGGTTGAAATGGACATTGCCGTCGCCGAGATGGCCGAACGGGACGATGACGACGCCCGGCACCGCGGCGGCGACCGCCTCGCTCGCCAGCGCGACGAATTCCGGGACACGTGACACCGGCACGGCGACGTCGTGCTTGATGGCGGCGCCGGCGTGGCGCTGCGCCTCGACGATCGCCTCGCGCAGGCGCCAGAGCCGCGCGGCCGCGGCGCCGCACACGGCGCTGGTGGCGTCGCGCACCCGCCCGTCCTCGAGCGCCGCGCCGAGCACCGCCTCGAGCTCGTCGCGCAGCCGGGACGATGCCGCGCTGCTGGTGAGCTCGATCAGCACGCACCAGCCATGGCCTCCGGCAAGCGGGTCGGCGCTGTCCGGCACGTGGCGCAAGGCGAGCGCGATGCCGCTGCGCGGCACCAGCTCGAAGCTCGTCACCTGGTCGCCGCTGGCGGCGCGGCAGCGCGCGAGCAGCTCGAGCGCGGCGTCCAGGCCGGCAACGGCGGCGAAGGCCGTCGCCCGGTCGCGGGGGCGGGGGAACAGGCGGAGCGCGGCAGCCGTGATGATGCCGAGCGTGCCTTCGGCGCCGAGGAAGATCTGCTTCAGGTCATAGCCGGTATTGTCCTTGCGCAGCGTGCGCAGGCCGTTCCAGACCCGCCCGTCCGGCAGCACGACCTCGAGCCCCAGCACCAGGTCCCGCGCATTGCCGTAGCGCAGCACGTTGATGCCGCCGGCATTGGTGGAGAGATTGCCGCCGATCTGGCAGCTCCCTTCCGCGCCGAGGCTCAAGGGGAACAGCCGGTCGGCTTCCTCCGCCGCTTCCTGCAGGCGCTTCAGCACGCAGCCCGCCTCCACCACCGCCGTGTAGTCGAGCGGGTCGAGCTCGCGGATGCGGTTCATCCGGTCGAGGCACAGCAGGATCTCTCGGCCGTCCGCTTGCGGAGTCGCGCCGCCGACCAGGCCGGTGTTGCCGCCCTGCGGCACGATCGGCGTGCGCGAGCCTGCGCAGAGCCGGACGATCGCGGCGACCTCCTCCGTCGAGGCCGGGCGCAGCATCAGCGCGGCGCGCCCGCGATAGGTGCCGCGCTGGTCGACGAGCCGGGGCGCCATCTCGGCCGCGTCGTCGGTCCAGCCCGCCGGGCCGACCACGTTCTTGAGCGCGCCGATCACATCCCGGGCAGGATGAGTGCCGATCATGCGGGCTAGCGTAGCAGCGCGGTTCCTGCGCGGGCTACGGCCGTGGCGCGGCGGCGCGGCGCAGCCGGTCGTTGATGGCCCGGCCGAGGCCTCTCTCCGGCACCGGCATGACGGCGATGCGGGATATGCCCGGCCGGTCGAGCCGGCGCAGCAGGGCGAACAGATTGGCCGCGGCCTCGGTCAGGTCGCCGGCAACGCTTAGATTCTCCATGACCGCCGCACCGCCCGGCGGGTTCGGGCCGAAGGCCAGCAGCGCCTCGTCGGCCTCGACGCTGGTGGCGTCGAGCCGCAGCGGCCGCTCCGGCGCGTAGTGGCTGAGCAGCTGGCCGGGAGAGCGCGGGGCGGCCGCCGCATCGGCGCCGGCCGCGTCCGCAAGCGGGCCGGTGATCTCGGCGATCTCCTCGACCGCGACGCCGCCGGGCCGCAGCAGCGCCGGCGCCGGCCCGCACAGGTCGATCACGGTGGACTCCACCCCCACGCTGCAGGGCCCGCCGTCGAGCACCAGCGCGATCGGGCCGGGATCCCTGCCGAAGGAGTCCAGCACGTGTTCCGCCGCGGTCGGGCTCAGTTTGCCCGACCGGTTGGCGCTGGGCGCTGCGAGCGGCCGTTCCGTCGCGCGCAGCAGCCGCCGCGCCACCGGATGCGCCGGCACGCGAATGGCCAGGCTGTCGAGCCCGGCGCTCGCCAGCAGCGACACCGGGCAGCTCTCCAGGCGCGGGAGGACGAGGGTGAGCGGCCCCGGCCAGAACCGCGCCGCCAGCCGCTCGGCCCGCGCGTCCAGCCTCACCAGCGACGACGCGACCGCCGCGTCGGGAAGGTGCACGATCAGCGGATTGAAGCTGGGGCGGCCCTTCACCGCGAAGATCGCGGCGACGGCGCGATCGTTCGTCGCGTCGGCGCCCAGCCCGTAGACGGTTTCCGTCGGAAAGGCCACCAGCCGTCCGGCGCGCAAAGCGGCCGCCGCGCGTGCGACCGCCTCTTGCGTGGCGGGAAGGACGGGGAGGAGGGGCTGCGACATGATGGCTGCGGCTTACCATGCCGTTCCGCGGCGCGACAGAGCCGGCGTGGTATGGTCCGGTGCAGGGATGCCCGCTGCTAAGATCGGGGAGAAACGGGCGCGTGGCGTTCTTCCGGACTCAACGGCGGAGCCGCCGACGATGTCAGGCGGCTCCGTCATCTTGTCATTGTCTAGGTTCAGCCCATCCGCGGCATGACGCCGAACCGAGAGTCACCGCAAGGATTTGCGGCGGCTGAGGAAGTGACCGGAGAACCAGCCACAGCGGGGGAAGTGTGCGCCTCGACGCCGACCGAGTCAACACGGGCGGCACGCGAAAATGCAGTTCCCGTGGCGGGCTCAGCGCGTGCGCCCGCGCGCCACGAAATGCGGATTCTCGAAGCCCGGCTTGCCATAGCGAAGCTCGGCCCCGTCGAGCGTCGTGACGCTGCCGCCGGCGCTCGCCAGCACCGCATGGGCCGCAGCGGTGTCCCATTCCATCGTCCGCCCCAAGCGCGGATAGAGATCGGCCACGCCCTCGGCGATCAGGCAGAACTTCAGCGAGCTGCCGGCGCGGATCCGTCCCGCGACGCGCTGCGTCGCCAGGAAGGCGTCGAGCGCCTCGGCGTTCGCGTGCGACCGGCTGGCCAGCACGATCGCGCCGTCGGCCGGCTGCACGCGCGCCGATATCGGCTCCGGCGCATGCTCCGCTTCCTGGCGGGTCGCCGCGCCGGGTCCCGCGCCGACATAGGTCACGTCCCGGGTCGGCACATGGACGATGCCGAGCACCGGCCGGTCTCCCTCGATCAATGCGATGTTGACCGTGAATTCGCCGTTGCCGCTCAGGAATTCGCGCGTGCCGTCGAGCGGATCGACCAGCCAGAACCGCCGGCCGGCCTGCCCCGGCGTCCCGACATCCGGAAGGTGGCCGCCGGCGGCCGCTTCCTCCGACACGATCGGCACTCCGGGCGCCAGGCCCGCCAGCCCCTCGATGATCATCCGCTCCGCGATCTCGTCGGCCGCGGTGACCGGCGAGGCGTCCTGCTTCGCGCGGACGGCCGGGTTGGTGCCGTAATGCACCAGGATGGCCTGCCCCGCTTCGCGGGCCAGCCGGCGCAGCTCCGGCAACAAGCGGGGATCGGGATGGTTGAGCATCAGCGGCGGGACCTTCGGGAGAAATCGGGGCGGATCATAGGTGCCGTCAGGTGAATCGACCAATCTGAAATCGTGCCGCCGGCGGTGCGCGGCGGGATACGGACCTCCGGCCGCGCCCCCCTCGTGTCGCAAAGAAGCTTGACCCCGATGGAACATTCGGGGGTATGAAGGTCGAATGGTATCGAGGCGAGACCAAGCTAGCATGCCGGCATGGCGCCGGCCGCCGCCCTGGTGGCGGCCGAACCCCTCGTCGCGGCCGACGGTGAGCGGTCGCCGTCTCGAGGTGATCGTCGGCTGCTACGCGCTTCTCTCCAGCGCGTGGATCCTGCTCTCCGACGTCCTCCTGCACACCCGGCTCGAGGGCGTCGGCCGTGCCGAAACGCTCGCTCAGACCGGCAAGGGCCTTGCCTTCGTGGCGCTGACCTCGGCGGCCCTCTATTTGCTGCTGCGCCAGACCTTCCGGGACGTCGGCGCCGCCGAAAACGCCCGTCACGACAGCGATCGGCGGTTCTACAGCCTGCTCGACAGCATTCGGGACCAGGCGGTGATGCTGCTCGACCCGACCGGCCGGATCCTCCGCTGCAACGACGGCGCGGCGAAGATCCTGGGCTGGCAGCCCTCGGAGCTGGTCGGCCATCACCTCGGCCGGCTCTATCGCGAACAGGACGTCGAGCAGGGCGCGATCGATCGCATCCTGGCCGAGGCGGCGGAGCGGGGCCGCTTCGAGCACGACGTGTGGCATTGCCGAAAGGACGGGACGCGCTTCTGGGCGAACGTCGCGGTCACGCGGCTGGCGGACGAGGCCGGCCGGATCACCGGCTATGTCACGATCACGCGGGACATCACCGCGCGCCGCGAGGCGGAGGACATGCGCCAGGCCGCCGCGCGGCGTCTGCTGGAACGCGAGCGCCAGGCCCGCCTCATGATGGACAGCAGCGTGGACGGGCTCATCACCATCGACGAGGACGGCGCCATCGAGAGCTTTTCCGGCGCGGCGGCGCGCATCTTCGCGCGTCCGGCCGCGCAGATGCTCGGCAGGCGGATCACCGAGCTGATGCCCGAGCGGTACCATACGGAGGTGCTGGCGCGGCTCCGTCGCGGCGATGCCGGCGGGCAGAACGGCCCGCTCGCCTTCGACGGCGAGGTCGAGGGGCTGGGCGAAGGAGGGCACGTGTTCCCTCTGGACCTGGTCGTGGCGGAGGTGTCGCCGGAAGGCGGGAAGCGCCGCTTCGTCTGCACCGTACGCGACCTGACCGAGCGCAAGGCGTTCGAGCGGCAGATTCGGCACGCCCAGCGCATGGAGGCGGTCGGCCAGCTGACCGGCGGGCTGGCGCACGACTTCAACAACCTGCTGTCGGTGACCGTCGGCTGCGCCGAGCTGCTGCAGGACCGGCTCGTCGCGGACGAGCGCGGCCACAAGCTGACCGAGACCATCCTCGAGGCCGGCCGGCGCGGCGCCGACCTCACCCAGCGCCTGCTGGCCTTCGCGCGGCGTCAGCCTTTGGAACCGGCGGAGATCGGACTGCGCCAGCTGATCGACGAGCTCGAGCCGCTCCTGGCGCGGACTCTGGGCGAGGACATCGACATCGCGGTCGACCTCCCCGATCCGGCGCCCAAGGTGCTCGCCGACCCCGTGCAGCTCGAGAACGCGCTGCTCAATCTCGCGATCAACGCGCGCGACGCCATGCCGGGCGGCGGCAGGGTCACCATCTCGGCCGGCCCCGCCCGTCTGGACGCGGACTACGTGCGCCACAATCCCGACGCCGCCGCCGGCGACTATGTCGCGATCGCGGTATCGGATACCGGGACCGGCATGTCGACGGAGGTGCTGGAGCGCGCCTTCGATCCGTTCTTCACCACCAAGGTCCAGGGCCGCGGCTCGGGGCTCGGGCTCAGCATGATCTACGGCTTCGCCCGGCAGTCCGGCGGCCATGCCAAGATCTACAGCGAGGCGGGCGTCGGGACGACGGTGCGCCTCTATCTGCCGCCGGCGCCGGACATGCGGCCGCACGAGATCCCCGCCGGCCGCTCGACGGAGGAGCTGCCGGGCGGCAGCGAGACGATCCTCGTGGTCGAGGACGACGAGCTGGTCCGCGCCTTCGTCTGCGATCAGCTGAGGGTGCTCGGCTACCGCGTCGTCGCGGTGAGCGACGGCCCCTCCGCCCTGGCGGAGCTCGACTCCGGACGGCCGATCGACGTGCTGTTCACGGATGTCGTCATGCCCGGCGGCATGAACGGTCGCGAGCTCGCCGAGAAGGCGATCGTCCTCCGGCCCGGCCTGAAGCTGCTCTTCACCAGCGGCTATACCGAGGACGTGATCGTGCTGCAGGGCAAGCTCGCGCCCGGCTCGCAGCTGCTCAACAAGCCCTATGTCCGGGCGGCGCTGGCGCGTAAGCTGCGCGCCGTGATCGACGGCGCCGCTGCCTAGGATGGTACCATGACGTCCTCCCGCAACGCCGCAGGGCAGGAGGCGGCGACCGGCCGGGCCGGCGCCGACATCGCCCCCGATCGCATCGGCTTCGTGGCCGTCGAAGGCGGCCAGGTCGCGGTCTATGTCTATGGCGACCGGCATGACGAGACGGTGCTGGCGGTGAATGGCGGGCCGGGCGTGGGCTCGCGCTACCTGCGCGGGGCGGCGGCCAGGCTCGCCCGGCGCGGCTGGCGCGTGGTCATCCATGACCAGCTCGGCACCGGCGCCTCGGACAAGCCGGACGATCCGGCACTCTGGACGCTGCGGCGCTACGTGGCCGAGCTGGAGGCGGTGCGCCGGTCCGAGAGCGACGGCCCGGTCCATCTCTGGGGCCATTCCTGGGGCGGCATGCTCGGCATCGAATACGTGCTGACCCATCCCGGCGCGGCGCGCAGCCTCGTGCTCTCCAACACCAGCGCCGATACCGCGAGCCACCTGGCGGAGATCCGCCGGCTGCTCGGCGCGCTGGGTGCCGAGACGCTGGCGATGATCGACCGGCACGAGCGCGAGGGGACGACCGACCACATCGAGTACCGGGCGGCGAGCACGCTGTTCTACGCGCGGCACAGCGCCCGGAGCGAGCGTACCGCCGAGGCGGAAGGCCGCGAGGTCAACATGCAGATCCAGGAGGCGCTCTGGGGCCGCGCGGAGTTCTCCGCGACGGGCGAGCTGGCGGGCTGGAGCCGGCTCGACGACCTCCGCAGGCTCGATCTGCCCTGCCTCGTCCTGGTCGGCGCCTTCGACTACACGACGCCGCACAGCGCCGGGCTGATGCAGGCGCGGCTGCCCGACGCGCGGCTGGTGGTCTTCCCCGACAGCGGGCACGCGCCCTTCGTCGACGAGCCGGAGGCCTATTTCGGGGAGATCGACCGTTTCCTGCGCGGCGTGCGGTCGCGCGCCGGCCGCGCGGATCAGCAGAGCGGCCGGTAGACCAGCTCGAACGGGAAGGCCTCGTCGAAGCGGACGAGCGCCGTCTGGAGATCGCCCGAGGACAGCAGGTTCTCTCTGCTATCGTCGCCCGAGACCGACAGGATGAACATCTGGGCGCGCCCCAAGCGCTCCTTCGCGTCGCGCGACACGATGCGGGCGGAGGCGATCGCCGCGGCCGCCGGCGAGCTGCCGAAATGGGTGGTGGTGCCGTAGAGCCCCGCGAGGGACGGGTCGTCGGGATTGAGGATCCACTGAACCTTGTAGAGCTGTTCCTGCTTGGCGCTCGTCAATGAAAGGGGCTCCTGCCGCTCCGGACCGAAGGAAGCGGTATCTGTCTAATTCCGATTTGGTTAAGAGGCCGTTAATGAAGCGCCCGCGGATCAGGCGCGCCGGGCTGGGATCAAGTTACAGCCCGTCATGCTGGACGCTGGCAAACAGCTGAAGGGCGGCGGCGTCAGAAGTGATGCGGGATACCCGCTTGCTTCATGATGCCGTTCGCGGTGTGACGGGACTTGATAACCCCGTCGACCGGAAACGACCTCTTTGTAATCGGACTGTACCAGAGTTCGTGGTCGCCTTTGCTCTGTCGCTTGAAATAGCAGCCGGAGGCGCGAAGAAGCTTCACGACCTCGGGTCGGTAGTCTGCCATTTACGCAGAGTGACGCCGCGCGATCTGAACGGTTTCCCACATTACAGAGAACGGAATCTCCGGCTTGTCGTCATATCCGCCATTCTCATCCAACAGCTCTGGGATGAGCACTTCGAGCTTGGCAAGCAATGACGAGATATCATCGGCCTCAGTAATCAGGCCCGGAACGTCGTCGCTCTCGGCCACCCACACACCGGCTTCACGGTCATAGGTCGCCCGCACCTGCAAGACGCGCTTTCCGTGCATGTCGGTACACTCCTGCGATCTATTAGGCACCACTGAGTATCCGTCAGTAGCCTGGGGATTTCGTCATCTCATCCCTAAATGCCTGTGAACGCTATATCGTTCGGCTGACACCGTCCAGTTAGGTCACCCGCCTGGGTACGGATGCCGGCGCGTCGATGCGGGCGTCGCCTAACTACCTGACATCCAGAGATGAAATGGTGGGCGCGACAGGGATTGAACCTGTGACCCCTGCCGTGTGAAGGCAGTGCTCTCCCGCTGAGCTACGCGCCCGGACCGTCGGGTCGGGCCGCCCGGAAAGCGCCGGGGGCCGAAGGCGCAGTCTTTATGCCAGCCGGCGCCGGGGTGTCAACCGCGGCCCGACACCGCAGCCCGCTTCGACGAGCCTCATCCTTCGACGGGCTCATCCTTCGACGGGCTCATCCTTCGACGGGCTCATCCTTCGACGGGCTCAGGATGAGGCTCGCCTTTCGTGCTCGAAGGAAGCCCCTCGTCCTGAGCCCGTCGAAGGGCGAGGGGCGGGCGGCTCATTCCCTCACCCCGGCCCTCTCCTCGGGGAATGGGAGCCTGCACTCCCTGTCATTGCCGGGCCCTCATCCGAGCTCGTCGAGGGAGACGCGGCTGCGCCATAATCTCGCCGGCTTTTCCGGCTGTTCTGGCGGCTCTCGCGGCCGCCGGCCGCGAGAGCACACCACGTCCGGAGGATCGCCATGTCCCTGCTGCGACCCTGGCGCGCGCTGGCGGCGCTCGGCGCCTGCGCCCTGCTGCTCGGGGCGGCGCTCGCGCCGACGGACGCGGCTGCGGAGAAGAGCCTGGTCCGGCTCGGCTATGCCGGGTTCCTGGGCGACGCCCAGGTGATCGAGGCCACGGTCGGGCTGGAGATGCCGCCGGGCACGCGAAAGAGCGGCAGCTACCGCATGGCGCTCGACGTGGCGATGAGCGGGCCGCTCGCCCAGGCCGTGCCGTTCAGCATGACGGCGGAGAGCCTGGGGAGCGCCGGGGCGGCGGGCGTCCGGCCGGAGCGTTTCCACAGCCTGACGCGGATCTACCAGAAGGCCCAGACGGCCAGCCTCACCTATGGCGAGAACGGCGCTGTGGAGATCGTCGCCGACCCGCCGACGGTCCAGGCGCGCGAGGCGCGGGAGCAGGGCCTGGCCGAGGGGACGCTCGATCCGCTGTCGGCCGTGGTCGCGCTGGTCGACGAGGTGGTGCGCACCGGCGAATGCCGCGGGCGGGTCCGGGTCTTCGACGGCGCCCGCCGCTACGACCTGCAGGCGACCCCGGCCGGCGTCGCCCAGGTCAGCCGCATCGGATTCTCGCTCTACGAAGGGCCGGCGACGGAATGCGCGGTGACGCCGACCCTCCTCGACGGCTTCCGGCAGCGCGACATCGACGCCGGGCTCTACCCGGACAGCGCCAGCGTCTGGATCGCGCCGGTCGTCGCCGGCGAGCCGCCGGTGCCGGTCCGGGTGATCGCCCGGAGCCGCCTCGGCACCATGCGGCTCGACCTGGTCGAGGCCTGGGCGATGGACGGAAGCTGTCTCGGCGAGACGACGAGCTGCTGAACGGCCGTCAGTCGATGGGCGGGCGCTTCAGAAGCCCGGGCAGCTCGGCGAAGTCGGCCAGGACCGCATCGGCATGAAGCGCGTCGACGGGGACCCGGCTGTAGCCGTGCGGCACGACGATGACCGGCACCCCGGCGGCCCGGGCGGTCGCCACGTCGACCGGGCTGTCGCCCACCATCACCCCGGTCCGGGGCTCGCCGTCGAGCTCGCGCAGCACGGCGCGCAGCGGTTCCGGGTCGGGCTTCTTCGCCGGGCCGCTGTCGCCGCCATGGACCGCCTGGAAATGCCGGAGCAGGCCGAGCGCGGCCAGCACCTCCCTGGCCGGGCCTTCCGGCTTGTTGGTGCAGACGCCGAGCCGGTAGCCGGCCTCGGCCAGCTCCGCCAGCGTCTCCGGCACGCCGGGAAAGGGGCGGGTGAGGTCGGCGACGATCGCCTCGTAATAGCGGATATAGCGGTCGGTGAGCCGGGCGAGGTCCGGCCCGTCGAGCCAGGCGCCGCCCTTGGCGAAGCCGCGCTCGACCAGCTTGGCGGCGCCGTCGCCGACCATCATCTTCACGTCCTCGAGCGTGACCGGCGGGCGGCCTTCCTCCCCCAGCACGCGGTTGAGGGCGGCGAGCAGGTCCGGCGCGCTGTCGATCAGCGTGCCGTCCAGGTCGAAAACCAGCACGTCACGACCGGACAATTCTCTGCAACCTTCTGGAAACATTGCGGGAGGACACTTGCGCGGGGATCGGACCTTGGAGCCGGCCGGGGGCTATGGCACCTTTGGGCCCGATTCCGGCAGACCGCGGAGTGTTGCCCGCGGACCGGCTTCCGGCAAGACATCCCGATCGACTTCCCTGATCGATGCCTCCGACCAGATGGTTGACCTTTTGACATGATCTCGCATCCCCCCGCCGCCGTGATCCTCGCCGCCGGCAAGGGCACGCGCATGAAGTCCGCCCTGCCCAAGGTGCTGCACCCGGTGGCCGGCAAGGCGATGATCCGCCACGTGCTGGACAGCTTGGCGCCGCTCGGCTGCGGGCGGGTGGTGGTGGTCGTGGCGCCGGGCATGGACCAGGTGGCGGCCGCCGTGAAGCCGCACGCCACCGCCGTGCAGGAGGAGCAGCTCGGCACGGCCGACGCGGTGAAGGCGGCGCTGCAGGCCTTGTCGCCCGCCGCGGGCGACGTGCTGGTGCTCTATGGCGACACGCCCTTCATCTCGACCCGGACGCTCGAACGCATGCTGGAGCGCCGCCGCGCCGCGGATGCGCCGGCGGTCGTCGTGCTCGGCATGCGCCCCGCCGATCCCGGCGAGTACGGTCGCCTGGTCCTCGGCGCCGACGGCGGCCTGCAGGCGATCATCGAGCACAAGGACGCGACGCCCGAGGAGCGCCGCATCGATCTCTGCAATTCCGGGGTGATGGCGATCGACGGGGCGGAGCTCGCCGCGCTGCTCGCGCAGGTCCGCAACGACAACGCCAAGGGCGAGTACTACCTGACCGACATCGTGGCGATCGCCCGGGCGCGCGGCCGGGCCTGCGGCGTGGTCGAGGCCCCGGTCGACGAGCTGATGGGCGTCAACAGCCGGGCCGAGCTCGCCGCGGCCGAGGCGATCCTGCAGGACAGGCTGCGCCGCAGGGCGATGGAGGAGGGGGCGACGCTGATCGACCCGGCCTCGGTCTGGCTCTGCCACGACACGCGGCTCGGCCGCGACGTGACGGTCGGTCCCAACGTGGTGTTCGGGCCGGGCGTCACCGTCGGGGACGGCGTGGAGATCCGCGCCTTCTGTCATATCGAGGGCGCGACCGTCGCCTCCGGCGCCGTGATCGGCCCCTTCGCCAGGCTCCGCCCCGGCGCCGAGATCGGCCCCAAGGCCCGGATCGGCAATTTCGTTGAGGTGAAGAACGCGACGCTCGGCCCGGGCGCCAAGGCCAACCACCTCGCCTATGTCGGCGACGCCGCGGTCGGCGCCGGCGCGAATGTCGGTGCCGGAACCATCACCTGCAATTACGATGGCTACGACAAGACGCGCACCGAGATCGGCGAGGGCGTCTTCATCGGCTCGAACAGCACGCTGGTCGCGCCGCTCACGATCGGCCCCGGCGCCTATGTCGCGGCCGGCAGCGTGGTGACCCAGGACGTGGCGGCCGACGCGCTCGCCGTGGGGCGCGGGCGCCAGGTCGAGAAGCCGGGCTGGGCGGCGCTGTTCCACGAGCGCAAGCGCGCGCTGCGCGCGGCCAAGGGGCCCCGCCCCGAGAAGCCCAAGAAGGAGGACTGAACCCATGTGCGGCATCATCGGCATCATCGGCAAGGCGCCGGTCGCGCCGCTTCTCGTCGACGGGCTGAAGCGCCTGGAATATCGCGGCTACGATTCGGCCGGCATCGCCACCGTGGTGAACGGCCATATCGACCGTCGCCGCGCCGAGGGCAAGCTCGCCAATCTGGAGGCCGTGCTGGCCGACCGGCCGCTCGCCGGCACCATCGGCATCGGCCACACCCGCTGGGCGACCCATGGCCGGCCGAACGAGACCAACGCCCACCCGCACGCGACCGACCGGGTCGCCGTGGTCCATAACGGCATCATCGAGAACTTCCAGGAGCTGCGCGACGAGCTCACCGCCAAGGGCCGCCGCTTCGAGACCGAGACGGACACCGAGGTGGTGGCCCATCTGCTGACCGACTATCTCGAGGCGCAGATGACGCCGGAGCAGGCGATGGGCGAGGCGATGGCGCGCCTCCACGGCGCCTTCGCCCTCGCCGTCGTCTTCGCCGGGCGGCACGACCTGATGATCGGCGCCCGGCGCGGCAGCCCGCTCGCCGTGGGCTATGGCGAGGGCGAGATGTTCATCGGCTCCGACGCCCTCGCCCTCGCGCCGCTCACCAAGCGCATTTCCTATCTGGAGGAGGACGACTGGGTCGTCCTCACCCCCACCGGCGCCGCCGTCTACAACGACGGAAGGAAGGTCGAGCGCGAGATCAAGCAGACCGCGCTGCCCGGCGCCGCCATCGGCAAGGGCAACCACCGCCACTTCATGATGAAGGAGATCTGCGAGCAGCCGGCCGTGCTCGGCGACACCCTCCAGGTCCTCGTCAACCCGATGACGCGCTCGGTCGAGCTGCCGGAGCTCCCCTTCGACTTCGCCAAGCTGCCGCGGCTCACCATCGTCGCCTGCGGCACGGCCTATCTCGCCGGCGCCGTCGCCAAGTACTGGTTCGAGCAGGTCGCGCGCCTGCCGGTCGAGATCGACATCGCGTCGGAGTTCCGCTATCGCGCAGCACCGATGCCGGAGGGCGGCGCCACCATCGTCATCTCCCAGTCGGGGGAGACGATCGACACGCTGGCCGCGCTGCGCTACGCGAAGTCGCAGGGGCAGAAGATCCTCTCCATCCTCAACATGGTGGAGAGCACGATCGGCCGGGAATCCGACCTCGTGCTGCCGACCGTGGCGGGGCCGGAGATCGGCGTCGCCTCCACCAAGGCCTTCACCACCCAGCTCATGGTGCTGGCCTGCCTCGCCATCGCGGCGGCGCGGGCGCGCGGGGTGATCGACCAGGCCCGCGAGGCCGCGCTCACCGACGCGCTCACCGAGGTGCCGGCGCGCGTGGCCGAGGTGCTGAACCACGACGGGAAGCTCAAGGCGATCGCCGAGCAGGTGGCCCAGGCGCGCGACGTGCTGTTCCTGGGGCGCGGCAGCTCCTTCCCCATCGCGCTCGAAGGCGCGCTGAAGCTCAAGGAGATCTCCTACATCCACGCCGAGGGCTACGCCGCCGGCGAGATGAAGCACGGGCCGATCGCGCTCATCGACGACAGCGTGCCGGTGATCGTGGTGGCGCCGACCGACGAGATCTTCGACAAGACCGCGTCCAACGTGGAGGAGGCGATCGCCCGCGGCGGCAAGGTGCTGTTCCTCTCCGACGCCGACGGCCAGAAGCGCCTCGGCAGGAAGGCCTGGGCGACGGTCGAGCTCCCCAAGGTCGACCCGTTCGTGGCGCCCATCTTGTATGCGGTACCGGTGCAGCTGCTCGCCTACCACGCGGCGGTGGCGAAGGGCACGGACGTGGACCAGCCGCGGAATCTCGCGAAGAGCGTGACGGTGGAGTAGGGGCGGCCGGCAGTCGCTCGCGCCTTTCCTTCGGCCTTATGCCATCGGCGCCTTGCACAGGCCGCTTGGCGTCGCGATTGGATCGACAGGAGACTTGGACAAGCATCGTGCGTGCTTCGACAAGCTCAGCATGAGGCGCTTTTCTCTTTGCCGCGAAGAATCCCCTCATCCTGAGCCTCCTGAGCTTGTCGAAGGGCGAAGGATGAGGCCGGCACCGCTACGCTGCAAAATGCGGTCGTAGCTGGCGCCGCAGTCTTTTCCCGAGCCTGCCTGTCGGCATGCGGCCTCGTCGGACGTCCTCCGGGCACGTGCGAACGGCAGCACCCAAGGAGGGCAGCCATGAGGAAGGTCGTCGTCGGCGCATTCGCGAGCCTCGACGGAATCATGCAGGCCCCGGGCGGCCCGCACGAGGACCCCGTCGGCGGCTTCGAACATGGCGGCTGGGCTGTCCCCTATTTCGACGAGTCGATGGGAAAGTTCGTGGACGAGATGTTCGCCAGGCCGTTCGACCTGCTGCTCGGGCGCAAGACCTACGACATCTTCGCGGCCCACTGGCCCTATGCCGGGCCCGACGATCCCATCGGCACGCTGTTCGACCGCATCACCAAATACGTCGCGACCCGCAATCCCGAGCTGAAGCTCCACTGGCAGAACAGCCGGACGCTGGGCGCCGACGCGGTCGCCGCGGTCAGGGACCTCAAGGCCTCCGACGGGCCGAGCCTCTTGACCCAGGGCTCGACCGACTTCCTGCAGACCCTGTTCGCCCACGACCTGGTGGACGAGCTCTACGTCTCGGTCTTCCCGCTCGTGCTGGACAAGGGCAAGCGGCTGTTCGGCGCCGGCGTGATGTCGGCTTCGTTCAGGCTCCTAAGCTCCAGAACCTCCGGCACCGGCGTTACCGTCAACCACTACGAACGCGCCGGCGCGGTCGTCACCGGTTCCTTCGAGTTCGACCAGCCGACCGAGGCCGAGCTGGAGCGGCGCCGAAATCTGAGCTGAGCACGGCGCGGACGAAAGACTGACGCCTGACCGGAGCAGCGCCCCGTCAATCCCGGTCCCGGTCCTCGAATCCCTGCGGCACCATGACGAGCAGCGCGTTGCGGGCGACCGAGACGTCTATGGGCGTCCGGGTGACGACCTCGCCGTCGATCGCCACGTCCTGCACGGGATCGGTTTCGATGCGTAGCGCGCGGGCCCGCACATCCTCGACGTCGCCGGGGGCGAAGGGGGCGCCGGCGGCCACGCGCGCCCACTCCCGGACGAGCTGCCATCTGGACGCGCCCTTCAGGATGTGCACGACGATCTCGCCGCTCTCGACGCTCGCGTCGCCGGCGACCAGGACGCCGCCCTGATAGGCGCCGTTCGCGATCCGGACGTCGAGCGCCTCGACGGTCCGCGTCTCGCCGTCCATGGTCACGCTGCAGCGGAACGGTTCGTGGTGCAGGAGCTCGTTCACCGCGACGATCGCATAGCCGGCGCGGCCCAGCCAGCGCTTCAGCCCGGGCGGCGTCGCCCGGCCCACGGCGGCCGGCAGGCCGATCGACGCGCCGTTGGCGAAGTAGTCGCCGTCGATCCGGCCGAGATCGACATCGGCGACCTTGCCCTGGAGCAGCACGTCGATGGCGCCGGCGAGATCGAGCGGAATCCCGAGCGTGCGGGCGAAGCTGTTGGCCGTGCCGAGCGGCAGGACGCCGAACACCACCTCGTCATAGGCGAAGTGATCGACGACCGAGCTGATCGTCCCGTCGCCGCCGCCGATGATGACGAACCGGTGCCCCTGGCCGAGCGCGAAGCGCACGATCTCCGGCAGCCTCTCGGCGTGGCGCACGGGATAGGCGGCGTCGAGCACCATGCCCGCCTCGGTCAGCCGGCGCTTGGCTTCGGAATAGAAACGCGCGCCGCGCCGCGAACGGGTGTTCACGACGAGAACGGCGCGCCTCGTGCGCCTGATTTCCGCCTCCAGGGCCGCCTTTTCCCGGCGGCGGTCGGTTGTTTCCGGTTCCATCGAGCGCTCGTGTGGAGAGGCGAGGGGACCGGGAAAGCCTCCCGCGGCCCGGCTGCCGGCGTCAACCGGCCATGATTTGCACCCGCCCCGATCCCCGGCGAAACTCCCCTTATGAGGATCGGCGTCATCTCCGACACGCACGGGCTGCTGCGGCCGGCGGCGGCGGCGCTGCTCGAAGGCAGCGACCACATCATCCATGCCGGCGACATCGGCCGGCCGGAGGTGATCGCGGCGCTGCGGCAGATCGCGCCGGTCACCGCCGTCCGGGGGAATGTCGACACGGGCGCCTGGGCGGCGGCCTATCCCGAAACGGAACTGGTGAGGCTCGGCGGAAGTTCGATCCACGTGCTGCACAATCTCGCCGATCTCGCCCTCGACCCCGCATCCGCCGGCATCGACGTCGTGATCTCCGGTCACACCCACCGGCCGAAGATCGAGACCGTCGGCCGCGTGCTCTATCTCAACCCGGGCAGCGCCGGGCCGCGGCGCTTCGCCCTGCCCATCGCGCTCGCGACGCTGGAGCTCGCCGACGAGGGGCTCCGGCCGCGCATCCATGAGCTTGCGCATGGCTGAGCAGGCCGTCGCGCCGCTTGCCGGATAGGGAAGGGCGCATGCGGGTGCTCGTCACCGGGGCGACCGGGCTCATCGGATCGGCGGTGGCGGCGCGCCTCACGGAGGCCGGGCACGAGGTGGTCGGCGTGGCGCGCCGCCTGGGCGCCGCGGCGCCTCGCCTCGCCTCCGTGCGCTGGGTCGCGCTCGACATCGGGCGGATGACCTCGCCCGACAGCTGGACCCCGCATCTCGGCGGGATCGATGGGGTCGTCAACTGCGCCGGCGCGCTGCAGAGCGGGCCGGCCGACGACGTGCAGGCGGTGCATGCGGACGGGGTCGCGGCGCTGTTCGCCGCCTGCGAAGCCTTGCGCATCCGACGTGTCGTGCATGTCTCGGCGATCGGCGTCGACCGCGCGCAGCCCACGGCCTTCTCCCGCACCAAGCTCGCCGGCGACCAGGCCCTGATGGCGCGCGATCTCGACTGGGTGATTCTGCGCCCCTCGGTCGTGCTCGGCCGCCCGGTCTACGGGGCGAGCGCCCTCATCCGCGGCCTCGCCGCGCTGCCGGTCCTGCCGGTCATGCCGGGCGGAGCGCCGCTCCAGGTCGTGCAGCTGCGCGACGTGGCGGAGACCGTGCTGTTCTTCCTCGCGCCCGACGCGCCCGCCCGCGTGGCGGTGGAGCTCGCCGGGCCGGAACGGCTCGAATTCGTCGACGTGGTCAAGGCCTATCGGCGCTGGCTCGGCCATGGCGAGCCGCGGATCCTCCGCGTGCCGCGCTGGCTCGCGAACCTGCTCTACCGCCTGGGCGACGCGGCGGGCCGGCTCGGCTGGCGCCCGCCGGTGCGCTCCACGGCGCAGGCCGAGCTCGCCCGCGGCGCGGTGGGCGACCCGGCGGAATGGACAAGGGCCACCGGCATCGTGCCGCAATCCCTTCCGGCCGCGCTGGTGGCGGAGCCGGCGACGGTGCAGGAGCGCTGGTTCGCCGCGCTCTATTTCCTGAAGCCGGTCATCCTCGTCGTCCTGGCGGTGTTCTGGATGGCGACGGGGCTCCTCTCCATCGGGCCGGGCTATCCCATCGGCGTCGAGCTGATGCGGGAGGGCGGGGCGGGATGGCTGAGCGGCCCGTCGGTCATCGCCGGCGGTCTCGCCGACCTCCTGATCGGCATCGGCATCGCCTTCCGGAAGACCGCGCGGCCCGCGCTCTGGGCCGCGCTCGGCCTGTCGGTCTTCTACATGATCGCCGGCAGCATCGTCCTGCCGCGGCTGTGGCTGGAGCCGCTCGGGGCGCTGCTCAAGATCTGGCCGATCATGGCGCTCCATCTCGTCGCGCTGGCGACCTTACGGGACCGATGACCGCCTATTTCGTTCTCAAATACCTGCACGTCATCGGCGCCGCGGTCCTGCTCGGCACCGGCGCGGGCATCGCCTTCTTCATGCTGATGGCGCACCGCACCGGCGATCCCGTGGTAGTCGCGGGCGTGGCCCGGATCGTCGTCATCGCCGACTTCCTGTTCACCGCCACCGCCGTGGTCGCGCAGCCCATCACCGGCGTGGCGCTGGCATGGGAGGTCGGCTATGCGCTGACGGAGGGATGGATACTGCTCTCCATTCTCCTCTACCTCGTCACCGGCGCATTCTGGCTTCCGGTGGTCTGGATGCAGGCGCGGATGCGCCGTCTGGCCGCCAAGGCGGCGGATCGGCAAGAGCCCTTGCCGCCCGCCTATCACCGGCTGTTCCGGACCTGGTTCGCCTTCGGCTTTCCCGCCTTCGGCGCGGTCGCCGCCATCTTCTGGCTGATGATCGCGCGGCCCAGCCTGGGCCTGCCCTGGGGCTTCTGACGGCCGGCGGCGGGAAGGAATGAGGCCGTCCCCGGTGCGTTCACGCGCCGGCCTTGATCTCCTCGAACATCATCTGGATCTCGGGCTGGTTCTCCATCGGCTCCTGGAAGATGCCCGACTCGAGGAGCGTCGTCGGGTCGCGCGGCAGCCCCAGCATCGCCAGGGTCTCGTCGTCCACCAGGTCGAATCCCGCCTGGGTCGCGCTGCCGAAACCGATCTCCCGGATCTCCCAGGCGCGCGAGCGGGGATCGAGCGCGGCATCGATGAACTCGTGCGCCATGTCCATGTGGGACGACCCCTCGAGGATGCACAGGCCGCAGACCCAGGTCATCGCGCCTTCCTTGGGCTGCATGAATTTCACCGGAAGCCCCTGCCGCTTCAGCGCGGTGAAGGACTGGTTCCAGGTGACCGCCGCGACCACCTCGCCGGAGGCGAGGGCCTGCTCGATGCTGGTGAGATCGTTCGAGTAGAACCGCAGCAGAGGCCGCTGCTCCTGGAGCTTCGCCCGCACGATCTCGATCTCCGCATCGCCCATCCGGAACGGGTCCACGCCGGCGACGATGGCGGCCGGCGCCACGCCGTCGGACAGGCTGTCCATGATGGCGAGCCGCCCCGCGTATTTCGGATCCCACAGGATCTGCCAGGTCTCGTTGTCCACGTATTCCGGGGCGAGATCGGTGCGATAGAGGACCGAGGTCTGCCCCCAGTCGAGCGGCACCCAGACCGTCCGCCCGTCGATCTCGACCATGCTCATCTTGCGCAGCGATTCGAAGATCTCGTTCCAGTGCGACAGCCGGCCGGTGTCGATGGAGGCGAGGACGCCGAGATCGTGCCACTTGCGTACGTTGTAGGAGCAGGGAAACACCACGTCGGCTTCGAACCCGCCGCGGATCTTCAGGATCGCCTCGTCCTCGTCGCCGAAGAGGGCGTAATCCGGACCGCGGCCGTATTTCTCCACGTATCCGGGCGCGAACTCGGGGACGTCGTAGCCGGACCATGTGAAGAATGTCGGGTGCTCGTCCGCGGCTCCGGCGCGCGACGGGACGAGGGGCAGCGTCGCCACCGCCACGCCGGCCGAGGCCAGGGCCTGAACGAAGCTGCGGCGGCTCATCCGGCCGGACGCGAGACGCTCTCGAAATTCGCCGATGTCGACGGTCATGCTGCTCCTCCCTGCTTTCCGTTCGCCCGGCCGCCGATCGGCATCGCCGTTGCGCCCTGAATAGGTCTTTTTTCCCGAGGCTCGCACGGTGCCGCGACGAGACGCGGCCTTGTCGACGATCGCCGCCCGGTCTAATTCTTCTTCTTTGCTTTTTCCGGGCTTCGGCCCCGTTTGCCAAGGTCCCATTTGGGACCATCTTGGCGGCGTCCGGAGGTCGAGCGGCCAGGTGCATGGCGGGAAGCAGGTCGGACCGAGCGCGGGTCGTCTACGCTGACCTGGAGAGGTGGAGCGTCGCCGCGGCGCGCCTTGTGGCGGACATCGACTCGCCCGGCCTGGGCCGGTCGCTGATGGAAGCGCTCGCGTCCGGCGTGCCGTTTGACGGCTGGTTTCTCGCCGTCTTCCACAAGGACGCGCCGCCCACCGTCATCGACCAGATCGCCGCGCCGGAGCCCGACATCGCCTATGCGGAGGGCCCCTATCTGCTCGACCCGTGCTTCAACCGCTATCTGAGCGAGCCCGCCGGCGGCTGCTATCTGCTGCGCGACCTGGCGCCCGAGGGCTTCACGCGCAGCCGGTATTTCAGCACCTATTACCGCTATCTCGGGATCGGGGACGAGGCGGCCTATACCCTGCCGCTCGACGCGCAGTCCGCCGCCCATATCGCAATGTCGCGGTCGCGCGGCATGGCGCGCTTCTCGCGCCGGGACCTGGCGTGGTTCAAGGCCGTGACTCCGGTGGTCCACCAGGTCGCGCAGCGGCTCTGGCTGCGCGAATCGCAGCGTTCGGCCGCGAGGAGCCGGGAGCAGTCGTCGCTGCACGAGAACCTCAGCCGGGCCTTCGAGCTCTTCGGCGCATCGGTGCTGACCAGGCGGGAATCCGAGATCGTCCGGCTGCTGCTCAAGGGCAGCTCGGCCAAGGCGGTCGCCCGCGCCCTCGACATCTCGCCGGGCACCGCGCGAAACCACCTGAAGAGGATCTATCCGAAGCTGGGCGTCACCTCCCATGCGGAGCTCTTCGCCCTGTTCTTCCGCGCGCTCGAGCAGGTGGATGCAGGCCTCGACAGCGACCCGCTGCTGCGCCTGGCCGCACCGCCGCCCCTGCGGGGCGGCGAACCCGCGAAGCCGTGAACCTGCATTCCGCAAGGTCCCTTTTTGGACATTGCGGCGAGGCGGGGCGAAGCGGCACACTCGACGCTTTCATGCGATCGGAGACATCGATGACCACCGCGGCGGCGGGCCTCGCCTCGAACTACGACACCCAGGCGATCTGGCAGAAGGACAAGGATCATTTCCTTCACCCCTGGACCCATTTCGATTCCTTCAGGAAGGACGGCTCGCTCGTCATCGCCGAAGGCAGCGGGCCCTATGTCTTCGACTCGCGCGGCAAGCGCTATCTCGACGGCATCGGCTCGCTCTGGTCCATGGGCATCGGCTACGGCCGCGAGGAAATGGCCGAGGCGATCGCCGATCAGGTGAAGCGCCTGGCCTTCTTCAACACCTTCGTGGACACGACCAACCCGCCCGCCGCGGAGCTCGCGGCCAAGCTGGCCGAGCTGGCGCCGGGCAGCCTCAACCACGTCGCCTTCGCCTGTACCGGCTCCGATGCGAACGACACCGCCGTCCGCCTCTGCCATTACTACCACGCGCGCCGCGGCAAGCCGCAGAAGAAGCACATCATCTCGCGGTGGGACGGCTATCACGGCTCGACCTATCTCGGCATGTCGCTGACC
The DNA here is from genome assembly GCA_036724615.1 of Alphaproteobacteria bacterium. GTDB lineage: Bacteria > Pseudomonadota > Alphaproteobacteria > Dongiales > Dongiaceae > DAIMFL01. The sequence goes on along the minus strand of DAIMFL010000001.1, from coordinate 15,294 downwards.
GGGCGCAAGGGCGACAGGTCGCCCCTGTTCCACTACATCACCGACTTCGTGCACCACGTGTCGTCGCCCTATGTCTATCGCCGGCCCGACGGCATGACCGTCGAGCAGTTCTGCGACGCCCTGGTCGAGGAGCTCGAGCGCAAGATCGTGGAGATCGGGCCGGAGAACGTCGCCGCCTTCATCGCCGAGCCCATTCTGGGGGCGGGCGGCGTGCTGGTGCCGCCGCCCGGCTATCACCGGCGGACGCGGGAGGTCTGCGGCCGCCATGACGTGCTCTACATCTCCGACGAGGTGGTGACGGCGTTCGGCCGCGTCGGCCACTGGTTCGCGTCGAAGGATCTGTTCGACCTCGACCCCGACATCATCGTCTCGGCCAAGGGGATCTCGTCGGGCTACGTGCCGCTCGCCGCGACGATCTTCTCCGACGCGATCGACGAGGTGATCGGCGCGCCGGACCCCGACGCCTGGTTCACCCAGGGCTTCACCTATTCCGGCCATCCGGTCGCCTGCGCCGCCGGGCTGAAGAACATCGAGATCATGGAGCGCGAGGACATCTGCGGCCATGTGCGGCAGGTCGGGCCGTATCTCGAGCAGCGTCTGGCCGAGCTCTACGACCTGCCGATCGTCGGCGACGTGCGCGGCCGGAATTTCATGATGTGCACGGAGTACGTTGCCGACAAGACGACCCGGGAGGTCTTCCCCGAGGGCGTCAACATCGGCAAGCGCATCGCCGACCATTGCGAGGCGCAGGGCCTCATCGTCCGGCCGCTGGAGCATCTCAACATCATGTCGCCGCCGCTGATCCTGACGAAGGATCAGGTCGACGAGCTGGTGGAGAAGCTCTCGGCCGGCATCCGCGCCACCATCGACAGCATCGTACGCGACGGGTATCGGGTCGGCTGAGGCGCGACCCGATCGCCTGACGCTACTCCCGGCAGCACCTCCCCCGATCCGCCTGCCGCGGCGGAGACGCCGGGCCGCTGCGACCTGGTCGACATCCGCGTCTCAGTCCTTGCAAAGGTCCGTTGCAGGGACCATGTATTTTTGAACACCCTCCGATGTCGCTTGGCGCCTTTCGACGCGTCGCGCCGGCGTTTCACCAATCCCCGACATGGCGCCCCAAAACGGGGATGCGCGCCCGTCACCAGCCGCCCCGCCCGTCACCAGCAAGGAGCAGGCCCATGGAAACCAAGAATCCCGCTTCGAATCCCACGTCGAACACGGGGGCTCGGCGCCAGGCGGAAAGGCGGTTCGCCGACCTCACGCGACGCGATGCCGAGGTCATGGCGCTGCAGCAGAAGCGGTGGGACATGGAGGCGGAGAAGATCGCGCGGCTGCGCGCCCTCCGCTTGGCGCGCGACGCCGAGCTCGCGGCGCAGGCGCGCGCCGATGCCGGGAAGACTCCGGCTCAGCGGAAGCGGTCGAAGGCCGCATCCTCTGCCGGTAAGGCGCGCAAGGTAACCGCCGAGTAGCGTCTTCACCGGCCGCGCGGCGCAGGCGCGCGATCCGGAGCAGGACGGGGTCGGCCCGGAGCCACGGGCGATCACAGGGGCGATCCCAGGGGGCGATCCCGGACCTCAGCGCAGGATCAGTGCACGTGGTAATGCCCGTGCCCGCCGCGATAGCCGTCGGCGCGCTCCGGGTGACCCGGCTGACACGCCGCGAGAAGGGCCGCGACGATCAGGGCGATGGCGTAGCGCATCTTCGTTCCTCCGTTCCCCCATCCGGCCACGAGGCGCGGAATCTCCCGCCGCGCCGGTCGGAATGGGCGGAGGCTAGCGGCGCAAAGGATACGAAAGTGTGAATGCCGGGCCGGGATCCCCGGCCGGCGTGGCCGGGGATCCCGGGACCGTGCGACCCGCGGCCGCAGCCCGGTTCCCGCCCGCTTGCTCCGTCACCGGCCCTGGCTATACTTGCGCCAAATCCCATCTAACCTCTCATATCTCCCGATTTTCGTCCGCATTCCGCGAGGTGACGCCATGCAGCAAGCCGTCCGTAAGCCGTCGAACGGGCTCCCGATCAAGGACCAGAGCCTGTTCCGGCAGCAGTGCTACATCGACGGGAAATGGGCCGACGCCGATTCCCGCAAGACGATCGAGGTGACGAACCCCGCGTCGGGCGAGGTGCTCGGCACCATTCCCAACATGGGCGCCGACGAGACCCGTCGCGCCATCGAGGCGGCGAACGCCGCCTGGCCGGCCTGGCGCGCCATGACCGCCAAGGAGCGCGCCGCCATCCTGCGCAAGTGGTTCAACCTGATGATGGAGAATCAGGAGGACCTGGCCACCATCATGACGGCGGAGCAGGGCAAGCCCTTCGCCGAGGCCAAGGGCGAGATCGCCTATGGGGCGAGCTTCGTCGAGTGGTTCGCCGAGGAAGCCAAGCGCGTCTACGGCGACGTGATCCCCGGCCATCAGCGCGACAAGCGCATCGTCGTGGTGAAGGAGCCGATCGGCGTCGTCGCGGCGATCACGCCGTGGAACTTCCCGAACGCCATGATCACCCGCAAATGCGCCCCGGCCATGGCGGCCGGTTGCCCGGTCGTGGTGAAGCCGGCGACTCAGACCCCCTATTCGGCGCTGGCCCTGGCCGAGCTCGCGGAGCGCGCCGGCATTCCGAAGGGCGTTTTCAACGTGGTGACCGGATCGGCCTCGGCGATCGGCGGCGAAATGACGTCGAACCCGATCGTGCGCAAGCTCTCCTTCACCGGCTCGACCGAGATCGGCAAGCTGCTGATGGCGCAGTGCGCCGCCACGGTGAAGAAGACCTCCATGGAGCTCGGCGGCAACGCGCCCTTCATCGTGTTCGACGACGCCGATCTCGACGCCGCGGTCGAGGGGGCCCTCGCCTCGAAGTACCGCAACACCGGCCAGACCTGCGTCTGCGCCAACCGCCTGCTGGTGCAGGACGGCGTCTACGACGCCTTCGCCGAGAAGCTCGCCGCCGCGGTGAAGAAGCTCAAGGTGGGCGACGGCCTCAAGGGCGAGACCCAGCAGGGCCCGCTCATCGACATGAAGGCGGTCGAGAAGGTCGAGGAGCACATCTCCGACGCGGTGAAGAAGGGCGCCAAGGTCGTGCTCGGCGGCAAGCGCCACGAGCTCGGCGGCAGCTTCTTCGAGCCCACCATCCTCGCCAACGTGACGCCGGAGATGGCGGTGGCGCGCGAGGAGACGTTCGGTCCGGTCGCGCCGCTCTTCCGCTTCAAGACGGAGGACGAGGCGATCCGCATGGCCAACGACACCGAGTTCGGCCTCGCCTGCTACTACTACACCCGCGACCTCGCCCGCACCTGGCGCGTCGGCGAGGCGCTGGAATACGGCATCGTCGGCATCAACACCGGCATCATCTCGACCGAGGTGGCGCCGTTCGGCGGGGTCAAGGAATCCGGCATCGGCCGCGAAGGCTCCAAGTACGGCATCGAGGATTTCCTCGAGATCAAGTACATGTGCATGGGCGGCATCTGACGCACGCCTGAACGCGTCCCTCGTCCTTCGACAGGCTCAGGACGAGGGAGCGGGATCTTCAAGTCGGCCTCATGCTGAGCTTGTCGAAGCATGAGGCCGAAACGTTTCCGGGACAGCCATGGCGAGCTACGACTACGACCTCCTGGTGATCGGTGCCGGCTCGGGCGGGGTGCGGGCGGCGCGGCTCGCCGGCGGCTACGGCGCGCGCGTGGCGATCGTCGAGGAGCGGCGCGTCGGCGGCACCTGCGTGCTCCGGGGCTGCGTGCCGAAGAAGCTGCTGGTCTATGCCGCGCAGTTCCGCGACGCCTTCGAGGACGCGGTCGCCTTCGGCTGGGACGCCCATGCGCCGAGCTTCGACTGGGCCCGGCTCATCCGCAACAAGAACCGCGAGCTCGACCGGCTGCACGGCATCTATGTCAAGCTGCTCACCGACGCCGGCGTCGACATCATCGACGGACGTGCGGAGCTCGTCGGGCCGCATCGCGTCCGCATCGGCGACCGCGAGCTGAGCGCCGAGACCGTCCTGATCGCCACCGGCAGCCATCCGCACGTGCCGGGCATTCCCGGCGCCGAGCACGGCATCACCTCGGACGAGGCGCTCGACCTGCCGGAGCTGCCGAAGCGCGTGGTGATCGTCGGCGGCGGCTACATCGCGGTGGAGTTCGCCGGCATCTTCCAGACGCTCGGCGCCGAGGTCGCCATGGTGATCCGCGGCGAGGAGCTGCTCACCGGCTTCGACGACGATATCCGCGTCACACTGGCCCAGGAGATGCGCAAGCGCGGCGTGGAGATCTACACGCGCTCCCGCCCGATGAAGCTCGCGGCTACCGCGGGCGGGGTCACGCTGTACACCCATGCGGAGCAGGAGATCGCCGGCGACGTGGTGATGTTCGCGACCGGCCGGACGCCGAACACGCGGGGGCTGGGGCTCGAGGCGGCGGGCGTGGATTGCGGGCCCGGCGGCGGCATCGTCGTCGACGCGTGGCTGAAGACCAGCGCGCCCAATATCTACGCCGTCGGCGACGTGACCGACCGGCTGATGCTGACGCCGGTCGCCACCATGGAAGGCCAGTGTCTGGCCGACACGCTCTATGGCGGCAAGCCGCGCAAGCCGGACTACACCAGCGTGCCGACCGCCGTGTTCAGCCAGCCCCCGGTCGCGACGGTCGGCCTGTCGGAGCGCGACGCGCGCGAGACATACGGCGAGATCGACATCTACCGCACGAGCTTCCGCCCGATGAAGCACACCCTCACCGGACGCGACGAGCGGATCATGATGAAGTTGGTGGTCGACCGGAAGTCCGACCGCGTGGTGGGCTGCCACATGGTCGGCGCCGACGCCGCCGAGATCATCCAGGGCCTCGCCATCGCCTATACCTGCGGCGCGACCAAGGCGCAGTTCGACGCCACCGTCGGGATCCATCCGAGCGCGGCGGAGGAGTTCGTCACGCTCCGCACCAAGGTCGCCGATCCGATGAAGGAAGCGGCGGAGTAGGGGCCAGCCCGCGCCGGACTGTTGCAAACCGTTACGCCGCCTTGGGCGTCGCGCGATACAGCTTCCGTTCGCGCCCGTACGTCAGCCGGGCCCGACATATGGCAACCACTTCCGCGGACTGAGGCACGCCGCCCGGCTTCCGGAGCGCCTACGGCGGCATCGGCATGTCGAGATCAGATATCAGTCCCGCTTGCTTTGCCGGCGTCGGATCGGTTCGTTGCGCCGGCCGACGCCTTCGGCGAGGATTGCCGTGACTAGGGAGTTGAGGCTGACGCCTTCCCGCTTTGCAACGGCTGCCAATCTTCCATGCAGGCTGCGGGGTACGCGTTGCACCCACCGTCCGCTGTGCTGGCCTTGCGCAACAGGCTCCGGAATGGAGCGCTTGAGCCGCTTCGCCTCGCTGATCCACTCGGCGATGGCCCTTTCGGCATCGGCGATGGCGGCGGCCGGCGTATCGCCGTCGCCGATGCAGCCCGGCAGGTCAGGAACTTCAGCCAGATAGCCACCGCCGTCCTGCTGTGGAAGCGGCGATACCACGATGGCGTAGCCCAGACGGTCGGACGCGGTGCGGCGATCACGAGTCACGTTCATCCCTCCTGGATACCGTCTTCTCCGCCTGGCCCATGCCGGCCTCGACTGTCGGACGTCAGATTGGTGATACTGAATACAGTATCATAGGCAAGCGCCTCTCCGAGTGCGATGCCGACGGCTAAGGCAGGGACCGCCCGGTTCGATGCGCACCGCGGGTTCCTCGGGAATAGACGCGCCGTCCCGGTGTTCTCAGCAGCAGGAGCAGGCCGGTCCCGCCCGGCCCGCCTCAGCCACAGCGGAGGACCACGATGGGACGACCCCTGACGATCGCCTTGCGCGCATGTTCGGCCCTGGCGCTTCTGGCGCTGAGCATGCCGGCCGCGGTTGCCCAGGACACCGCAGCGCAGGTGAAGACCAGCGCCGACGGCAAGTTCCTGACCGATGCCGAGGGCATGAGCCTCTACCTCTTCGAGGCGGATTCCGAGAACACCAGCACCTGCTATGACGACTGCGCCGCGGCCTGGCCGCCGCTGCTGACCGAGGGCGAACCGACCGCCGAGGGCGAGGTCGACGCGGCGAAGCTCTCGACGATCGAGCGCAAGGACGGCTCGACCCAGGTCACCTATGGCGGCTGGCCGCTCTACTACTTCGTCAAGGACCAGGCTCCGGGCGACGTCCAGGGGCAGGACGTGGAGGGATTCGGGGCGGAGTGGTATCTCGTCGCTCCGGACGGCGAGAAGTTCGAGGAGTAGGCGGGAAAGGAGCGGGGGCGGCTAGGGCAGGACCGCCACACCCGAGCGCTTCGCCGCCTCTCGGAGGGGGGCGTCCCTGGTCAGGAGCGGCAGCCCGCGCCGCAAGGCCAGCTCGAGATAGGCCGCATCGGACGAGGTCAGACCTTCCGCCCGCGCCAGCGTGAGGATCTCGCGCCACGCCCGGCGGGTCGCCTCGTGATCCGTCGCGATCGGCAGCGCGCTGATCAGCTCCAGCCTGGTCGCCACGTCGCCGGCGGCAATCCGTCCGCGCTTTTCCGCCTGAAGGAGGACGTTGGCCAGTTCCAGATGCCATAGAGCCGGAACGACGGCGCCCTCGTCGCGCACGCGCTCGAAGAGCCGGTCGGTCTCTGCCGATGCTTCGTCCTCGAAGCACCAGGACAGCGCGATCGAGCAGTCGACGACGAGAGCGCTCACCGCCGGCCTTGGTCGCGCAGCGCCTTCCAGGACAGGCCGCCGAGCGTCGTCTTCTTGCGCAGCAGCTTCAGCTTGTCGAATGCATCCTGTGCACGCTGCCGATCTATCTTCTCCGCGCTCACCAGGCGTGCGACCGGCTTGCCGTGCTTGGTGATGACGACCTCCTCGCCCGCCGCAACTCGATCGAGGAGCGTGGACAGATGCGTTTTCGCCTCGAAGGCGCCGACGGTGATCACGAGAATTTTGACCTGAAAACCAGACTAGATTAAATGTTAATCCAGAATGGTCGGAACCGCAATATCATCAGGCCAGATCGGCCGGGATTGCCGGCTCGATCGGGCGGTCCCGGCTGCGGGGTGCGGTTGAATCTCCGCCCGGTTCGGGCGTATACCCCTGCTTTACCGCTCTCCCCCGCCGCGGGGTGTGTGCGGGCGGCATGGGAGATGAGGCAGCCGATGAGCGCGAAGTGGAGCCCGGAATCCTGGCGGTCCAGGCCGATCAGCCAGGTTCCGGAATACCCGGATCCGGCCAAGCTCGCCGACGTGGAGGCGCGGCTCAGGACCTATCCGCCGCTGGTCTTCGCCGGGGAGGCGCGCAACCTGCTGGCCTCGCTCGGCGAGGTAGCGGAGGGCAGGTCGTTCCTGCTCCAGGGCGGCGACTGTGCCGAGTCCTTCGTCGAGTTCCGGGCCGACAACATCCGCGACACGTTCCGCGTGCTGCTGCAGATGGCGGTCGTCCTCACCTTCGGCGCCTCCTGCCCGGTGGTGAAGCTCGGCCGCATGGCCGGCCAGTTCGCCAAGCCGCGCTCGGCGCCGACCGAGGAGGTGGGCGGGGTCGAGCTGCCGAGCTATCGCGGCGACATCATCAACGGCATCGAGTTCACGCCGGACGCGCGCCGGCCCGATCCGGAGCGGCTGATCCAGGGCTACAACCAGGCCGCCGCCACGCTCAACCTGCTGCGCGCCTTCGCCCAGGGCGGCTTCGCCGACCTGCACAAGGTGCATCAGTGGAACCTCGACTTCGTCGGCGACAGCGCCCAGGGCCATCGCTACGAGGAGCTGGCGAACCGCCTCTCCGAGGCGCTGGACTTCATGGCCGCCTGCGGGGTCACCGGCGCCACCACGCCGCAGATCCGGGAGACCGCGTTCTATACCAGCCACGAGGCGCTGCTGCTGCCCTTCGAGCAGGCGCTGACCCGCGTCGATAGCCTCACCGGCAAGTGGTACGACTGCTCTGCCCATTTCCTGTGGATCGGCGAGCGCACCCGCCAGCCGGACGGCGCCCATGTCGAATTCTTGCGCGGCGTGGAGAATCCGATCGGGCTCAAATGCGGCCCGACCATGACGCCGGACGAGCTGCTCCGGCTCATCGACATCCTCAACCCCGCGAACGTGCCGGGGCGCCTCACCCTCATCTCGCGCATGGGACACGAGAAGGTCGAGGCCCAGCTGCCGAAGCTGGTGCGCGCCGTCAGCCGCGCCGGACGCAAGGTGGTGTGGGCCTGCGACCCGATGCACGGCAACACCATCAAGTCCTCGACCGGGTACAAGACGCGGCCGTTCGACCGCATCCTGGCCGAGGTGCGCGGCTTCTTCGCCGTGCACCGGGCGGAGGGGACGCATCCCGGCGGCGTGCATTTCGAGATGACCGGGCAGGACGTGACGGAGTGCATCGGCGGCGCCCAGGCGATCACGGAGCAGGGGCTGGGGGACCGCTACCACACCCACTGCGACCCGCGGCTCAACGCCAGCCAGGCGCTCGAGCTCGCCTTCCTGATCGCCGAGCAGCTGAAGCAGGAGCGCCAGGCGGGCGCCAGCCGAAGAGTGGCCGCGGTCGCGTCCTGACCGCGTCAACGTGACGCGGGGACGCCGGAGGTCCGCCCATGTCGCGCCATCGGCCGGGTGAGGAGCCCGGCGCCGTCCGGTACCCGGAAGAGGGCGGCGCCGGCCGGCTTGCGCGGGGCGGCGCGCCCGGGCAAGCTCGACGCTCGATGCAGCCCGACCTCAACGAGCTTCCGGCCTGGACCGACCACTACTTCCTGAAGACGAAGCAGGCGGTCGGCCGGTTCGGCGACAAGAGGGTCACCTATGCCGTCTTCATGCGGCGGCCGGTGATCTCGGCGCCGCGTCTCGCCGTCGACTGGCTGAACCAGGTCGCGAAGGCACGCGGCGCCGCGGTCGAGATCGAGATCAACTATGGGGAGGGGCGCTGGGTCGGCGCCGGCGAGCCGATCCTCTACATCACCGGCTCGCTCTATCAGCTGGTGGATCTCGAGACGATCTTCCTGCAGAAGCTCGGCCCCGCCTGCGTGGCCGCCTTCAACGCCTATACCATGTGCGCCGACCTGCCCAAGGTCGCCTTCCTGGCGATGGACGCGCGGCATTGCGCCGGACTCGAGATGGCGGAGATCATGGCCTATGCGGCGGCGGTCGGCTCCGCGCGGGCGAAGCGCAAGCACGGCGCCAAAGGCTTCATCGGCAACTCGACCGAGGCGACGGCACATTTCTTCGGCCAGCCCGGCGGCAAGGGCACGATGCCGCACGCCTTCATCGGCTACGCCGGATCGACGCTCCGCGCCGCCGAGATGTTCAAGGAGACCTTCCCGGACGAGGACATGACGGTCCTCGTGGATTATTTCGGCCGGGAGGTCTCGGACTCTCTCGAGGTCTGCCGGCGCTTCCCGGAGATGGCGGCGGCCGGCCGGCTGGGATTCCGCCTCGACACGCCGGGCGGCCGCTTCGTCGAGGGGCTCGACCCGCCGGCCTCCTATGCGGTTCTGGAACGGCATGCGCCCCATGCCATTCGCGGCTACCGCAACGAATCCGAGCTGCGCTACCTGGTCGGGGCGGGCGTATCGGCCGCGGCGATCTACCACCTGCGCGACGCGCTCGACGCCGCCGGCTTCGACAAGTGCCGCATCGTCGTGTCGTC
>DAIMFL010000001.1:0-5676 GCA_036724615.1 Alphaproteobacteria bacterium | reverse complement strand
GGAAATAGAAGAAGTTGACCACAGAGGCACAGAGACACAGAGAAGAAATGAATGGCGCGGGCGAAGCCCGCGCCGAGATCCGGCTATGACCAGCCGGGGTCTCACGGCCCTCTCGCTCTCTCTGTGCCTCAGTGCCTCTGTGGTTAATCCATCCATATCCGGCATCGCCCATCTCAGTTGTCATTCTCGGGCGAAGGCGCGTGAGCGCCGCAGACCCGAGAATCCATGGATGGTCACGCGCTGGCCGATGAATGGATCCCCGGACGAAGCGGCGAAGCCGCGTAGATCCGGGGATGACGATCGAAGCTGATGACGACGGTCGCCAGGCGCGCTACACGATCGCGCCCTGGCGGCGGAGCTCCCGCTGCACCTCGGCGGCCGGCACGTCCCGCGGCTGGCGCCCGGTGCTGCCGGCGATGGCCGCGCAGACTCCCGCCGCCTGCCCGGTCGCCATGGCGGTCGGCGTCACCCGATAGCTGCTATGCGCCTCGTGCGTGCCGCTGATGCAGCGCCCCGCGACCAGCAGGTTCTCGACGCCCTTCGGCAGCAGGCAGCGCAGCGGCACCTCGTACCACTCCCCGGCGGGAAGACGGCGCATCACCGTGCCCGGTCCTTCCGGGTTGTGGATGTCGACGGGATAGCTCGCGCGGGCGATCGCATCCTCGAACTTGCGCCCCCCGAGCACGTCGCTCACGTCGAGCGTGTATTCGCCCACCACGCGCCGCGTCTCCCGCACGCCGATATGGGTGCCGCTCTGCACCACATAGGCAGTGGCGAAGCCCGGCACGTATTTCCGCAGGAACCGCATGATCTGCTGCATCTGCCGGCGCGCCTCGATCTCGGCCCGGGTCAGGTCGAACACGTCGGTGCCGAGAACGCCGGTGACGCGCGTGCAGTTGACCGACAGCTCCTTGGGATGCGGCGTGGCGAAGAACAGGATGTCCTCGCGCGGCAGGTCGAGATCGCCGGCCTCCGTCGCCTCGCGCACGAGCTCGGTCAGGCCGTGCACGCCCTGCCACTGGTCCGGGTGCGCCTCGACATAGGCGGCGAAGGCGCTGCGGTCGAAATCGGCGATGCGGAACATCAGCGTCATGGGCTGGACCCGCCCGTCCGCCTCGCGCCCGACATGGAACAGCGCTCCGGCGCGGGCCGCCACGTCGCCGTCGCCGGTCGCGTCGACCAGGTTGCGCGCCTCGATCACGAACGGGCCCGACTTGCCGTCGAAGATCACGCCGGACGGGCGCTGCGGCTCTCCCCAGACGTCGCTGGCGAAGGCATGCAGCAGGACCCGCACCCCGGCCGTCTCCATGGCCTCTAGGGCGACGAGCTTGTAGGTCTCGGGATCGAAGGGGACGGTGTAGCCGGTGGTCTGGGTCGGCGCCAGCGCGCCGCCCGCGCTCAGGAGCTCGTTCAGGAAGCGCTGCAGCGCGCCGGCGACGACGGGATCGCCTGGCCCGTGGTCCTGCGGCAGCAGCGCCAGCTGATCGGCGCTGAGCGGCGGCGCCGCCTGGGTGTGCCAGGACATCAGCGGGTTGACGAGGGCGACGGTCGGATTGCCGCCGAGAAAGCCGAAGCGCTCCGCGAGAACGACGTCCGCCCCGGCCGCGGCGGCGCCCAGCGCCGCGCCCATGCCGGCCGGCCCGCCGCCCACCACCAGCACGTCGCAGCTGGCGACGACCAGCGCCTCGCGCACCGGCAGATCGACGGCGGCGGGCTCAGATGACGGCCGGAGGGCTGGCAAGGTCTTCTCCGGCATGGGGCACCGACTCCGGCCCCGGCCCCCGGCCGATGACGGACAGGGCGAGCGGCGCCGTGCGCCGCGCCAGCTGCCGGACCTGGGGCAGCCGTTCCGCGACGCGCTGCTGCTGCGCGGCGCGGTCGTCCCACAGACGGTCGAGCGCCGCCAGGAAGCTCCCGCTCCTGGCCACGTCGATGTCCGCATGCTCCGCGATCCCGAGGCTCGAGATCAGGTCCTTCACCTTGGACGCATAGGGCAGGGCGACCAGCGGCGTCCCGGTGATCGCGGCGAAGATCAGGAAGTGCAAGCGGAGCCCGGCGGCGAGGGAGAAGCGTCCGACGAGGCCCGCGATCTCCCGCGGGTGATAGTCCCGCCGCAGCACGTGGGCGCGCTCGGAATTCTCCATCCGGGAGATCACGCGATGCATCTCGCTGCGGTCGGCGCGCTCCATCGGCACGAACACCGCGTCCGCCTCGAAGCGCCGGGTGCAGTAATCGGCGACGTCGGCGACGAGCTCGTGATAGGCGACCTTGTCGAGCGCCGGCGCCGCGCCGCCGCGCTCGCGCACGCTGAAGCCGATCAGCGGCCGGTCCACGGGAATGCTCTCGCCCACGAGCATCTCGTCGGTGAAGGGCAGGGGATCGAGCAGCACGGCCGGGTCCGCCGTCACCTCGACCGGCACGGTCACGCCGATCTCCTCGCACAGGCGCTTGGCCGAGACCTCGCGCACGGTGATCCCGGCCATGCGGTTGAGCCCGTCGCGCACGGCGACGCGTTCGTGATGGTCCTCCAGCGGGCCGATGCCGACCGCGAAGGCGAAGGTCGGAACGCCGAGGTCGTGCGCCAGGGCGACCTCGCGCAGATAGGACTTGGCCTCCCGGTCGTAGAGGATGCCGCCGCCGCCGAGCAGCAGCATGTCGAGCCGCCGCACCTCCGGCAGCACCTGGTCGCGCAGCGCGGTGCGGGAATTCACCGCCCGGTCGACGTTGTGATGGCGGCGGGTGTGCTCGGCATTGCGCGAGAACGCGACGATCTCCGCCGCCGGCACGGCGGCGCGCAGCTGCTCGATCGAGGAGGCGAGGATCGCCTCGTCCCCGACATTGAGGCCGCCATAGCTCCCGATGATGCCGATGACGAGCGACATGCGTCTCCCCGCGCCGGACTCTGAGGGAAACGGCAGGTCGGGGATGTGGTTCCGGCCGGCCGGGCGATCAGACGAGCATCGGCACCAGCGAGGCGAGGAGAAGCAGCGCCATCGTCCAGTTGAACATGCGGAGCGCGGCGGGCGACTGCAAGGCGCGCCGCAGCGCCACGCCCCCCGCCGCCCAGGTGGCGCAGGCGATGACGCAGATCGGCACGAAGATCGCGCTGATGAGGAGGGTCTCCGTCACCATGGCGCCGCCCACGGTGGTATAGGCGGTGAGGGCGCCGAGCGCGATCACCCACGCCTTCGGGTTGAGCCACTGGAAGAAGGCCGCCTGGAGGAAGGTGAGAGGGCGGCCCGGCGCATCGGCTGAACCGATGCCGCTGGCCGTGGCGATCTTCCAGGCTAGGAACACGAGATAGAGCGCGCCGGCGATCTTCAGCAGCTGGTGCGCCAAGGGGTAGGCGACGAGCGCCATGCCGGGGGCCGAGCCCCAGCGCGACCAGCATGGCGGGAAAGCCGATCGAGATGCCGAGCATGTGCGGCACTGTGCGCGCCACGCCGAAATTCGTCGCCGAGGCGATGATCATCACGTTGTTCGGCCCCGGGGTGATCGACATGGTGACGGCGAAGCCGAGAACCGCGAGAAGCCAATCCATGCCGTGTTCCGCTTCAGCCCGATTTCGATGACAATGGGGCGCGATCTGCCAGGAGGAAACATGCCAGAGACGAAGACATACATCGGCGGCTGCCATTGCGGGAAGGTTCGTTACGAGGTGACGACCGATCTGGACAAGGTCGTCTCCTGCAACTGCTCCCACTGCAGCAAGCGCGGTATGCTGCCGAGCTTCGTGCCGGCCGACCGGTTCACGCTGCGCTCGGGCGAGGACGCGCTCGCCACCTACCGGTTCAACACGGGCAAGATCGCCCACCTGTTCTGCCGGAGCTGCGGCATCGAATCCTTCGCCACCGGCCAGGGACCGGACGGGTCGGAGATGGTGGCGGTGAACGCCCGCTGCCTCGACGACGTCGACATCGCCGCGCTGACCCTGACCCCGTTCAACGGGAAGGATTATTGAACGGGCCAGCTCGGTGTCCATATAGGAACGCTGTCATGCGCGGGCCTCATCCTGAGCTTGTCGAAGGGGCGACCCGCGCATCCATTCATCCGTTGAAGCGAACCGTGGAATGGATCGCCGAGACTCCTCGACAAGCTCCGGATGAGGGAAGATTATTCAATAGTGATAGCGGCACTGAAGGATCAAGAGGTTGCCGTCCTCATAGACGTAGACGAGCCGGTGCTCCTGGTCGATGCGCCGCGACCAACTGCCGGCCAGGGCATGCTTCAGCGGTTCCGGCTTGCCGATACCGGCGAATGGCTCCCTGCGAATTTCTCGAATTAACCGATTGATGCGGCGGAGCATCGCGCGATCGGCTTCGCTCCAGTAAATGTAATCCTCCCATCCGTCGGCGGTGAAACTGACGGCAAGCTCAGCCTTCTGCTTCGTCATCGCGGACGAGCGATCGAACGACCGCCTTCTTGGCGCGGACATCCTTCATCGATCGGAGCAACCGCTCCGCGTTGGCAGGGCTCTTGAGTAGGTATGCTGTCTCTTCCAACGCCTCGTAGTCGGCGAGTGACATCATCACCACCGGTTCGCCCTTTTGCCGGGTAATGAGGACGGGTGCCCGGTCTTCCGTGACCTCGTCCATGGTCCGGGCCAGGGTGGCGCGCGCGGCAGTATAGGTGACCGTTTTCATCGAGCATGGTTTCCGACAGGGATACTCAGTCATTGTACAGAAATCTGTACGCAAGCGCAATTCCCGGATAGACTGCGGCCCATGGGGTCGATGAACGAGGTAGCGGGATATAGGAGATTGCCATCGTCGGGCCCGCGGATTGCGCGAAAACGCCGAGTCATGTCCCAATCTGCCGCCATGAAGCTCTATACGTACCATCGTAACTCGGCAAGGGAGCGGGTGCGGATCGCGCTCAATCTGAAAGCCGTGGCTTACGACTACGTCTCGGCACCGGCGCTCGGCCACGCCGCCTACCTGGCCGTCAATCCGCAGGGATTGATGCCTGCGTTGGAGATTGATGGCCGGATCATCGCGCAATCCACAGCGATTCTCGAATTTCTGGAGGAGCGATATCCGGCGCCTCGACTGCTGCCGGCGGACCCTGTGCTGCGTGCGCAAGTGCGGGCATTCTCGCAACACATCGCCTGCGAAATTCATCCGCTGAACAATCATCGGGTTCGGGTCTATCTCCAGGAACGGCTAGGCGCCGAGGAGCCACAGGTCCTGGCCTGGTACCGCCACTGGATCGCCATCGGATTCGAAGCTCTCGAAGCGGCACTGGCGCGGCGCGAAGAGCCATGGCCATTCTGCTTTGGTGATGCGCCGGGCTGGGCCGACCTCCATCTGATCCCACAACTTCGGAATGCGCGGCGATTCGACTGTGATCTCACGGGCTATCCGCGCCTGACCGAGATCGAGTCCCGCTGCAACGAGCTGGACGCTTTCCACCGCGCGCGGCCGGAGCAGCAGCCGGATTTCTCAATGGCCAAGAAGAATTAGCAAAGATATAGGAAGTTTGATCGCTGGGCTTGACCCGGGGATCTATCGAGCAGCTTGCGCCAGCCCTCACCCTGCCGCCGCTTGCGCGGCGGGTCCCTCCCTCTCCCCTCCGGGGCGAGGGAAAGAAAGCGCGTCTCGGCTACGCCGCCTCCAGCCCGCACCAGTCGGCGATGAACAGGGCGATCGCCTGCGTCACCTTGCGCACGGAGTCGAG